>JBAXVB010000710.1:0-2324 GCA_037129415.1 Deltaproteobacteria bacterium
GTTTGACTTCAAGTAGCGCAGTCATGGGTATCCGTGTGTTTGGCTGTGAATGAATCGTCATGTTTTTGTTGCAGTTTAGGAAAAACCCGTGCTGCTGTCAAGGAGGAACCCCTGCGTCGGATTCTCTCTGAACCCGTGAGCATCTGTTGAAAATATTTCTTGACAGTCTGTCTGTTTTTGATAAACACATGCATCAGTGTAGCAACTCATGCGGATAATACATGGAATAAGGCAAAGCAGACTGTCATCGGAAGCATAACACTTTTGTTAATTTCGTGGAGCGCTTATGAACCCTCATCAATATATGGATTTGTTAATGGAACAATCATGCCGCCGGTAATCACAATTGTTGGCCATTCAAATTCCGGAAAGACCACCCTGGTTGAAAGACTCATCCCAGAGCTGAAACGCAGGGGGTATCGCGTTGGAACCATAAAGCATACCTCTCATGGTTTTTCGATGGATCAAAAAGGAAAAGACACATATCGTCACCGCGCTGCCGGCGCAGATACCGTTATAGCAGCATCCTCGGGGGAGATTGCCCTGATGAAATCCATAACTGAAAACAGTCTGGACAGTCTGATGTCCTATTTTCAGGATGTGGATATCATTCTGGTTGAAGGTTATAAACAGGAGAAGAAACCTAAAATTGAAGTCTTTCGATCACAAATCCATCAAACTCCAATTTTCCCGGAAGATGACCTTCTTGTGGCGTTTGTTACGGATTCCCAATATTCTGCAAGGGTTCCGGTATTTCAATTCGAGGATATTCAGGCAATATGCGATTTGATAGAATCACATTCAATGCTTACAGCGATGCAAAAAAATGCGCGCAATTTTCAGTACGACGACTGAGTCACTGCTGCTTCATTTTCTTGAGCATTTCATCTATGGATTGGCCGTTTGGCGCCATGGCCAGAGGGTTGACTGTCAGGAGTTCTTCCCATGCCTGAATAGCGCCCTGCGGATTGTTTAAATCGTGCATCAGCACAATCCCCTTGTTAAACCGTGCAATTTCATGCTTGGGGTCAACACCAACGGCCTTGTCGAAAGACTGAACCGCTTCGTCGTATTTACCGCTTTTGCGATACATCACACCCATATCCGTCAATACATCGGCATTATCGGCATTATCGGGATTAATGGCCAATGCCTCTTTATACGCAGCGATGGCTTTTTCCGGAAGGTCTGAATCAAAGCATAAATTCCCCAGTTGTATCCAACCAGCAATGTCACCAGGGTTCTGGGATGTTTTAAATTCCAGCCCTGCAATCTGATCCGAAAGATCGGCGGATGATTTGTGTTCCACCTCGGAATGTGGGGGTACGGGCGGACTGCCTCCCGTCTTGTAGAGGGTCAACAAAATTCCGGCCAGCATGCCTGCGACAAACGCCAGCGCAATAACCCCGTAAGAGGCACCACTTTTTTCATTGATTCTTTCAATGGATTTTTCCATATTTTTTTCAGCCTTTTTCTGCTTTGCCATAAATGCCTCCAAAATACCATTTCATTATCACGTTTCGTTGTTCCAGCTTCCAATGGATTCTTTCACAATTGATCTCATTCTTCAAATGGATTTTGACAGCATCGAAATGTGAAAAAAATGCTGGTTTTCATACAATCAATGTGGTATGTGAGCATCTTAAAACAGGAAGAATAAGGAGGCTCCGATCATGCTGAATGCAGAAGAAACGAACGGCAAGTCGCTATTTCCCGATGTATTTTCCTGCGAGCAGCGGGCTGCCGCAGATGTTGTTATCACTCGCAACTGTTCGAAGCCGGGGGCGCTGATTCCGGTTCTTGAAGAAATTCAGGAAATTCTCGGCTACCTGCCTAAATCCATCCTTAAAGAAATTGCTCTCAGATTAACAATTCCCTTCAGTGAAGTCTGGGGCGTGGTTACTTTCTATTCCTTTTTTACCACAACTCCAAGAGGACGGCATACCGTTCGCTGTTGTATGGGCACGGCCTGCTACGTTCGGGGAGGCAAAAATAATCTGGAAAAGCTCTCCGCACTGCTTCACATCGAACCTGGCGCAACAACCGAGGACAACCGGTTTTCGCTGGAGACCGTCCGGTGTCTCGGAGCCTGCGCTCTGGCGCCGGTTGTGGCGGCAGGTGGGGAGACATTTGCACAGGTTAAACCTATGAAAATTCCTGAAATTCTTGAAGGATTCAAATAGGCTCGCCTGCTGCTCAATGTGAGTGCATCCAGTGGACTGGATGCCGCGCCTTGGTGTAGTTTTTCAGATATGTGCAGGTAGCCCTATGTTTGGAAAACGAAGTTCTTCTTCTGAGAAACTGCAACTGTTGGCGCAGTCTCT
>JBAXVB010000711.1:0-2322 GCA_037129415.1 Deltaproteobacteria bacterium
GCAAGACAGATACTCTGCGTGGCGATTCCCAGGTCAAACATGAACCAGTCACCGAATTTTGTTGTTACCGCGCCACTGTAATATCCCGAATTTTTCCGTTTACCGCAAAGGGCCAAAAGAACCGGGGCGTTAACAATCGCCTTGGTCGCCGGATTTTTGGAACCCATGGTTTCCTGAAGCTTCGCCTTTATTTCCGAATCCTTGATAACCACAACTTCCCAGCACTGGGTGTTGGCCCAGGAAGGTGACCAGCGAACCGCTTCAAGAATATGATCCAGAATCTCCTGTGGTACATCTTTTTCCTCATACTTGCGAACGCTTCTTCTTTCTTTGAGTATCGTCATAAAATCGGTCATGTTCAGTGCCCTCCTCTCAATTTCGCCTGTTTTATGCAATTGCAGTCTTTTTCGCCATTTCTCTTTCCCATCTGTAAAATGTTTAACGGATACTGTCAATACAAAGTCATCACGGCAGAGGCGGAATCAAAACAAAAACCTGTTACCGTGAAAATACTTTTAAACCACGAAACACACGAAAGACACGAAAAAAATGTTCGTCGCGCCTTCTCGTGAGAAATAATTTTCATTCATGGGGGCGACATGACCATGCCATGAGTGTTTACTGAGGATTTGAAGAGTTTACTATTTTTTCGACAATCACCTTGGTAATCATGTAGGTCGGCTTGATTCCTTCGTCTCCCATGCTGCCGGATGCCAGGGTTTGGCCGCTGAGCATGGGATTGTCAGAGGCGTAATAGGCATATCGAAGCTTTATATCGGGTGAGATGTGCCCCCGAATAATGGCTGCGCTGATGGCCCGATGATAATGCCCACCTTCCATTTCAAGACCGATTGCTTTCCAACTGGTTGTCTGAAATTTTTCCAGAACATCCCGGTTTTGAAGGGACGTACCCAGAACAGTAACGATAGGCCCGACATAGACATCCACTGAGTCATCGAAATCGGTTTTTTCCATGTCATTTTGAACCAGGTAGTTATGTGGAGTTCCTTCCATAACATGAGCTGTCGGCAACATGATATCCCCTTTGCCGCCCGGAAGAATACCGGCTTTACCCATGATGGATATGGAGCAAACCTGAATGCCCGGCTTCTGGTGAAATTGCGACAGAATTTCATCCATGACTTCATAAGCCTGGGTGCCAAAGGCATAATCAATGACCAGGAGAACCGGCTTGGTGCTTTTCAAGTTCTGGCGTTCCAGGTGAAGATCTGGATGAAACATTAACTGATCAAGCTGAGCCATATCGATGATCTGGGCATGAATCAGCATTTCCGAGGTGTCCGGCACATCATGAAACCCGTTTGCAACCGCATACGCCTTGATCATTTCGCCTTTGTCCCGGGAGTTTTGCAGAAACCGGTACAAATCTCCGTCGGGTTTCTCCTGGCTATCGGCGCAGGCGGCGGCATATCCATAGAGCAGATTCACCACGCTGTGCATGTTGGCGCTGATAATATGCAGGGGACGGTTCTTCAGTCCGATTTCGCAAAGTTTGTTCTTGACGTTCCAGGCCCACTGGGGCCCATAGCGATGATGGCCAATCATGCTCTGAAGCGACGGGGTGAAGTAGATCAGGAGTTCATCGTCCCTGCAGGCGTTTTCCCGTTCAACGCGTTTTCCCATGCGGTAGATGATTTGAAACAGGCTGTTGTTGCATCCACAGGACTTTCGGTTTTCATCCAGATAAGCGTAAGTATCCTTGGTCTCCTGATATGTTCTTCCCAAAAAAATGCTCAGGTTCCAGATGGCCTGATCAAGCTGTCGGTCGGTAAGCGTGTCTTCCCTGGAAGTAATACGTTCCAGATCCTTCCAGCCGCTGGTGTAATCTCCGCTGGATTCTTTCATGTGTTGAAAAATTTTTCCAGCCTCAATGTTCAAAAATGTGATGTGGGTCAGAACATCGTATATTTCGCTAAGTCCGGTGGTAATCACAAAACACATTTCATTTTCACTTACCCGGTAGGACAGGCGGCGGCGCTTGTTCGGCTGAATTTTTTCAAAAGAAGTATTTTCAAAAGCTTCGTGAGCAGTCAGAACAATCCGGGTGCATTCTTCAATTCCCCTGGGGAGGCGGTCCAGAATGTATTCCAACCCCTTGATTTCAATGCTGCGAGGGTCATTCATGGTGCCATAGATTTCCGGACTCAGGTCTCGAAGCGCCATCTCCAGGGCCTGGCCTGATGTGCCAGAGGGTTTATAATTTCCGCGTATCACCATGGCATCGGCAATGACTTTGAAAGCCCGAATAGCCAGCCTTCCTTTGTGCGCTCTGCTGAAAGATTCCATCTGTTTCTCCTTTTT
>JBAXVB010000712.1:0-2320 GCA_037129415.1 Deltaproteobacteria bacterium
GACAGCGGCGGATTTCAGGTCTTTTCTCTGGCCAGATTGCGGAAAATCACAGAAGAAGGCGCGGATTTTCAGTCCCATATCGACGGCTCAAGGCACTTGCTCACCCCGGAGAAGGCCATTGATATTCAGAGTTGCCTTAATGCCGATATCATCATGTGCCTTGATCAGTGTATTGCCTATCCCTCAACACGACAAGAGGCGGCCGATGCCATGAATCTGACTACACGCTGGGCAAGGCGCTGCAAAACCGCCTGGAAGGATCAAGCCGATGATTCCCATGCGCTGTTCGGAATTGTTCAGGGAGGAATGTACCCGGATTTGCGCCGGGCTTCGGCGGAGGCCCTTGTGGAAATGGAATTTCCCGGATACGCCATAGGCGGATTAAGTGTTGGAGAGCCGGCGGATGTTATGCTGGAGATGGCCGAGATCACCCTGCATCATCTTCCCCGCTCTTCCCCAAGATACATCATGGGTGTTGGAACCCCGGAAAACCTGGTCGAGCTGGTCAGTCGTGGGGCGGACATGTTTGACTGCGTAATGCCGACGCGAAACGCCAGAAACGGGCAGTTGTTTACGCCAAAAGGAGCGCTGAATATCAGCAATGCCCGTTTCAGAACAGACACGGCGCCAATTGATGAGCATTGCGCCTGCTATACCTGCCAGCATTATTCCAGAGCCTATCTGCGGCATCTGTACCTGTCCCGCGAAATTCTTGCGTACCGGCTTAACACCATTCATAACATTCATTATTATATCAGTCTGATGGCGGAAATGCGAAACGCCATTATAAATGATGCATTCGATGATTTCAGAAATAATTTTTATGAACGACGGGCTCCAGGCAGCGAGGAGGAATAATGAAGGAAAAAGTCCGGAACGTTATTAACAAGATCAGGCCGATGCCGTTTCTCACGCAAAGACGGTAAGGGCGACCGGCCGGTCGCCCCTACTTGATTCGTGTCATTCGTGGCTTAATAATATTTTCACGGTAAAAATAAGGAAACCAATCATGACCATAGCCAAGCATATTGAAGGCATTCTGATAAAATCCTCATGGATTCGCAAAATGTTTGAAGAAGGCGCTCGCCTGAAGGGAATTCACGGGGCGGAAAATGTATATGATTTCAGTCTGGGAAATCCCAATCTGGATCCTCCAGAGGCATTCAAAACCATCCTGAAAACCATTTTGGACCAAGAAACGCCGGGGTGTCACGGTTACATGCCCAATACCGGCTACCCGGAAGTCCGCAAATCTGTTGCGGATTATTTGCGTTCGGAGCAGGGCGTTCCTATTTCGGCGGCCGAGATTATCATGACCTGCGGCGCAGCAGGAGGACTGAATGTTATTTTGAAAGCCATAACCGATCCAGGGGATGAGATTTTAACACCGACGCCCCATTTTGTGGAGTATGGGTTCTATGTCGGCAATCATGGCGGCATACTAAAAACGGTTCCGACTAATCCGGATTTTACTTTGGATATCAGGGCCATTTCAGATGCCATTACGTCAAAGACCAAGGCTGTTTTGATCAATTCTCCCAACAATCCGACCGGACAGATATATTCCGAAGAAAGTCTGATGGCATTGGGGGAAGTGCTGACCCAAAAGGCAAAATCGTTTGGCCGAACCATTTATCTGATGGCGGATGAGCCTTATCGAAAAGTCATCTATGACGGGGCCAAGGTTCCAAGTGTTTTTGGCTGTTACGCTGAAAGCATCATGACCACTTCCTATTCAAAGGACATCTCGATTCCGGGAGAACGAATCGGATTTATCGCTGTAAACCCAGTTGCAACCGATAAGGAAACGCTGCTTGGCGCCATGGCCTTGTGCAACCGAATACTGGGCTTTGTCAATGCGCCGGCCCTCATGCAGCGCGTGATCGCCAAGATGCAGGGAGCAAGTGTGGATATTTCTGCGTACGCCAGAAAACGGGAACTTCTCTGTAACGGTCTTTCGGAAAGTGGCTATGATTTTGTAAAACCGCCGGGGACATTTTATCTTTTTCCGCGAACCCCTATACCCGATGATGTTGAATTTGTAAAAGCACTGCAACAGGAACTGATTCTTGTGGTTCCGGGGAGCGGTTTTGGCGGGCCTGGGCATTTCAGAATCGCATTCTGCGTATCGGATGACACCATTATCAAATCATTGCCCGGCTTCAAGCGGGTGATGGATCATTTCAAATCCTGAATAGAAAGACAGGTAGGAGGAAAAAAGGCCGAAGACTGTTATTGGTTTGAGGTAATAAGCTATTGGAACAAAGCTCCGAATAAAAAAACAGGGTTTAAAAATAAAATAGCCTGTTCTGATAAGTGA
>JBAXVB010000713.1:0-2320 GCA_037129415.1 Deltaproteobacteria bacterium
TTTGTCTGAAATCCGCCATTCCGTAGGGGAATTTGATCATGATTCACATCCTTTTGTACTGCAAGCGGGCATAATTTCGTGTGTTTCGTGGTTTAAAAGTATTTTCGTGGCAAACAATAAATCAAGGTCATCAATTATCATAATTTGCTGAAATATGAAAGGGAATGCCCCACCGATGATTTCGAGCTGAGGTGGCTGACGCAGAAAGGCGTGTGAGCAGGTAAAAGAGGTTCGCCCAATATACTTCTTCGCTGCATCTTCATGCAGGGAGCGATTTTTTATCTCACCTTGCCTCCTGTCGTCAAATGTGATAGCTATTTGCAGATATTTACAAGGACGCACTGATTCCGGAGCTTTGTAAAATGACGGAGGCAGTCCATGAGGCCGGCGGTAAAATCGTTATGCAACTGGCGCACGCCGGTCATTTTGCTCCTGAAAACTTAACGGGTCAACCCCCCGTGGTGGCTTTAAATTATGAGGGCCTCAGTCTGAAGCCGCGCAAAGAACTGACGGCCCAGGATATTCAGGACATGGTTGCAGCATTTGCCGATCCGGCCATAAGAGCCAGATCATATTGCGTCAGCCTGGAGCATGAAAAAACGAAGTAGTCAGCCGCAGTCTTCCTTTATGAGCAGTGCATGCGGTTCGTATCAATGGTCACAATCTGCGCTTTTGAACCCCTGTCCCAACTCGTCCCTGTTGAGGGAAGGAAATCGCAGATTGTGACCATTCACTCATCATTTTCGTTATTTTCATTATCAGATAGGAAATTCAGCGTATCAATCAAAGTGGTCTTTCCTTTAAAATTAAGGTAGTCGATAATACCATTTATGGCTTCTACAGACTTCTTATATCGTATTCCCACCATATTTGCTTTCATGAAGGGAAGATGATAGTTAAGTTTCACAATAATTTCATTTGTTTCGCCACTGTCGTATGGTAGAAATTGTTCATCACATTTTCGATATCGCAAAAGGAAAAGTAGAAGGCTTAGACAAGTAAAAAATTTTGGTGTGTAGTGGTATTTTGGTTTATCGATCTCATTAAGCAAAGCGTTCATGAATATTGTTGTTGTTGTACCATGCAGTGCTTCCTGACCATTGCTGCGCAACGAAAGAA
Organism: Deltaproteobacteria bacterium; assembly: GCA_037129415.1. Lineage (GTDB taxonomy): Bacteria > Desulfobacterota > Desulfobacteria > Desulfobacterales > Desulfatirhabdiaceae > RAAP-1. The sequence goes on from JBAXVB010000713.1 coordinate 1,120, forward strand.
TATTCTTGATCGCTCGTATATTCTGCATTGGAAAGACATTTCTTTCGCGGATATCTTTGGCAATATACTCAAAAATCGCCTGAATGTTGCTGGTATCCATTAATGATCTGCTACCAGCCTCACATGTTGTTCCTGTTGCGGTTTTATATTTAATATAGTTCATGATACAGTTATTTACATTGTCGGGCGTTGCTCCATAAAGCCATGTAGCTCTGGTTATCATTTTGCGTGTTTCTTGAGTATTCCAACTTCGAATTTTTGATGTGTGAATCTGCAATGCTACAGAAAAGCGGGCAATCAGGTTCTCACCTACTTGAGAACCTGGCAAACCATTCTGATTTAGTACAGGCAGATTTACTCTACTTCCGTCTGGAAAAGAATAGGGTTTCTGTGTTTTCAAAAAATCATACATCTGCTGCAGACGTATAGTGAAAATTTTTGTTTGTGGTGTTGTTTGCTCAAATTCATTGACCAACTCATCAATTCCGTTCCAAATACCAATTGCTGGATGTGGTGTCAGCTCTTCAAGAGGCGGCCATCCTTTGGCATCTGTTATCAGCTCTTCCGCTTGGCAGGGTCGCATTGTCTGATAATCTACAAAAACACTTCTCCCATGCAGAAAAGATGTATCTTCCGGTTTTACTTCCATGTGCGCCATACCACTGGCCGGGCGAATACGAACATGAATATCTACGGGCATCGTTTTAGGGGCAGGTACTGAAAAAGGGAAACTCAGTAAACGAAATGGTGTTTCTTTGGTCCGTTGTTCATTAGTATCATTTGACCACAGCGATAGTTGTTTTTCGCTTTTAATCCCGCTTTTAATTTCGTTTTCAATTCCACTTTCATACCAAGTGTCGGCAAATTTTCTGCAATAACGTATTGCACTGCCGAGAATAAATTCCCGGATAATTTTCTGGTTCCTATTCACAGACTGCAGAGCCTTTTCACAATTATCGGCAGTTCTGACAAAATGTCTCACAAGACTGGCTCCGGCAATGGATAGTCCATCAGCAGGTCTGCATACTTCACTATCCAGGATTTCAGTGCTACCCACAGGTTTGAGCAGGTCTTCATGCCGACCATCACGGGCGATGACAATATCTATTTTGCGAGAATCCTCCTGAATCTCGAAACGCCCTTTGATTGGTTCAGGATGGTATTCCATTCCCCCCTTCACATCTGGTGCGTCAACCAGCGG
>JBAXVB010000714.1:0-2317 GCA_037129415.1 Deltaproteobacteria bacterium
GGATGTTGGCCATAAGTACCTGCCAAGTATGGGGACTGATGCACGTTAGCGTTAGATGTCCCACATTTTGCAGGGCGCGTAGTATTTCCGCCTCTCCAGCAGGATCCAATGTAAGGCGCAGCGCCAGATATTCAGGATCTGCAGCGCCACTGGTCAGCCACAACAGGACTTTCGGTTGCTGCGGGGTCCGGATCTGCTGATCACCAAAACTGACAGCGGGCAGCGGCTTCTTTCCGGATCGCAGGCATTCATGGGATACATGACCATCCGGATCGGCAATCCAGAGCGTCCGTGGAAAAGGATTCACCATGCCTGTAATACGATCCAGCGGGGCCAGATCATCGGACATGAACCCATAGCCCAGATGGGTGAGGGCCAAAGTCAGAGTGGATTTACCGGCTCCGGCTGGCCCACCGATGAGAATGGCTTGACCATCCCGCGCCACTACGCTGGCATGGATCAGAAAAAATTGCTGAGCCAACTGCTGATGCAAATGATCCAGAATCTTGTGATAGACGCAGTGCAGAGCCTGATTCCCACCAATTTGCCAATTCAGGTCGTTAATAATCAGATGCAGACCGCCGTTTTTCTGAAACACGCTTACCGCCAGATTAACCTGAAATTTGGGAGCCGTTTTTCTGAAAGCTTCATAATCCTGATCAAAGGCATGAAATACCCGGCGATCATCTGTGGTGAGACTCAGGCAACTATTCAGGATGTGATAATGAGCGATTTTCAAACCGGCTTACCTTGCTCACTTTCTTCCGAACGGACAAGAAGCTCATCGAACGCACGGACATAAACGGATTTACGGTATTGACAGAAATCATCTACATTCCGAACGTCTCCTGTGTGATCCATGGCAAGTCCCATGCATCCACCCTGACACAGATTACGAAATGTGCATGCCCCGCATGTCCCAATTGTTCGACGTTCCACCAGCAACCGGCAGGCGGCGGCCATGCCAGGTGACGCCATCAATTCTCGCAGGCTTTTTTGAAAAACATTCCCCATATAAAATTCCGGACAGATTAACAGCCCGCAGGGATATGCATCCCCATTTTCCATAATTTCCATTTTATGCCCTATCGGACACCAAATGCCATCAGTTTCCGGAACTTTTAGAACAAATCCACTCAATCCGCAACTGATTTCAGTAATCGTTTTGGGAAAAATACACTTTCTCTGCCTGCTAATCCGTTCATAAAACTGTTCGTGTGCTTCACGGGACAGGTTGCCGGCAATGCCATCCCAGGTTCGCTTTGCGCGGCCCAGTTGGCGAAGGGGCAAAAACCTTACCAGAGAAATACCGATATCTTCCGCCATAAGGATAATATTGGGCAGATTTTGCAGATTGGCATCCATGATTGTGGTGGACAGATTCAATCGATCGCCCAGTCCGAATTCCTGAAGCAGATGGATTGCCCGGATACTTCTGTCAAACGCACCTGTACCTCGAATCGAATCGTGAATTTGTGGACAAGAGCCATCCATGCTGATTTGAATATAAATATCGAGTTTTGTAAACCGCTGCGCCCACTCCGAATCGATCAGGGTGCCGTTGGTGAGCAAACGAATGGTCAACCGGTTTCCGATATGGTCCAGGATATCGCTGAAATCCGGGTGCAGAAGCGGCTCTCCTCCCGATAGCGTAATCCCGGTTCCCCCAGCATCTATCAGTTGATCGACTAACAGGCGCACTACATGCAGCGGCAATTCCTGATGTTTGTCACGATTTGCATCCACCCAGCAGTGGGGGCATCGCAGATTGCAATGGTTGGTCAACTGAAGAGAAAGGTTTTTCAGGCAGGGATCTCGGCGAGGGGCCGGAGATTGGCTCAAGCTCAAGGGAAACAGACCGGCGGCGGACAACTCACGCATCATCCGCTCGGTATCAGCCTGGGCGGTTTCTTTAGGGATTCCATAGCTTTTGCTTAAACGATCCGCGATTTGGTCAGGTGCAATTCCGGAGAATAAATCAGTAGCGATTTCTCTGCCGGTCGGATTGATGATGATCCATGCAGAGCAGTTTGGATGCAAAAGCACAGAGGATTGGGCATCCTGAAAATGAGAAGGATGCCATAGGGAAGAAAATACTTCTGAATCTATTGTTCTACTCGTCACAATAAATAACTTCTCCTTAGGACTTGATTTTTTTGCATCCTGCATTTCCAGCTTTATACTTTTGGTTGATCAGGTCGCCAGTCCCACATATTTGGGCGGCCTGGAAATAGAGGATACACTCAGAAATTGTCAACTTTAAAATAAAAGATGGCAAAAGATTTGACCCTTATCGCTCTTATCGCTCCATCTTTTC
>JBAXVB010000715.1:0-2317 GCA_037129415.1 Deltaproteobacteria bacterium
GCATCTTCCAGGTTTCCAAGCCGGTCAACCAGTCCCAGTTCATGCGCATTTTCACCGGTCAATATCCGGCCATCGGCGACTGAGGCGACCTTTTCGTATTCAATATGCCGGCCTTCCGCAATTGCTGTGATGAACTGTCGATGCACCTGATCCGAAAACGTTTGAAGAAGGGTTCTTTCGGCATCCGTCATCGTGCGGACAGGAGAACCGATATCCTTGTACTCACCGCTTTTGACGACAACCGGCGTGACACCAATTTTCTGAAGAAGTCCCTGAATATCGGTAAATCCCATAATGACCCCAATACTTCCGGTTATGGTGCCCGGATTGGCGACAATGCCGCTGGCTGCTGACGCAATATAATACCCACCTGAAGCCGCCACGGCACCAAGGGATGCGATAACTTTTTTATCCTGAAGTGTTCTCTGGAGTTCTCTGGAAATTTCCTGAGAAGGACCGACACCTCCTCCGGGTGAGTCTATTCGAATAACAATGGCCTTAATCGATTTATCTTCGCGATACCTGCGAATGTCCTGAATGGTTTCCTGGGGGTCGGCAATATAGCCTTTCACTTCGACGACACCAACTTTTTCTTCAGCATCTGAAATATCGCCCTGGGTTGAGTATTTGATTCCCATCACTACAATCAGCGATATTACGATAGCCGAAACTGAGACAATGGATGAAAAAAACAGCATAAAATGCAGATAGGGATGTCTTCGGGAGAACATGATATGATTCCAATAAAGAGGTGATGAAGTAAATTCGGGGGCGATATTCTACAAAACGGCAGGACTGAATTGTGGTAGAACCGCGAGCGATTGCGAAGGTTTTGTTCCCAAAAAGAAATCATGAGAACGAGCGAATACATAAGTTTTTTTATTCCCCCCTTTTACGAAGGGGGGAATCATTTTCAATGTAAAGCTTTACTGGCCTGAATCGTTACTCAACTTTTCCTGGAGATTTTCCTTGAGAAGTTCACCAAAAGTCGATGGGCCAGGCTTCATGCTGTTGACATACTCGGACAGCAATGCCTGCTCATCTTCCACTTCAAGGCGTTTGATGGAAAGTCCGATCCTTCTTTCATCGCTGTTGATGTTCATGACACGAGCGGTAATGACATCGTTGATATTGAATTTGCCTACTGGCGTCTTGATTTTTTCCTTGCTGATTTCAGAAACATGAACCAGTCCCTCAATGCCTTCCTCAAGTTCGACAAAGATACCAAAATCCGTCAGGTTGGTGACAGTGCCGGTAATGATCTTGCCAACTTCATACCGCTGCGCCACAGTTTTCCATGGATCTGGCTGAAGCTGCTTGATGCCCAGGGAAAACCGCTCGTTGTCTTTTTCGATATCCAGTACAATGGCTTGGATAACATCCCCTTTTTTATAGATTTCAGAAGGATGCTTAATGCGCTTTGTCCATGAAATATCGGAAATATGAACCAAACCGTCAATGCCTTCATCAATCCCGATGAAGATACCAAAATCAGTGATGTTCTTGATCTTGCCCTCAATAGTTGTGCCAACTGGATATTTTTCACTGATCACATCCCATGGATTGGGTGCGATCTGTTTCATTCCCAGAGAAATCCGGCGATTTTCCGGTTTGATGTCCAGCACAACTGCTTCAACCATGTCGCCGATGGAGACGATCTTGGAAGGATGGCGAACTTTTCGGGTCCATGACATTTCAGAAACATGAATCAGACCTTCAATACCTTCTTCAAGCTCAACGAAAGCACCGTAATCGGTAAGGCTGACGACTTTTCCATTAATGCGCGCTGCAATCGGATATTTTTCAACCGCGGCAATCCACGGATCTTGTGTCAATTGTTTCATACCCAGGGAGACGCGTTCTTTTTCAACATCCAGATTCAAAACCTTGACGGTAATTTCATCTCCTACTTTAAAGAGTTCGGATGGATGCTTGACCCTGCCCCACGAAATGTCCGTAATGTGAAGCAAACCGTCAACGCCGCCTAAGTCAACAAAAACGCCATACTCAGTAAGATTTTTTACGGTTCCGCTCAGGATTTTGCCTTCATGGATGGTAGTCAATGTGGCGGATCGTTTGGTTTCTCGTTCCTGCTCGAGCAAGGCGCGTCTGGACAACACGATATTGCTACGTTTTCGGTTGTATTTCAGTACCTTGAAATTGAAGGTTTTTCCCACCATTTCATCCAGATTGCGAATCGGGCGCAGATCCGCCTGAGATCCGGGCAAAAATGCCTGGACACCGACATCCACAGAAAAACCGCCTTTAACGCGCGCCAGAATAATGCCCTGAATCACCTCGTCATTATCATGGGCTT
>JBAXVB010000716.1:0-2308 GCA_037129415.1 Deltaproteobacteria bacterium
GCCCTGGCGTTCTGTTCGATGAGCAGGATCGTTTTACCTTTCTCTTTCAGATCCAGGACAATGCGAAATATCTCCTTGATCACCAACGGAGCAAGACCCATGGATGGTTCATCAAGGATGAGAAGCTGAGGCCTGGACATCAGCGCCCTGCTGATGGCCAGCATCTGCTGCTCTCCGCCGCTGAGGGTTCCAGCCAGTTGAAGCCGTCTTTGGCGCAAAATAGGAAAGATATCAAACATCCAATGGATGTCTTCCTGAATCTGGTTGCTGTTTCTTCTATGGACAAAGCCCCCCATCTGCAGGTTCACTTCCACGGACAGGGTCGAAAAAACATGCCTGCCTTCCGGTACAACTGCGATTCCGCGTTCAACAATGGATTCAGGCAACAGCCCCTGGATTGCGGCTCCCTGAAACGTGATAGCGCCTTTTTCCGGCCGTATAAGACCGCAGATGGTATGGACAAGCGTACTTTTTCCGGCGCCATTGGCGCCGATCAGAGCAACCATCTCCCCGCTTCGTACCTGAAGCGATATCCCCTTGAGAGCATGGATATTCCCGTAATAGGTGTGGATATCAGAGACCGTCAGCATTGAAAAAATTCCAATTATCCACCTCCCAGATAGGCTTCGATCACAGCGGGATGATCCATAATCTCCATCGGTGTCCCCGAAGCCAATTGTGACCCATAGTGCAGCACCAGAATCCTGTCCGCAATCTCCATGACCAGATTCATATCATGCTCTACAAGGATTACCGTCACTCCACAGGCTCTGATACGCTGAATCAGATCTCCCAGAACTTCAGTCTCCCGGATGTTGAGCCCTCCGGCAGGCTCATCCAGAAGCAGTAGTCTGGGATCAGTAGCCAAGGCCCTTGCAATTTCAAGTATCCTCTGTTTGCCCAGCGGAAGCGTTCCGGCAGGAAGATTCGCCAAATCCCCCAACCCTACAAAGTCCAGATGATATCTGGCCATTTCCAGAATTTTGCGTTCTTCCCGGCGCATGGCAGGCAGCCTCAAACCGGTTGCCCAGAAGCCGCTTTTGGTTTTCGGGTGCCGTCCCAGCATGATGTTTTCCAGTACTGTCATGGATTTAAAAAGAGCCACATGCTGAAAGGTGCGTGAGATGCCAAGCCGAGCAATCTTGTGGGGGAGCATACCGTCGATCTGTCTGCCTTCGAACAGAACATGACCGAATGTGGGCTGGATCAATCCGCTGATACAGTGAAAAAGGGTTGTTTTTCCAGCGCCGTTTGGTCCTATCAGCGCCTGGATGATGCCAGGTGGCACAGCATACCGGATACCTTTCAGCGCAACAATGCCGCCAAAATGCATCTGGACATCACTAATTTCAAGAATGGAAGATGAATCGGGACAGCAGGCTTCTTGCATGGTGCTTTATCGTTTGCAAAGAGAGGTCAGAGAGTTCCGGAAAACTCCGATGACCTTTGGAACCAGGGAAGCCAGGCCTCCGGGTAAAAAAAGTGCTGCGCACAGCAACATCGCACCATATACAAGAATTTCAAAATCAGAAAAAATCTGAAGCCATTCATTACCCGCAAAGGTAAGCAGAACCGCACCAAGAATCGCTCCCCAGAGACTTTGTGTTCCTCCCACCATGACCATCAGCACAAAACGGATGGACCACATAAGATTGAAAGACCCCGGATTCAGACACGTAACGTAATGGGTATAAAAACTTCCTGCAATGGCTGATAGAATAGCGCTGAATACAAATATCTGAACCTTGTAACAAGCTGTGGGAACGCCCATGGATTCCGCCGCCATTTCCTCTTCATGAATGGCTCTGAGTCCACGGCCCACCCTGGAGTAGATCACATGAAGACAGAACAGCAGAGCTATAAACACAACTGACCAGATCATGTAATACCATGCCACTTCACTTGTCAGCTTCCAGCCTGCAATTTGAAGCCCCGGAATATCGACCATACCTGAAGGTCCGCCTGTCCATTTCACTTCCTCGCCCAGGATAATATGAACAATCACGCCAAATCCCAATGTAGCCATGGCCAAATAGTGCCCTTTGAGGCGAAGGGCGGGAACGCCGATGACCCATGCGACCAGGGCGGCCACACCTGCGCCCGCGGGCATGGCCATCCAGGGATTCCATCCCAGACGGCTGGTCAGAATTCCGGAACTGTAAGCCCCGATTCCGAAAAAAGCCGCCTGAGCCATGGAAACCTGGCCTGCATAGCCCATGAGCATGCAAAGCCCGAGGCTAACCAGACTAAAAATACCGGCAAAGATCATTACATCGACATAGTGGGATATACACTTCACATTCAGGGC
>JBAXVB010000717.1:0-2303 GCA_037129415.1 Deltaproteobacteria bacterium
ATGCCGGGGCCCTGATCGGCAATCGAGATTATGACTTCATTGCTCTCATGACGCAGACGCACGGTAATATTGGTTCCCGGTTGAGAATACTTCATCGCGTTGGAAAGGAGATTGTTGATTACCTGTTCGATTCTATTGGTATCAGCGAAAACCTGTGGCAACTGCTCCTGACAGCTTATGGCTATTGATATATTTTTGGGGGAAGCGAACAACTCGTTGATTTCAACGCTTTGCTTGATCAGAACAGTGATATCAACCATCCGCCTCTCGACGGTGAGATGTCCGGATTCAATCGCGGACATATCGAGCAAATCATTGACCATACCAGCCATGAATTGGCTCGAAGCGAGGAGCATATCGAAAAATCTGGACTGTTTCTCGGTCAGCAAAGGCGAAAGTTGGCCAGCCAGCAATTCGCTGATGCCCATGATCCCGCAAATCGGAGTGCGAAGATCGTGCGCCGCCATTCCCAGAAAATGGTTTTTCAGCTCATTCAGTGCTTGCAGTTCAAGCTGCTGCCTTCGCAAGCGCAGATGTGTCTCCACGCGGGCGTTCACCTCCTCGAACTGGAACGGTTTGGTAATATAATCCACGCCGCCCACGGCAAAGGCCTTGACCTTGTCTGCGGTTTCGGTCAGAGCGCTGATAAAGATCACGGGAATATCCTTCAGCACTTCATCCGCCTTCAATCGCTCGCATACCTCAAAACCGTTCATCTCCGGCATGTTGATGTCGAGCAGGATGAGATCGGGCGGGTTCTTTGCCGCGGCTTTCAATGCAGACGCACCACGCAGAAATGTCAGCACAAGGTAGCCTTTGGCCTGCAGCATCTCCTGCAAAAGCTTCAAATTGGCAGGGGTGTCGTCCACCACCATGATGTTTGTGGTTTCCGGCATCTTATTCATAGTCATTTGTCAGTCCCTCCCTTTTCCAGCCATTGGCCGAGTTTTTCGTAGTCGTACCGGTCAGTCAACACTTGCAGTCCACGGGCCGTAGCGCTATCAATCTTTTCCACCTGGGCGACAAGCTCCGTCAAACGGGCCATGTCGCCTTCTTCCACAGCCTGCCGCATTGCTTCGACAATATCCTTTGGCAGCGCAGCTATGGACTCCGCAGTCAGCGGTGCGGCTTTCAAAAGTCCAGGGGTATCGGCTGTATCATCAGCAAAGACATAGTGCAGACCCAGGCATTTTCCCAGCATCTCAAATAAATCTTCTGTTCGGAAGGGTTTACGCAGATAGGCATACATGCCGGTGGCCATCACCTGTTCAAAATCGTCTTCAAAGGCGCTGGCAGTAACGGCGATGACGGGTATGGCATTGCCCGCCGCCGTGGCCTTGATCCGCCGGGTGGCCTCGTAACCGTCCATGATTGGCATGCGCATGTCCATGAGCACCGCATGAGGCGACCATCTATCGAAGACATCCAAGGCTTCAACGCCATTACTCGCCTCTGCAATATCGAATCCCACGGGTCGGAGCAATTCGCACAGAAGGGTGCGGTTGTCCGGTATATCATCCACCACCAGGATTCGAAACGGCCCGGCGCCGGGTTCCAGACCAACAACGCAAGGCAATGCCGGTTTTTCCTGCTCGGCAATGTCCCCAGCTTGCGCCAGCAGCACCTTGAACCGGAAACAACTGCCTGCGCCTACCTGGCTTGTGACCGTGAGTTCACCGCCCATCATTTCCACAAACTTGCGACTGATGGCCAAACCCAGTCCGGTGCCGCCGGCTTTCGCGCCGGCCGCCGTCTGCTGAAAAGAATCGAATATCCGGTCCCTGTCCGTGTCTGGAATCCCCGGGCCGGTGTCTTCCACCTCGACCATTAGCCGCAGGGATACTTTGTCCTTCAAGGTTTCTCCTTCGACCGCCTCGACACGCACCCGCAAGGCGACCCCGCCCGTTTCCGTAAACTTGACAGCGTTTCCCATCAGGTTGACCAATACCTGTCGCAGCTTGCCCTCGTCGGCGGTCACATAACGCGGTACATTTTCATCCCGCTCCACAAGAAGCTGCAATCCCTTTGCAACGGCGCGGGAGTGGAACATCAACTCCTGGTCGCTCAGAAGATCGTGCAGGCAGAAATCGACTTCATTGAGGATGGTCCGCCCGGCTTCGATTTTGGACATGTCAAGAATGTCGTTGATAAGATGGAGCAGATGCCCGCCGCTGCGGGTGATAGTCCGGACATGTTCGACCTGTTGAGGTGTGAGCGATGGGTCGCGCTCCAGTACCTGCGCAAACCCCTTTAACGCTCATTAAAACTGACCCGGCTTTGCCAAAGAAAACTGACCCACCCCA
>JBAXVB010000718.1:0-2303 GCA_037129415.1 Deltaproteobacteria bacterium
CCAATCAGTGTGTCGCCCTGAAATTCAACGCCAAGATCAAATATATCCTGAATCTCCCGGGCAAGCACCTCGCGTGGCAGGCGATATGCCGGAATGGCCCACCGCAGCATACCTCCAGCCTCGGAAAACTGATCAAATATCCGGACTGAATATCCCCTGAGGGCCAGGTCCTTGGCTGCAGTAAGGCCAGATGGCCCCGCACCAATAACCGCAATCTTCTCCATGCGAACAATGGGGACGGGGAAAACCTTAGGCCTCGGCGCGTGATCCGTGATGTAGCGCTTCAAGTACTTGATGCCAAGGGGTTCATCCACCATTGATCGTCTGCATTTCAGCTCGCAACTGTGCTCGCAGACCCGGCCACAGATACTGGGAAAGGGATTGGTTCTGAGGAGTACTTTGTAAGCATCTTCCAGCCTGCCATCCCGGATCAAGGCGATATAATCGGGAATTTCCATCCCCACCGGGCATGCATGCTGGCAGGGCGCGTCAAAAAGACTGGCGCAAACCACGGCAGGGCATCTTTTTTCCCGGATATGCGCCTCGTATTCGTGCCTGAAATAGCGAAGGGTCGAAAGCACCGGGTTGGAAGCGGTCTGTCCCAGGCCGCAAAGAGCCGTATTGCGCATGATGTTCGCCCATTTTTCCAGGGTTTCGATGTCTCCGTTGCGGCCATCGCCTTCGCATATCCGGGTTAGGACGTCGAGCATCTTGCGGGTGCCGACCCTGCATGGCGTACACTTGCCACAGGACTCATCCGCGCAGAACTCCATGAAAAAGCGGGCCACATCCACCATGCACTTGTCCTGATCCATGACGATCATGCCCCCTGAGCCCATGATAGCGCCCAGTTTGGTCAGCGATTCGTAATCCACAGGGGTATTCAGGTGTTGGCCGGGAATACACCCTCCGGAGGGCCCGCCAAGCTGTACAGCCTTGAATTTCCTGCCTTTGGGAATACCGCCGGCAATATCAAACACGATATCGCCCAGCGCAGCGCCGACAGGGACTTCCACCAGCCCCACGTTGTTTACATCTCCGGTGACCGAAAAAATCTTGGTTCCCTTGCTGCGAAGGGTCCCCAGCTCAGCATACCAAGCACCGCCATTTAAAATGATTTGGGCGATACTGGCCAGGGTTTCGACGTTGTTTAGAACAGTAGGCTTCTTCCACAGACCCTGAATGGCTGGAAATGGGGGCCGGGGCCGGGGAGTTCCCCGTTTGCCCTCAATGGATGTCATGAGCGCTGTTTCCTCACCGCAAACAAAAGCACCGGCGCCGCGATAAATATCCAGGTCAAAATCAAAGCCTGATCCCAAAATGTCTTTTCCCAGCAGACCGTAATTATGTGCCTGATCAATGGCGATACGAAGGCGTTTTACGGCCAGCGGATATTCGGCTCGGCAGTAAATATGCCCTTGGTGGGCGCCGATGGCCTTGGCCGCAATGATCATGCCTTCCAGAACCGCATGAGGATCGGACTCCAGAACCGCGCAATCCATAAAAGCGCCGGGATCACCTTCATCGGCGTTGCAGAGAATGTATTTGATGGTTCCCGGCGAACGATTGGCGAACTCCCACTTGAGACCGGTCGGAAATCCAGCGCCGCCGCGACCGCGCAGGCCGGAAGTTTTGACTTCCTTTATGATCTGCTCGGGGCTCATTTCGAGCAGCGCCTTGCAGGCCCCGGCATAACCGCTGGTTCCGATATACTCTTCAATGCGTTCGGCGGCGATCCGGCCTTTGTTCCTTAATACCCGAGGTTGCTGCATGGAGAAGAAGGGAATGTCTTTTAATCGCAGAATGGACTGGCCGGAGCCGATGCCGTTGCTCTGGCGACAATCGTGATACAGTAGCCGATCTACGGGACAGCCCTTCAGGATGTGCTGATCCAGAATATCGTCCATGTCATCGGGTTGCAAATACTGATAAAAAACGCCTCCCGGATAGACGACCATGACTGGGCCATGGGCGCAGAAGCCGATACATCCGGTCTCGACCAGCACGATTTTATCCTGAATCCGCCTGCTTTCGATGGCTTCAATCAGGCGATGCTTGATCTCCATGCTTTTGGATGCACGGCAGCCGGTGCCGCCACAGAACATCAGGTGATAGGGATATGCCGGTTTTTCGGCTGGAACGTCGTCCATGAAACGGACCGCCATGAAACGGCCCATTTCCGTTCGAAGTGTGTTCAGACTTTCCGGAGTTAGTCGATTCATCCGCGTTTTCCTTCGCTTCAAAAATTGATAAGCTCGTAAAAAATCAGAGACTGCGCCAACAGTTGCAGTTTCTCAGAAGAA
>JBAXVB010000719.1:0-2297 GCA_037129415.1 Deltaproteobacteria bacterium
GGATATTCAGAGCCTTGTCGTAGGCGCGCTCAATGACCTCGCGGGTGATAAAATCGAGCGGATCAGCCATTGCCACAAGCACCTTGCCATTGGAATCATCCAGGGGAATAAACCGGAAGCGCTTCATGTAGTGCGATTTAAATGGATTTAACGCCGGCGGGTTTTCCGGAAAGCCGCTTTCAATAAGCTCCGGAAAATCCTCGAACACCGGCAATTCAGGGCAGGCACAGACCGGAACAACATCCCCTTCCGGCTGAACCCTCCGGAAGCGCTTGATGAGCGTCTGTTTTATATTGTCGAAGGAAGTATTCAACACTACTGCCAACTTACGATGTTGCTGTCTCCACCTGCCGAACCGTCCGGCCCATAACTGATCAGATCGTAAGGCCCATGCTCCCCCGGACTCGTATAAACATACGGCCGGCCCCAAGGATCCTGCGGAATCTGTTTGGGCAGATAAGGACCTTCCCAGTTGGCCAGTGCGCCTGGTTTGGATCTTAACGATTCAAGACCTTCCGAAGTTGTGGGATAACGGCCATTGTCCAGACGAAACTCATCCAGAGCTGATCCAAAGAGTTCAATCTGTGTTTTGGCGGTTTTCAGCTTGGCCTTGTCCACCTTTCCGAAAAATTTCGGTGCTACCAGGGCGGAAAGCAGCCCCAGAATAATGATAACAACCAGAAGTTCGATCAAGGTAAAGCCCTGCTGTTTCCGGTGTCTGTCGGTATTCATTTTTTCCTCCAAATGTTGCAACTACTCAGGTTTTCTGGCTGAAGACCACAAGTCGTCATGTAAAGCAATAATCAAGCCATTTATAAATCACATGCTTCGTTCTGATGGCAAAATATGACGGTTAGACTGAAGATGATGTATTCAGAATTGTTTTGAAATAGGCGATCGTCCGTTCCAGACCTTCTTCCAGATTCACTTTTGGAGTCCATTTCAGTTTTTCCGCGGCCAGCGAGATATCGGGTTTGCGCTGGAGCGGGTCATCCTGGGGAAGGGGCTGAAATATGATTCCGGAGCGCGACCCTGTCAAGCGTATGATTTTTTCAGCCAGCTCCAAAATGGTGAACTCACCCGGATTGCCCAAATTTACCGGACCGACAAAATCATCCTGCCCCTGCATCATCAGGACCATTCCATCAATCAAATCATCAACATAACAGAAGCTTCGGGTTTGAGAGCCATCCCCGAACACCGTTATGTCCTGATGCGAAAGGGCCTGAACAATAAAATTGCTTACCACTCTGCCGTCATTGGGGTGCATCCGGGGACCATAGGTGTTAAAGATGCGAACCACCCGGATATTGACATGATTCTGACGATAGTAATCAAAAAACAAGGTTTCTGCACAGCGTTTTCCTTCATCGTAGCAGGAACGCAGACCGATGGGGTTCACATTACCCCAGTAAGCTTCGGACTGCGGATGCACCGCTGGATCACCATACACTTCGCTGGTTGAGGCCTGAAGGATTTTGGCTTTTACCCGTTTAGCCAAACCCAGCATGTGAATGGCGCCCATGATGCAGGTTTTTACGGTTTTCACCGGGTTGTACTGGTAATGAACCGGGGATGCCGGACAGGCCAGATTGTATATTTCATCAACCTCAAGAAAGACAGGCTGAGCCAGATCATGACGAATCAGCTCAAAATTTGGTTTAGCGAACAGATGCTCTATATTGTGCTTTGTTCCTGTATAAAAATTATCCAGGCAAAGGACATCATGACCTTCCTCAACCAGACGATCACACAGGTGAGACCCCAGGAAACCGGCCCCGCCGGTAACCAGGATACGTTTGTTTAGATTCAGCGCCATTAGCTTCACTCCGGTTTGTAAATATTATCTCCCATTCTCGCTCTCGACTGTGGACATCCAAGATGCAGCCCCGATTTCTGGATATAAAATATCCAGTCAAGGGACATTCGTCGTTCCATCCAGGTCATTATGACTGATTTCCCCCTTTAGAAAAGGGGGATTAAGGGGGATTTGAAAACGGTGATAAGCTACCAACGACCACTAAATCCCCCCTGGCCCCCCTTTTCAAAGGGGGGAATCGTTATCAGTAGGGGCGGGTTCGGAACCCGCCCCTACTGAAATGATGATCAAGCCATTTGGGCTCATCAAAAAAAGTGTCAACTACTTTTGAGTTATATCCCCGACCGATAACGCACCCACTTGCATAGACTTTCAGAAAATGATTTTGGGAAGGCAGCAGGGAGGGGATAGTACTTTTCGTACATCCCCGACCGATAACGCACCCACTTGCATAGACTTTCAGAAAATGATTTTGGGA
>JBAXVB010000072.1:0-14964 GCA_037129415.1 Deltaproteobacteria bacterium
TGAAGGGATTTCAGTCCATGGCCAAAGATCATCGCTTTTTGATTTTAACCGCGTCATGGAATCATGATGAACTGGCGGTTTTGGATTCGCCCGCCATGAAGCGACTGTGTGTAATTCACAGAAATCGCCAGACTGAAAACATCGTCAGGAAAGAAGGGATTACAAAAATCCTGATGCGTCACCTGATGCTATTTGCAAAAAGATTTCAGCAGAATTTATTTCAGTCCCGTTCCCTCAGAGATCGCGGCGTGGATTTACTCTTTTGCCCGTTTACAGCGCCTGACTTCGCTGAACCAGGGATTCCCGTGGTTTCCGTTATTCATGATTTACAATATCAGGAGTTTCCGCATTTCTTCACCCCCGATGAATATTTTCACCGCAAATCGTTTATGCAGGATGTGGCACGCAAAGCTGATGCCGTTATATGCGTTTCCGAATACACGAGACAGGCCGCCGTGCAGTCGCTTTCAATTCCGATAGAAAGATCATTTGTTATCCCCAACTGTATTCAGTTTCGATTGAAACGGCTGGACAGTGAAGAAAAAAACGCATTGCTCGAACGCCTGGGAATCGCAGCGCAGCCTTACCTGTTTTATCCCGCCAATTTCTGGCCCCACAAAAATCACCGAATGCTCTTGACAGCTTATGGCATGTATCTTTCCCGTCACCCGGAGATGCCTCTGCATCTGGTGTTGACGGGTGCGCTGACAGGTGAGCAGCAAGTGTTGAAGGATTGTGTCGGGCGGATGGGGCTGGCGTCTTATGTACATTTTCCAGGGTATTTATCGGAAAATGAGCTTTCCGCAGTATGGGAAGGTTGTTCCTGTTTGATATTCCCTTCGCTTTTTGAAGGATTCGGCATTCCGGTTCTGGAGGCGATGAATTTCAACAAACCGGTTTTGTGCAGCAATGCTTCCAGTCTGCCAGAAGTTGCCGGAAACGCCGCTTTGTATTTTGACCCACGAAAGCCCGAAGACATTTTTCGCAGTATGGAAACGTTGTTTTCAGAGCCACGGATCCGGTCAGATTTAATCGAAAAAGGGCAGGAGAGATTGCAATATTTCAGCAGCGAAGATATGGTGGCCCAATATCTTGCTTCATTTAATTTGACGTTGCAAAAGAAACCTTTGTATAAGAATGAAATCAGTGGTATTTTTGGCGATTTGTGGACAGGCGGGGAGTTCAGCGTCGCCTTTGAATCCGGCAATGCAGGCCGCATTATTGAGATGGTCATCGAATTGCCGCCATGGACACCCCATTCGCAGACAGTGCTTGAGATGAAGCTCGAATCCATGACACATCAAAAGTGGAAAATCACCCGCGGTGAGGAAATCGTTGTCAGTATTCCATTATCGGAGCAAGGCGGTTTTTTGTCTTTTGGGGTAGGGCAGACGTTCAGTCCGGCAAAAGCCAACATGGGGGAGGACCATCGTCATCTTGGGGTGCGGTGCAAGCGGTGTATCCTGTCAGACCAAGATCAACATCAAATTGTGATATGGCCTCCTGCTGCGCCTATAACCTGATTGAAATCTGTGGCAGCTAGCCGGGCAGGACAGCGGGTTGGCCGAAGTGCTGAAAAGTTTTATTGTGTTGTAACGACCTGGAATCTGGAAAAGGATATTACATATGGGGTTATCTGTTTCGGTGATTACGCCTTCGTTCAATCAGGGCGCTTATATCGAAAGAACGATTCAAAGTGTATTGAATCAAAATATTTCGGGTCTGGAATATGTTATCATGGATGGAGGAAGCACAGACGCTACGTCTGATATCGCAAACCGGTATGTTAACCGGTTGTGCTTTGTTTCGGAAAAAGACAATGGTCAGGCGGATGCTGTAAACAAAGGAATCAGCTCCACAACCGGAGATATTATAGGCTGGCTGAATTCCGATGATGTGTATTACCCCGGTGCGTTGGAAGCTGTTGTCAATTATTTTGAAACACATAAGGAAGCCAATGTGGTATATGGTGATGCTGTCCATATCGACGAACTGGATGCTGTGCTGGAATCTTATTATACCGAAGATTGGGACTATGAAAGGTTGAAGGATGTTTGTTTTTTGTGTCAGCCGGCTGTGTTTTTCCGCAGGCGTCTGATGGCGCGGGCCGGTATGCTTGATGCAAGTTTAACATATTGCATGGATTATGAGTATTGGCTTCGGCTGGGAAAATTCTGCGATTTTTACCGGATATCCCGCTGTCTGGCCGGATCCAGAATGTATAAAGAGAACAAGACGTTGGGGGCGCGCCGGGCGGTTCATCGTGAAATCAACGATATGCTTCAAAAAACGATAAGAGCAGTTCCTGATCGCTGGATTATCAATTACGCCCATGTGATTGTGGAAGAAAAAGGCTGCTCAAGGGAAACTCCGGATAAAAATATGCATTTCGTTCATTGCTTGATTTTGGTTTCCCTGATAGCGTTTCTTCGCTGGCGCTATCGGATTCCGGTAACCGCTTTGAAAACAATGGTCGGCTGGGAAGTCGCCGCCCTAAAACAATATGCCGCCGCGGTCAAATCATGAAAATTGGATTTGATATCAGCCAGACCGGTCAGGCGAAAGCAGGGTGCGGATATTTTGCGGACAGCCTGATCCAGGCGCTTTCAAGGATTGATGAGCAGAACGATTATATCTTGTTCCCAAATTTTGGCACAAGTTATTGGGATCCCGACGGAAAAAGATCAACGCGAACGATTCATAGTCCACGATTCACCAGAAAGGTGATTGCTGCAGGTGCTGCCGAATCCAGGCAGTTCTGGGAAGAAATGACTCCGGATAAAGAAAATGTGCTTGGAACCCCTGATATTGTGCATTCCAATAATTTTTCATGTCCCAAAAGATTTAAAAACGCGAAACTGATATATACGCTTCATGACCTGAACTTTCTGGAATATCCAGAATTTACGACGGAAGAAAACCGATGGATTTGTTTTAACGGGGTTTTTGATGCCTCCTGTTATGCGGATTATATCGCTGCGGTGTCCGACTATTCCCGAAAAACATTTTTGAATGTATTTCCCCACTACCCTGAAGATCGCATTGCAGTTGTGTACGAAGGCAGTCGTTTTACGGATGTATCTCCCGTTGATGCATCTCTTCAAATCAAGTTGGGGCTTACTTCAAATCGGTTCTGGCTTGGAGTCGGGACGCTGGAGCCGCGTAAAAATATTCGGAGGCTTCTCAGAGCTTATGCTGGATTTCAAAAAGAATCCGCTGAACGTTATCCACTGATTCTGGCCGGCGGAAAGGGTTGGATGGAGGATGATCTTGAAGATTACATCAGCAAAATGGGCCTGAGTGATCATGTGAAACTGGCGGGATATGTATCCGATGCTCAGCTTGCCTGGCTGTACCGCAATTGTTTTGCCTTTATTTATCCATCGCTGTATGAAGGATTTGGTCTCCCGGTTTTAGAGGCCATGAGCTTGGGTGCATCGGTGATTGCATCAAACAATACATCTATCCCGGAGGTTGTTGGGGATGCCGGGATACTGATAGATCCTCTAAAAGAGGAAGATATATGTCTTGCGATGTCGCAATTGATTGAAAACCCCCTTATTAGAGAGCAGCTAAAACAGAAAGCCATGATTCAGGCAGCACTGTTTTCCTGGGAAAGTACGGCAAAACGGGTTCTGGATATCTATCGTCATGTAATGGATTTTGCACTGCAACCGTTATCATAACACAACTCTGCTGTAACCGTTCACTACTCTCCCAGCGGGGGGCCGGGGGGAGGGTGGGCTGATGAAAATTGCCATATATTTTGGTGAAAAAATGGGATCAATTTAAAACCAGTTTTTGGATGATTTTCATCACCCCAGGGTTGGGGGTTTAAAAACGCAGGTTGTGGCGGTTTAAAGTATACATACCAAAGAGACATTGTGTTTGCCTGCAGCATTCTGTTTTTACTTTCCCCCTTATGCATTTCAATGGTGTCAAGTTAAAAACTAACATGGAAATCCAGAATAGTATACCGATTAGCACAGTTCCAAGGCCAGTAATCGTATATGGCACCATTTGGAGGAACCATGAATAATCCAATCCGCAAGCAGCTTGGTTTGCTGGCGATTTATCCTTTGCTTCTATCACCAGTTCTGTTTTTTCTCATCTGGTTAATGCTGGGAAAACCAATCTATAGTTGGGACTCTGGATGGTACAGAAATATCGTGGACTATGGGTATGATTTTAATGGCGATATTACCGTAAAACAAGATATAGCTTTTCTGCCCGGCTATCCTCTTATCATAAAGGTCATTGCCGTGATTTTCGGCTTCAGTTCAGTTGTTGCACAACTGATTGTTTGTCTGTTGGGGTATCTTGTCGGAAGTTGGTTTTTCTTTAAAGTTATTTCGTTAAGAATCGGTGAATACCTGTCTGCGATCATTGTGATGATCTGGTCTCTTATGCCTTTTTCCATCTACTTTATGAACGGTTATTCGGAGTCGGTGTTATTTGCATTGGTCGGGGTGTTTTTTTACTTTCTGCAAAGAGGGAGTGTTGTTTCTGCAAGCATCGTGATTTCGTATGGATTGATTACCCGGCCACATGCAATGGCGATGCTCCCTGTTCTTTTTTATTATCTTTATCGTTTTGAACATTGCAAAGGCGTTTTCTCCTGGTACCAATCATTGGGACGTGCCGTGGTGAAGTCTGTTGAATTGGCCCCAATTATTATTATATTTCCTGTTGTATTGACAATTTATTGGTATTTAAGCTTTGGTGACTCTCTGGTTAACAAGAATATTTATTATGCCTGGAGCCATGGAGTCACTCCAACACTTGTACAGAAATTCAATTCAATTGCGGGCGCTATATCTTCTATTTTTAGTGGACTACAATACTCTAATATCCTGATCTACAAGAAATACTTTTACACATTGTCTCCGCAACAATTTGCAGCTTTTTTCCTGGTTACCGGATTGTTGTTGACTCCCGTATTCCTGGCCGTAAAGTATTACGATTTTTTTATCTTCAATATCTCAATAGTGATTCTATGGATTATATCTTCAGACATATTGAACCTGGGACGTCATATTTCTCTTATGTTTTCAATTCCTTTTGCCGGAATTATAGCGTTGGACGTTTTGATATCACGTTTCATGGTTATGGCAAATGATAAAACAAAAATGATTTTATACTTTTTTATATTATTAACGGGCTTTATATACATTGTTTCGCTTTGTCTATCAGGTATTCATTTTATTTGGTTTGCTATTAGATATCTCAATGTGGAATGGGTTTCATGAGAGTTATATTTGACCATCCTTTTCGATTCGCCATTTCATTTTTTCTCATTATTTTCTGGTTGATGTTTCTTTATATGACCTCACATACAACAGATTATTATCTTTATCGTATCGCAAAAGAGGTTACCCCAGGTGAAATCATTTCATGGCGCAATGAAGCATCAAAATTAATTCTAAAAGGCTGGTCCCATGCAGAAATAGATTTTAGATGGTCTCAAAATCGACAGGTCGAAATTTGTTTCAAGCCAGATAAGACGCTGTTCCGACAGTTGGATTTCAACAGAGAACTGACTGTAACCTTTGAAATTGCTCCTATTCCCGAATTGGAACGTAAAGAAGTCCAGTTTTCTCTTTCACCAAACGGAGCGACGGGGAGCGCAATAATTGCTTGTGGTCGATCTATCTATGCGATCAGTAGCCAATTTGAAACAATTCCTGATATTGTTTGTCTGAAAATCATTCTTCCATTTACAAGCCAGGGAAGTCTTGGCGAGGATCGGCAATTAGGTATAATGTTGTATAGTGTTGCATTTAAATGATTATTGGGTTATATTGCCCATCCAAACTGTAGTAATCACGGGCACAGAAGCAATTAATTTAAAACAGTGGCGCTACTGAGATTATTGTATTTTAGGATGTCATTCAGTTCCCTCTTTACCCGTGATCACTATACTTGAGACAGGAGAAACTGCACCCAATTCACACGGTCCGCCGTATATACCAATACTCATCAGGAATGAATCATGAAATGGCGCACAGAATTTATTCGTTTTGCCCTGACTGGCATCACTACCAATGCTTTGGCGCTGTGCGGATTTTATCTGCTTGTACGGGCTGGACTTGATCCGCTGATTGTCGTCTCAGTTTTTTATGTTTTGTCGGTTTCCCTTGCATTTGTTTTGAACAAACAATGGTCATTTTCTCATACAGGAGATTTTGGGATGTCAGCAGCTCGTTACATTGTTACCTATGTTATCTGCTACATTCTCAATATGTTCGCGCTTGACTATTTCAGCAAACAACAAGGCTATTCACCTTTAATTGTGCAAACCATTGCCATTGTCATCGCTGCAGTACTTCTTTTCCTTGCTCAAAAGTTCTGGATTTTCAGGTCGAACAAAACGACTGCAACAATATCGGCGAAATTATGAAAAGATGTCTTTCCTGCAATGAGAACTTTGTTTCAACGGAGTGGCTTTGTCCTTACTGTCACTGGAAGCCTGTTTTTAATGGCCGGTTTCCGCTTTTCGCTCCGGAACATGCCGAGGATAGCAGTGGTTTCGAAGATAATTTCTTTCCTTATCTCTTTGCTCTCGAATCATCAAACTTCTGGTTTGTCGCACGCAACCAAATGATTTTATATTTTATACATAAGTACTTCCCAGGTTTCAGAAACTTTCTTGAAATTGGATGTGGAACAGGGTTTGTGCTTTCCAGCATTGCCGCCAATTTCCCCAAGGCCACTATAGCAGGAAGTGAATTATCGATACATGGTCTTTCATACGCTTTCAATCGTGTTAATCGTGGATCATTCATTCAGATGGACGCAACCAATATACCCTTTCATGAAGAATTCGATCTAATCGGTTCCTTCGATGTCCTTGAGCATATCGCTGACGATGTATCAGCCTTGGCTGGTATTTATCGTGCTTTAGCTCCAGGAGGGGTATTGATCGTTACTGTACCGCAACATGCCTGGCTTTGGAGTGGCTCGGACGATATGGCCCATCACGTCCGTCGTTATTCCCGGCAGGAAATTTCCGCAAAAATGAAACAGACTGGATACGAAATCCTGCGTACATCTTCCTTTGTATCCTTTCTTCTTCCTTTTATGATGATCTCCCGCCTCAAGAAGGGGCGTGACAGAGAAGAAATAATGTCCGATCTCAAGCTTAGTCCTATCATCAACCATTTGCTTCTGAGCGTTATGGCAGGCGAAAGAAAATTAATGGAACATGGCATCAATTTCCCTGTCGGTGGTTCGCTTATCATTGTCGCGAGGAAAAACTTATGACTATCCCCTTCAACAAACCCTACATGACTGGCAAGGAACTGTACTACATCGCCGAGGCCCACTTTAACGGCGTACTGGCAGGCGACGGGCCGTTTACCAAAAAATGTCATGCCTGGCTGGAGCTGCGTGAGGACTGCAAGAAGGCTTTGCTCACGCATTCCTGCACGGCTGCACTGGAAATGGCGGCCATCCTGGCAGACCTTCAGACCGGGGACGAAGTCATCATGCCATCCTATACATTTGTCTCCACCGCCAATGCATTTGTCTTGCGCGGAGCTGTTCCGGTGTTTGTCGATATTCGTCCGGATACCCTGAATATTGATGAGCGATTGATTGAAGCAGCTATCACTGCCCGCACTCGCGCCATTGCGCCCGTCCACTATGCCGGTGTAGGCTGTAACATGAATGTCATCATGGATATTGCCCGTCGTCATAATCTTCTTGTTATCGAGGATGCTGCTCAGGGCATTATGTCCACCTGGGAAGGACGGCCCCTGGGTTCCATCGGTCATCTTGGCGCTCTTTCCTTCCATGAGACCAAGAATATTATTTCCGGCGAAGGTGGTGCATTGTTGATCAATGATGAAAGGTTCGCTGAGCGGGCGGAGATCATTCGCGAAAAGGGTACCAACCGTAGCCAGTTCTTTCGTGGACAGGTTGATAAATATACATGGGTGGATATCGGGTCATCGTATCTGCCCGGCGAGGTGATCGCCGCCTTCCTCTGGGCCCAGATGGAGGAAGCAGATCATATTACCTCAAGCCGGTTGAGTCTGTGGGAGAGGTATCATCAAGCGCTGGCGCCTCTGGAAGCTGCAGGCAGGCTTCGTCGTCCCATCATTCCGGAAGCCGCCAGACACAACGCTCACATGTATTACATCCTGCTCAATAGCCTGTCCATGCGCAGTCATCTGATCGCCAAATTGAAGGAGGCTGGCATTCTTGCCGTCTTTCATTATGTGCCCCTGCATCTGTCCCCGGCCGGTAAAAGATTCGCCCGTACCCACGGTGATTTGCCGTACACCGAACAACTGGCGGATCGATTGTTGCGCCTGCCATTGTGGTTGGGCTTGGGTGAACATCAGGATAAGATTGTTGAGATATTAACCCGGACCATCAGGAGCGGAAGGGAATGATAGAATCCAGCATCGTTAACGCGCCAGACATCTCGATAGTCGTTCCGGTGTATGGGTGCGATGGTACTTTGGCAAAACTCTACGAAAGAGTTTGCGCTGCCGCCGCCTTAATTCCAGCAAGTTTCGAGCTCATTTTTGTCGATGATTGCGGCCCCGGACATCCGTGGGAACTGATCAATGAGTTGGCGAGGCGAGATCCGAGAGTCGTTGGCGTGAAGCTGTCCAGGAACTTTGGACAGCATTATGCGATTACTGCGGGCGTGGATTTTTCGCGAGGTAACTGGCTTGTTGTTATGGATTGTGACTTGCAGGATAGACCGGAAGAAATTCCACGTCTTTGGGCCAAGGCGCAGGAGGGATTTGATGTTGTGGTGGGTCGCAGGGTGGAACGGCAGGATGGCTTTTATAAACGTCATGCATCCCTTGCTTTTCATCGGTTTTTTAGCTACATGACCGATCAGGCGAGCGATGCAGCGCAGGCGAATTTGGGTATCTATTCCCGAAAGGTGGTTGATGAACTGAAACGGTTGCCCGAACATAGCCGGGCATTTCCCTTGCTGGTACGATGGTTGGGTTTCAAATCTACAACCATAGAAGTTCAACATGATGAGAGGGCGGAGGGTAAAACGAGTTACAATCTCAGTCGCATGTTTTCTTTGGCGACAGACGCCATTGTTTCCTATTCCAACAAGCCGCTGAAAATGTTTGTCCAGACTGGTTTTCTCATGGCCTTCTCAGCTTTTTTCTACGGAATCTGGTTGATTATTCGTTACCTGACTTTGGGTTATGTCGCTCAAGGTTGGACCAGCGTCATGGTTTCGCTTTATTTCATGTCTGGTGTTCTCCTTTTTGGCATGGGGGTTTTGGGTATCTACATCGGTCGAATTTTTAATCAGGTCAAGGGAAGACCTCTCTATATCGTACATGACATCACGCGCTTTTGATTGATACTGTCAGCTTGGGTAAGCGACATCTTTTTTTTAGATGAAATTACCACGACCTTGAGATTGTGGAGGTACGTTTTTTATTCCCATTGACAAATCAAAAGTCTTGAGTTAAAATTCCAACTGAAGTCGTTCCCTTCAGTTCATACATCATTTGATTCAGTTTTTACTGGTGGCTCGCTTTGCAGGTTCGTTTGCGCGGTCTGCCAAGGCGCTCTTTCATGAATTTCATGTTGCCGTCGGCAGAGTCGGTGTTGCCTGAAAGGAACCAATTATTGAGACACTCATGGTTTTCAGCGATAAAATTAATCCAATCCTCACCATTTCCTGTTACTTGCTGGAGGAATCCCAATGAAGCTGAACCGGCTGATCACCATATTGTTTTTGGCATTATTCTTTACGAGTTTGTACATGGAGGCAGAGGCTGTGAGACCGCCACTCAAACCGTTGAACACTGAACATTTTCAGAAAATGATAGCCGATGCCGATGTAATCGCCACGGGAACCGTTGTAAGCGTGAGGCTGTCAAAAACTCTGCAGCCGCCGCTGGAAACGGTGATGATTCATGTGACCATGATGCCAGAGAGAATTCTGAAAGGAGGCAGGTTGACAGAAAGTATCGCGATTGAGGAATCCTATCGGCAATTTTCTGTGGATGACGTTGAAGATGTTTCCGATAGCAGTTATTCAATGGAAAAACCCGTGACAGTTCGGATATCCGGTCCTGCCCCTCCGGTCGGGAGGTATCGGAATGGGGATCGGGTTCTGGTATTCCTAAAATCCATAGACGGATCAAATCAATACCGTCCTTTGGGGTCTGGAAATCACGATGTCTATCTTGGCGTGTTTGGGATAACCTCAGATGGTGTGAAGCCTGACAGATACCAGTTTGATGATGTTGTGACAGGGCATGCCAAATCTGAGGTCAGCTTTCTTAATTTTATCACTTTAATTAAAGGAGAATAGGTATGAGAATGAAACGAAATTGGAGTTACCGCCTATCATTAGCCATTTTACTATTGTGCATTTTTCAGATCGCTTCCGTTTCGGTTGCCGGTGAATTGAACTCTTATGGAGTTCAGTCCGACAATCCCTATGTTGTAAGGCGATTTATTCAGGATGGGCAATCCATTGATGAGGTGATTGTTCCGGGTCGTCCGCCTGAATCCTATCAAGCGCCTGCGGCCATCATTCCGGAGACAGCCGCTGGAACCAAAACACTATCCACTGTTCCTGCTTTTGACTGGAGCTATGGCTGTTCTGCAACAGCAGCAGCCATGATGTTTGGTTACTACGACAATACCGGATATCCGAATCTTTATGCCGGACCGACCAACGGCGGGGTATGTCCGATGACCAATGCCGTATGGGGCAAAGGGGAGAGTCCGTTAAGCGCAACACATCAGGGAATTGACGGTCGAACAATCAAAGGGCATGTGGATGATTATTGGATTGCTTATGACAGCACAGCTCCTGATCCATTTATCGGAAAGTGGACTGAACATGTTCAGGGGGAATGCACCGGTGATTTTATGGGCACCAATCAGTCTTCAAAATCAAATACTGATGGTTCAACCACGTTTTGGAACTATACAGACGGAAGTGCACTTTCCGATTATACTGGGGCGGAACCTGGAAAACGGGATGGATGCCATGGCATGAAGCTTTTTTTTGCGAGCAGAGGATACACGGTAGTCAGCAATTATTCTCAATATATTATGGGATATAATGGCAATACGAAGGGGTTTACTTTTGAAAATTACAAACAGGAAATTGATGCCGGACGGCCGGTGTTGATCCAAGTGGATGGTCATACCATGCTGGGATATGGTTACAATGACACAGGTTCACTGGTTTATCTGCATGATACCTGGGATTATGTATCCCATTCAATGACCTGGGGAGGGAGCTATTCTGGGATGGCACACTACGGTGTGACTGTTTTTGTCCCTTCCCCGTCGGTGGCGAAAACACCGGTTTTAGCTGCGAGCTTTGTCGGTTTAGGGCTCTTTATATACAATTCAGATGGTTCATGGACGGGACTTACCTCGGCAATTCCTGAGAATCTGATTTATTTCGGTTCAACGCTCTATGTGGATTTCGGAGCATCTTATGGCCTCCAGAAATGGAATGGCGCTGCATGGACTCCGCTCACATCTGCCAACCCTAGAAGCATGGTGGCCTCAGATTCGGCGCTCTATGTGGACTTGACATCTTATGGCCTCTGGAAGTGGAATGGTACTGCCTGGAGCGGCCAACTCACATCGCTCAACGCTGAAAGCATGGTGGCATCAGGTTCAGTGCTCTATGTGGACTTCGGAGCATCTAATGGTCTCTGGAAATGGAATGGCACTGCCTGGAGCGGCCAACTCACATCTGCCAATCCCGATAAAATTGCAATAGCAAATTAGCTGATTTGTTATCCAGACTTGCCCCCGTGTTCTCCCTTCTTTGCGTAACCGTAATGGGGGCAAGTTTTTTCAAATGCGAGTGAAGAAACAACCATATATCATTTTCCATAACGCATTCAATGAACATGAAAAAGGAGTAATTATACAATGAAGCGTATCTGGCTGTGCATGTATCTGCTGGTCTGTGTTTTTTTTCATACGGGGATTTACGCACAGGAGCCTATGCTACCAACTGGACAATTGCCTGCAGGGACAGGGCATCTTCTGCCCGTTCCCCTTGCGCCAGAAGGCGCTCGTCCCTTAGCGCCGCCTTCTGGCTCGGCGCAAATGGGAGGCGTAGAGCCAGCTTCTCTTTATTTTGCCGCAGGTGCCATTTCGCCTGATGGAAAAAATCTGTATGTGTCATTCGACCGGTATCTTATACGTTATTCGTTGCCTGAACTGAAGCTGATTCAGAAAGTTGATATCGGCTTACCTGTTGTTCCTGTAACACCGTCAATTTTTTTATCCCCTGACAGTAACTGGATTTATATCATTCAAAATGGTACGATTTTTCAAATTGAAAAAATATCATTTAAAATCAAATCATCTGAAAAACTGCATCCATAAGATAATACTCGCCTATATTTGATTGCCATTGCTATGAAAATACTCCCCAGATTTCTAATTCGCATCGTTTTGATATGTTTCGGCATAGGAAAAGTGTCGTGAATGAAGGATGCCATGATTGGCATCCTTCATAACCGCCCAAAAGTAGTTTACACTTTTTTCATTTGAACATATCTTTTGTTCCCTTGTCACTCCCAAATACTCCCCGCCCAAAGCATTCGTGAATGACGAAAGTGTAAAGCGATAAATGAAGGATGCCGTGAGATGCATATTTCACGTTTTAATGCAGGCAATAGCCATATTGTGAATGAAGAGCCAACAGCGCCTGGAAGGACGGCTACAAGTACAAGGAAGAATGTAAATGGAACAGCATATTAGTGAATTAGACACATTAAGATTTGGCTTCAGGGTTGCCAGGATTAATACATTTGATGACCTACCGTTCGAGATAGTCCGGAAATTTAAGGAAAACGGAGTAAAACTTGTTATCAGTAGAGTTTTAACCAGCGATATAAAACTTATTAATCAAATGGAAGAAGCTGGTTTTAGGCTCAAAGATGTACAGGTTACATATAATTTAAATCTGGCTGAAAAAAGTTTGCCTTTAAATACAGATGATATTTATCAATACAGAGGTTTTGAGCCAAATGATATAACGAGTATTCTAAGAATAGCATCTGAATCATTTAGAAATTATGGGCATTATTCAAATATTGAAAAAACTGAACTGGCAAAAACCAAAGATATATATGAAGATTGGGCAAAAAGATGTTGTGTTGACAAAAGTGTTTCAGATCATATAGTTGTTGCCGAAATAAATAGAGAAATTGCAGGCTTTCTTTCTTTTAAGATATTGACTGAGAAACAAGCCCAATATGCTGTTGGCGTAGTGGGCGCAGTTGACAAGAATCATCGTAATGGAGGCGTGTTTCAAAATATTAATCTGGCTGGCTTATATTGGGCATATAAAAAAGGAATGAAAAGGGTGGAACATAATGTATTAATAACTAATTTTCCAGTTAATAAAACATACATGTCACTTGGATTCCAAATCATCAGGAGCGAGGCTACTTTTCATTGTTGGCTTGAAAATTTTGGACTTTGGACAAAATTGATGTAGGTCAGGGTGCGACCAACGGGAGTTCCCTGACAACGCTGGGTCTTGGGTATCTGAGGTAATCTTTTTTTATAGGACCGAACCTCATACTGTGCAGCCTCGTGTCAGGTATACTGCGAACTGGCATAATTTGTTCAAAGTCCAATTCACAAGACGGCGCTTTGTTTCTCACGCTAAGGCGCAAAGGCGCGAAGAACATTTTTTTCGTGTGTTTCGTCGTTTAAAAGTATTTTCAAGGTAAAGATTTGACCCCTCGCATGCGCATTCTGCATATAGGTAAATTTTTTCCTCCGGTAACCGGTGGAATCGAAAGCTTTCTTGGTGATTTGCTACCAGCCCTTGAAAGGGGCAGGGTAAAGACAGCAGCTCTGGTTCATGACGATATTAATCATGAACCAGTTCCGGCATGTCATCGAAAAGCAACATTATTTAGGGTACCCTGTTATGGAACGCTGTTGTATGTTCCAATCAGCCCGGCGTTTATTTTCGCCATGAGAAAGGCCATTCAGGAGTTCCGGCCGGATATTCTGCATTTTCATGTTCCAAACACTTCCGCATTCTGGGCGCTGCCCTTGTCCATTGCCGGAGCATTGCCGTGGGTCGTTCACTGGCATGCGGATGTTGTTCCTTCTGCTATTGACCGAAGAATGGCTCTGGCCTATCAGCTCTATCGTCCCATAGAGAAGCTGTTTCTGCGGCGCTCGCAGTCCATTATCGCTACGTCGCAATCCTATCTGAACACCAGCAGCTCGCTGGTTGACTTTAAAGACAAATGTCATATTATTCCATTGGGGCTGGATCCGGATCGCTTGAAAAAGCCGAATGATGACAGACTGCGCTGGGCTGAAACCGTGTGGGGACAGCCTGAGAGAAGAATCCTGGTCATCGGTCGGCTGACGTACTATAAGGGACACGAAGTCATGTTGGATGCTTCAACCGCTTTGCCGAATGCGCGGATTCTGATTGTCGGCAATGGCGAGCGTGAATTTAGTCTTCAACGGCGAATTAACACCCTCGGCCTCTCAAAAGTGTCTCTGCTGGGATCTTTACCTGAACTGGATCTTCACACCCTCATTTTTTCCTGTGACTGCCTGTGTTTGCCTTCAATTGAACGGACAGAGGCTTTCGGCCTGGTGCTTCTGGAAGCTATGCGGTACGGAAAACCGGTTGTCGCCAGTAACATCCCAGGCTCCGGTATTGGATGGGTGGTCGAAGACGGCATCACCGGGTTTCTGGTTCCGCCGGATGATCCGGTTCTGCTTGCGGGTGCGTTAAGAAAGCTTTTTAGTCTGCCGGAGCTGAAATTGTTTATGGGACAATCCGCGTTGGAAAGGTTTAGGAAGGTTTTTCAAATTGATCATGTTGCACAGGAGATTATTTTGTTATATCATAAGACTTTGAAGGCGCTGAAATCAACAACATGATATGGATTGCATCCAGGCGGCAAATGAATGAAAAATAAATTGGCGGTTCTGATTCCAGCC
>JBAXVB010000720.1:0-2290 GCA_037129415.1 Deltaproteobacteria bacterium
ATAAGGTCATTCCATTATGAGGCACTGGCGTAGTTACATCGTTTTAAGCCATCATCACAACATCTTGACATGTTATCAAATGATATATTAAATAATATCAGAGTTTTATTGATTTCATTTTAAACCAGCTTGACCAGATATGGATGCTGAAATACCATGACTGACCGGATCATTCTTCATCTTGACATGAATGCATATTTCGCCAGCGTCGAGCAGCAGGCAAATCCGGAGCTGCGGGGAAAACCCATTGCTGTAATTGGTTCCAACGGCAGAACAGTCATAACAACTGCCTCGTATGAAGCCAGGAAATTCGGTGTCAAGACGGGTATGGCCATCTGGGAAGCCAAGCGCCAATGTCCTCAGATCATTCTTGTCGTTGGAGACAACCGCAAATACACCCACACGTCAACTCAAATTTTCAAAATGATGCTGGATTACACGCCATTGGTGGAGGTGTTCAGTATTGATGAAGCATTTCTTGATGTCACACATTCCCTTAAAATATTTGGCAATCCAGAACAAATAGTCCATTTATTGAAAGCCCAGATAATGGAGAGTTTCGGTCTGACCTGCTCAGTTGGAATCGGCCCCAATAAGCTTCTTGCCAAGCTTGCCAGCGATATGAAAAAACCAGATGGACTCACAATCATTCGCCCGGATGAAGTGTCTCAGATAATAAATCCCCTGCCAATTAAAGACCTTTGTGGTATAGGCTCACAGACGGAGAAGAAATTAAACCTTCTGGGAATCAAGACAATTGGTGATCTTGGGAAGTTTCCAGTTGATATTCTGAAAAGGAAGTTCGGAATTAACGGACTGCATCTACATGATATGGGACTGGGGATTGACCACAGCCCAGTTGTTCCGGCAAGCGATCAGGACAGGGTCAAATCAGTTGGACATTCCATGACACTGAAGCAGGACATTTCCCGGCGCCAGGATATTCTCAAATACCTGCTCCAGTTATCAGAAATGGTAGGAAGACGAGCCAGACGATACGGTGTTTCCGGGAAGACCGTGCATCTGTATGTCCGTTATGCTGATTTTTACTCCAGTTTTGGCAAACAGCAGACTCTTGGAAATCCCATTAACCAGAGCGGTGACATCTATAAAGCGGCGCTTGATATTCTGGATACTGTCGAACTTCAGCAGCCGGTAAGGCTACTTGGAATACGATTAACCAATTTGAGGCATCAGGTTGCACAGCTTCCCTTGTTTCCGCAGGAACGAAGAAAGTCGCTTATGGTGAACGCCATGGATGCAGTGAATAATCGGTTCGGAGACTTCACAGTAACCTTTGCAAGCCTTATGGATACTGAGGAAAAGGGTAGTCATGTTATCTCTCCAGCATGGCGACCAGATGGAATAAGGTGCGTCGAGATACAGTAATCTTTTGAATTTGAGATGGAGCCAAAGATTATGGAAAACCATCATGAGGGGATAATCATACCACATGACAATCTGACTGAGGAAGCTTTACATGGACTGATAGAGGAGTTCGTGACCAGGGAAGGCACCGATACCGGATATACTGATGGCAGTCTTGAAGAAAATGTCGAAATGGTAAAGCGACAACTGAAGCGTGGGGATGTTCTTATTGTCTATGATGGGGATACCCAGACGGCAAATATCGTACCAAAGCTTCCGGATATAGGCCATGTGGGATGTGCAAACCGTAAATCGTTTAAAAATTGATAACACAGAGGCGTGATACTGGAGAAAAAGTATTATAAAAAAATGAATGCTATTATTGCCCAAACTGAATTGAACGATCTTATTAAAATCGCTGAGGCAAGGATCGCTGCATTTCACAAAGTACGAAAGCGCATTGACGGTTATTGGACCGTAATATCAGCTCTGATAAACAAGAATGTATATCAATACACCGTAGATGCGTTAGCGATTGTCACAGAGGAATTAAATGAGATATCATACATATTTGCTGAATTTTGTTCTTTCAATAAAAAATATTTCACACCAGATATTCGGAAATATTTGGATGAATACCGATCATACCTGGAGTGTGCAGCATTAGCATCGGAAAAGAGATTATATGTACAAACGGCGATTCTACAAATTAGAATCAATAAGGATAGCAAATATACTGGCAAACAAATTCTTGATATGATGGAAGAAACGGATCATCTTCATAAATACTGTTTAGATAAAGCAAAAAAAGTAAATCTTACTGTCGCTATGATCAAAGAAACACGTAAATCGTAAACAGAGGAACCTCTGCATCATGACAATTTTCAGTGAATATACAAAATACGATGCGATTGGCCTGGCA
>JBAXVB010000721.1:0-2287 GCA_037129415.1 Deltaproteobacteria bacterium
TATCTTCCAGGGGGATGAAACCAAATTTCCGATAAAAAGCTGCAATTTCAGGATTTTTCGCATCCACAAACAAACCGACAACACCTGCTGTCATCCGAACTGCAAAGACAACACGGCGCATGGCGTCGACCAGGAGGAGCCTGCCGTAGTTCTTCCCCTGGCAACTTTTGTCTATGGCGATACGACCCAGCTTCGCTGCGGGGAGACGGGATCGCGGGAGTTTTTTCCTCAGCCCGGCAGGCATCTCGGATATATCTACTTGCATAAACGCGAGGGTGAAGAATCCAAGTATCCTATGGGGTTTGGTGATTTCGACCAAAACGTAGGTGTTGGCGATTCCCTTTTGCAGGTGTTGCCATGCTGTCTTTTGCAGATAGTCGTTTAGCGCCGGTTCCCCACAGTCGAACACCGTACGGTCATGGATCTTGCCGTCCAGAAGACTGACAATCAAATCCTTTGCCATGTCAGTCCCGGGACTCAACGAGACGGGCATGGGCACAAACGGCTTCCAGCAGGATTTCATTCGGCTGCGGCGGCTTTGCCAGTGCATTCAGAAAAATCGTTGCATCCCGGGCGGAGAGATTCATTGCCTCTGTACTCTGCAAGACTTCGCTTGCCCTTTCAACGGCAGCCTGAACGATAAACTGATTGATTGTGGCCCCGTATATCGCAGCTGCCCGCTCAATGATCGACCGGGTAGCATGCGGCACTCTGGCAGTGATTCGGTCATTGGCTGATTCATGTTCTTTAACTCGCACAGCTCTCATATAGGCATCCTCCCGACTTTTTCTGCATTATACCGTTATGGTGACAATTTGGCAACGGCTTTCATTATCGGCTCTTAGCAATCTGGCCTGTTTTTCCTTGAATTGGAACGACCACTTAAAATATTTACAGCGTCCCCATCACACCCTGGAACTCTCGGCCTGTCTTCTGTCCATGAAAACCGGAAAATCGGTCAAGATGAATTATAACCGGGAGCAGGTCTTTCAGTATGGACGGGCCAGACATCAGTTCACTCACACCATGACAACCGGCGTGAAAGAAGACGGAACGATCATGGCGCTAAAACATCTCTGTTATAAGGAAACCGGCCAGATCACTGTGGACAGAATTACCGATGCCCATGACTGCGGTTTGGCTATTAATGTAACCTCAGTTGAAGGCCAGATGGAAGGTTCTGTTTCAATGGGACTGGGGGAGGCATTGTTCGAGGAAGTCAAGTTTGACAACAAGGGCCATGTCATAAACGCCGATCTGGCGGAGTACAAGATTCCCACCATGCTTGATATGCCGCAGATCAAGACCATTATCGTGGAAAGCAACGAACCAAACGGACCTTTTGGCGCCAAGGAAGTCGGTGAAGGCGCTATCATGCCCACCATACCAGCTATCCTGAACGCTGTTTATGATGCCATCGGCGTGAGGATTCACGAACTTCCGATGATACCGGAGCGGGCATATCTGGCAATCCAGGAAGCGAAAAAAGGCAAAACAGGCTAAAGATAGCAACCATTCCGCTGGTTCCTATGTTGGAGTTTGGGAACCAGCGGGAAAGCGCATATTATGGACATTCAAAGTTTATGTTCCGAGGAAGCTATCCGATACAACCGGCAGCTTATCCTGCCTGAAATCACTTCGCAAGGTCAGATCAAGCTGAAGCAGGCCAGGGTTTTGATTGCCGGTGTTGGGGGGCTTGGCTCTGTTTCAGCATACTACCTGGCTGCCGCCGGAATCGGTTC
The DNA here is from genome assembly GCA_037129415.1 of Deltaproteobacteria bacterium. GTDB lineage: Bacteria > Desulfobacterota > Desulfobacteria > Desulfobacterales > Desulfatirhabdiaceae > RAAP-1. Next base: position 1,743 of record JBAXVB010000721.1, read on the forward strand.
CATCCGGATTGCGGACTGTGACTGTGTTGAGTCTGGAAACCTGAATCGCCAGATCATTCATGGAACCGGAGATATCGGAAAACCCAAGACGCTGTCCGCCCTGGAAAAACTCCGAAACCTCAATCCTTATTGCAATGTCGAACCGATTCAGGAATTCATTTCGGATGAAAACATTCTGCATACAGTAGAAGGCTGCACTGTCATTCTGGATGGAACAGACAATCTGAAGGCTCGAAAAATTCTAAATCGAGCCTCTATTCTGAAAGACATTCCTTTCATTTACGGAGGAGTCGAAGGGTTTACCGGAATGGTGAGTACATTTGTTCCCGGACAGACTCCCTGTCTGGAATGCTTCTTTTCACAGGATACCGGGCAAAAAGAGCCCATCGGCATTATCGGGCCCGTTCCGGGAGTGATCGCCTCGATTCAGAGCCTGGAAGCGATCAAGATCATTCTGGGAATCGGCAAACTGTTGACAAATAAATTACTTATTTTCAATGGGATGAGCATGTCGTTCCGGAAAATTGAAGTGGAGAAAAATCCGG
>JBAXVB010000722.1:0-2286 GCA_037129415.1 Deltaproteobacteria bacterium
ATTCATGCTCTTGATGGGAAATATTTCAAAGCTTCCCTCCACAGCGCCCTGCCTTTTATAGATGCCTCCGGCTTGCAACACGCTATCCAAATCTGCAGCAATAATCGCCGCATCCATTTCCTTTACCGGAAATATCTGCCAGGAAAGATCTGCAAAATATTCAATGTCAATCACCCCCAGAATGGAGACAGCTCTGGAAATGTTGTCCGCTGTATCGGTGATCAGAAGGGCGTTGTTAACCGTATCCTGCACTACCGAAGCGCCTTTGGACAAAAATGGCGTCACATTGGTCGCAGCCGAGGCCGCAGCCACATAACGCAACCGGATCAGCCGGGTGACATCCCCGGCCAGACCCGCTTCATCCAAAACTGTCACAGGCGCATTCGCCGATCCCGCGCTGTTGGCCTTGGGAAGAATCTTGTAAATATTGCCCGAACCACGGACAATCGACAGATTGTTCAACTGAAGAGCCTCATTGAACGTGTTGATAAACTGATCCTTGGTATAATCACCGGTGATGTGAAAAGAAACCGTCGATTTGAGAGTCGGATCCACTATGTAGCTGAGGCCAAAGAGATCATAAAGCGTCAGGTCCAGAACTTCATAAAGGTCTGCATTATCAAAAGCCAGCTCAACATGAACCACCGTCGCCGTCTCTTTTTTGTCTTTGACTGACTTTTGCCCAAGGACCGTCGGCTGTGTGGGACTGGCGATATGTTTTGCAGGCGCTGCCTTGCCTTCGCTGATTCCGGCTTTTTCCGGACGACCGGACGGGATTTTCTCCTCAGCTTTTTTGTCTTCTCCGTCTGCTGGCGCCTTTTCCTCCGGAATCTTGACGCGAACAAAAGGATTTTCACCATCGGTATTTTCCGGAGATGTGTAAGGTTTCAGCCACAGTTTTCCCGAACCGCAGCCGGCAGTCCCCAAAGCCAGTAAAATCAAACACGCCACCACCCAGACCCATGCGCCACGGACTTTGGTTTCATCTACTTTTTGCATGTATTCCTCTTTGTTATTCTCATGGCTTGATGCCTTCCATTTGAAGCGTTGCGATCTGAAGAGATATCTGCAGATCAGCGTCCTTTTTCCGGCGATAAGATACCGAGAACCGTTCGACCCGTATCACCTTGTTTAACATTTCCAGATATTCCAGTAAATCCGAAACCCCCTGCATTCCGGTTTCAATCTGCAGCTCCACCCGGCTGATGGGGTGCTCCCGCCATTTGAACGCAGGCAGATCCTTGTAAGCCTTGATGGGTATCGAGTTTTTATCCAGAAACTGCTGCAGAATCGACTGAGTGCTTGCGCTGAGTTCTTCTATTGTTTTGCCGTCAATTTTTAGAACATCGAACCTGGCCATTTCCTTTTCAATGGATTTATGAGACTCAATAAACTCGGTAACTTCTTTCATGTCCCGGATGGACCGATCGCGTTCCCGTGTCAACCTTTCCAGCTCTATTGACAGATCGCCCTTCGTCTCCTGAAGGGGATCACAGACCTGCGCCCACCAGACCAGTATTCCGCAAATCAAACCAATCAGGCCAAAAACCACCTGACGCTTTCGCTTTTTTCCCAGATACAGTTTCATGGACTTGCTTCCACATCTTTCAGACGAAGGGTCAGACTGAACTGCTCCACTCCGGATGGCGCACGACTGACCGATCCGGCCAGCTTTACCTGCTCAAACAGAGGGGAGGTTCTTAACGACTCCACAAATTTTAACGCATCCCGGCTCTGCCCCTGAAGGGTCAGCTCGGCCCCCTGAATGTTGGATCTGGAAAACCATGTCCCTTCAGGAATAAGCTTGGCGATTTCGTTGAAGCAGGAAAACAGGCGGGGCCGCAGCCGGATGAAATCATCGATGTCAGCAGACAGCGATTCCGTTTTTTTCAGTACATCGCGGACTTTCTCAAGCGGGCGAACCTTCTGCTGCACCTGCTGAACCTCATCCTTCATTTCCGCAACCGATTGTTTCCCGTGTCCGACAGCATGATTCAGATTAACTGTCCACAAGGCCAGAAGCACTGACAGCACACAGAAGGCTGGAACAAACAATTTCCAGGGACGAAATACCTGTACCCGGGAAAGGCTCCCATTAAGAAAAATCCGTTGCTTCCCGGACAAATCCACGGACAGGGCCGCAACCCCTAAATTCTGCTGAATGGAAGGAAGCCATGACAGTTTGTTTTGCGGCGGAACGGGAAGCGACAAACAATTGTCTGAATGCTCTAAGCCATACAGGCTGTCGGCAGGCAGGTTAAATCTGGCCAACACCGATTCCATTCC
>JBAXVB010000723.1:0-2284 GCA_037129415.1 Deltaproteobacteria bacterium
ATATCAAACTTCCCAAGTCCCACAAAAGGTTGCATCAGATTCATCTTTTTGAAGGTCGCCATAGCCCTGATTTCATCCTTGATTTTCCATACATCGCCTTCATGAATAAAATGTTGTTCCATTCGTTCGGATGTCAGGCCCCGATCCATTTCGAACTGACTATACGTTCCCTGGCTGGCCCGCGCAATCGCCATACCAGAAATGTCGGTTCCCAAAACCATAACGTTATACTTGTTCAGATCAACAAGAATCTCTTTTAGTGCAATGGCTATACTGTAAACCTCCTGTCCAGTGGAGCATCCAGCGCTCCAGATTCGAAGCGAAATAGGGGAACTGGAAAATGCTTTTTGCGTTTTTCGATCCACAACATCCGGCAATATCTTGTATTTCAGCATTTCAAAAGGAGCATTATCCCTGAAAAAAAGCGTTTCATTGGTTGTAATCTGATCAATGATACGTTTCTCAATTGTCCGGGTGCTGTCCATTCTGGATTTCTGATACAGATCACCAAACGTTCGGCATGCATATTCTTTCAGCAACGGACCAAGTCTGGATTCAATCAGATAGGACTTGGTAGGCTCCAGTAAAATTCCTGATATATCATAAACATACCTTGCCCACAATCTGAATTCAATCTGATCAATTTCCAACATAACCCTCTAATTAATTACGCTCTTGTAGCCGACGCTCTTGTGTCGGTTACAAGAGCGTCGGCTGAATTATGAATTATGAATGAACAGTCCCTGATTCATAGTATTTCTGCTAACGGTTCGGCAAATTTCCCCGGCTATAAGGTCCAATGGTGCAATTACATCCACGATCCCGATCTCCACTGGCTTTCTGGGCATACCATACACGGCGCAGGTTGATTCATCCTGAGCAATGATCATTGCGCCATTTTGCTTCATCAGTTTCAATCCCTCGGTTCCGTCACAGCCCATACCTGTCATGATAACCCCTGTAGCATACTTTCCATAATGACGCGCAATGGACCGAAACAGATAATCTACAGAGGGTTTACAGTTATTTTCAGGGGGATCGTCGGTCACCTGAATCGCCAGCAGGTTGCCCGGATATAATGCCGCCACTTTCATCTGCTTGCCTCCGGGAGCAATATAGACGGTGTTGGCGCAAATCACCTCACCATTGATCGCCTCCTTGACTGAAATACCGCCGAGCGAATTGAGTTTCGCGGCTAGCGCATCGGTAAACATGGGCGGCATGTGCTGTACAATAAATATGGGAACACCGATATCAGCGGGAATGTTGGGGATCAGTTTCGCCAGTGCAACCGGACCGCCTGTTGAAATGCCGATGGCGACAGCTTTGGATATTATCGAATGCCGCCTTGAACTTATCTGACCAAGATTAGTAATGATTTGGTTTTTAGGATAAATTGAAGGCTCTTTTACAATCGGTTTTGTTCTCTTTGATCGAAGCAATGCTTCCAGCATGGGTGCAATCGCTGACTTGAATCGTTCTCTGTTCTCCATCAGATTCCCAGTACTGGGTTTTGGGATGAAATCAAATGCGCCAAGTTCAAGCGCCCTTAGCGTGATTCTGGCCCCTTCCGTAGTGAAGGCGCTGAACACAATGGCGACAGCTTCAGGCAATTCATGTCTAAGGCGTTCCAGCACTTCCAGTCCATCCATTTCAGGCATTTCAATATCCAGCGTCAACAGGTCCGGTTTGAATGAAACCGCTTTTGATAACGCAATTTTTCCATTCTGGGCGACTCCAACAACTTCGATATATGGAAAAGTCTCCAGAACATCCTGAACTATCTTGCGGTGCATGGTGCTATCATCAACGATAAGCACTTTAATCGTCACGGTATCAGACATACACAATCCAATCACCCAAGCACTTCGGCCAGGTTTAAAATGCTGATTAACTGCTTTTCGGTCTTAAGGACGCCTTCAAAAAATTTCCAATGGATTCCAACTACATTCGCCGGCGGCTTTTCTATATTTTCATTTTCTGCTCTAAGCACATCACCAATACTGTCCACCAAAAGGCCAATAGATTCATTTTCAAAATAAACAATGATATTTCGCTGTTTTTTTGCTTTATCCGCTACAGCCGCACTGGGGTGCGGCGATCCCAGGCTTGATGGCAGGCCCAGTCTTTTCCCGACATCAATCAGCGTAATGATCTGTCCCCGAAGGTTTAGAATTCCTTTCACATAATCAGGCGCCAAAGGGACGATTGTGACTTCGGTCAGTTTATTGATTTCCTGGACCCTCAGAATGTCTATTCCGCAGCACGCATCACCAATATAGAA
>JBAXVB010000724.1:0-2281 GCA_037129415.1 Deltaproteobacteria bacterium
AAATACACAGGGGAAGCACTACCGAAGGATCAACAGAAGTCTTTTGTAGCTGGCGAGTTGCTTACTCCCGACCAGATTAAGTACGCGCTCAATGACGTTGCTGCACTTGTTCCGGTATTCGAGAAGCAGATCATAACCCTTCAGGAACAAGGATTGATACCAACAGCATTATTAGAGTTTGGGATTATCCCAGCAGTAATGCGGATCGAATTGACCGGCATATTCATTGACCAGGCGGCGCTTGAACTGCTCACCAGCAGGATTGAGGGTGAAAGATCAGACAGCGAGAGAACTTTGAATGAGATGGTCACAAAAGCGCTGCCACCAGTGAAACAAATCGGGCTGTTTAATGAACCGGAACCGTCGCAAGTCAAGTTCACAAGTCCCCAACAGACTAAGAAGCTATTCAGTTCTCTGGGTTTTATCCTCGAATCAACTGACACAGCCACCCTGGGCCGGGTCAACCACCCTATCGCAAGTCAGCTCGTAAAATACAGAAAGCTGAACAAACTCATCACTTCTTTTGCAGCGAAGTTACCTGGGCACATATCACCGTGGACAAGCCGCATTCATTCTGACTTTCATCAACTGGGGACTGAAACCGGTCGCTTCACCTGCTCGAATCCCAACCTTCAGCAGATGCCCCATGATCAAGAATGGCGTGATTTATTTATTGCAGCACACGGTAGACAGATCATCACGGCGGATTACTCTCAGATAGAGTTAAGAATATTGGCTGACTTCTCACAAGATGCCATATTCCTGCAGGCATTCCGGAGCGGCCTTGACCTTCATAAACAAACAGCCAGCCAGGTGTTTAACACTCCATTTGAATCAGTCACAAAAGATCAGCGAAACGCAGCGAAGGCAATCAACTTTGGGCTGGTGTATGGCATGTCTGCTTCTGGATTGGCGCTGAGATTGAATATTCCAGAGCAGGAAGCCGAAGGGTTCATCACCCGGTATTTCAGAGCATATCCGGCAATTAAAGATTGCCTCCAAAAGATGGGCATGAGTGCTGTAAATGAGGGGTTCAGTATAACACCGTTAGGTCGGAAGCGTTTCTACAAACCAATTGACGGTTTTAGTGGTCAGAAATCCCGTGAAAGGCAAGGCAGAAATACTCCAATTCAATCAACATGCGGGGATATTCTCAAAACTGCTATTCTTTACATCTACCCGGCGCTTCCTGAATACGGTGCTAACATCATCAATCTGGTGCATGATGAACTTGTCATCGAGGTACAGGCAGAGAGGGCAGAGGCGCTCCAGGTGATTGTCAGGGACCGAATGATTCAAGCAGGCACTAAATTTATCAAATCAGTACCCGTGGAAGTTGATATTTGCATAGACACAAAATGGAAGAAATAGGAGAACTGTATTATGATAATTCAAGCAATAGACACACACCTACAGAACAGGGAACGAGATAAGAGAGCAATCCATTGTTTTCACCCGTCAAGCCTCCACAAATCTGTGAAGGAACTTTTAAAGATTTATTACGAGGGGGATACCAATACAGCTTTCCCTGCTCGAATATTGAGAGTTTTTGATAATGGTCACGGGGTTCATGAGAGACTGCAAAGGTATCTTATGGCGACCGGGATTCTCTTGCAGGCCGAAGTCCCGATTGAGAATGCTGACTTTGAGATCAAGGGGCATACTGACGGGGTAGTTCAGATAAATGGTGTTAAAGGAATTCTTGAAATCAAAAGCATGAACGCCAGCGGATTCTACTCGCTATATGCGCCGAAAGATGACCATCTTATCCAAGTCAACATTTACATGTTTTGCACCGGTATTGAGCGAGCGGTTTTACTCTATGAATGCAAAGATAACCAGGAGCTTAAAGAATTTTACTGCAAACAGGATGCGGATATTTTGAATTCTGTACTCACAAAGATCAGGAAAGTTCAGGCATTGATTAGGAACAATATTGCATAAATTGACGTACCAATACCATTATCCCGCACCTAAAAAGCGCAACCTATAGGCCCAGGGCGATTACAGGAAGTTTGAACACAATTACAAGGAGTGTATTATGGGAACATCGGCAGGTTATTCATGGCCAGCAGCAGAGGATGAAAAATTTTCATCCCGTGAATCAGATGCAATCAATCTTTTAACTGAACTGGCGGGCGTTCTTTATGAAATGAAATTCGCAGCACATGCCGAAGAGATTCATAAGGTAAAAATGGCGTTTGACATGATTCTTGAAGAGATTTTGGGTAGAAAAATAACGGGACTTGTTACCCCCAATGACAGATAAATCTTTCGTTCA
>JBAXVB010000725.1:0-2277 GCA_037129415.1 Deltaproteobacteria bacterium
ACAGTCTGGCTGTGCCAGTCGCCCTTTCCAGAAAATGTGGGAATACCCTTTGCCTCCAGTGTGCGAGCAATTTTTTCAAAACTCATCTGTTCTTTCCGCAAGACACCGATCATCTCAAGAACACTTTCCCGGTCCATTCCGGATTTGATGGCATCTGCTGCGCCGTCGGCATTTCCGATCATGGAAATAGCATCCGGTGTTGCGGGCTGAGAAACGCTCACTGGTTTCACAGTTTCCGGAATGATACTGGACTCCGGGTCTGTTTTCTTTTCTGGCTCAGCGGCAAGCACCGCCGGGTTTTTTTCAAAAAGACTTGAAGAGATTCTTTCCAGTGCCGATGCAATGCGTTCTTCCGCCGTAGCACGGCGTTCATCAACGTCGGCCAAGCGCCGTTGACCCTCTGAAATATCCCCAAGAAGTATTTTGATGGCAGGGAAATGATCTACCAGAGGCGTTCTCTGAAATGTGTCTTTTCGACGGTTGTCATTGGGACCTTGTCTGTCGGGGTTTTTATATCCATTGTTATCGAATTGTTTCCGGGTTCGATCAAAGGGTTTGTTTTTTCCGGTACGTAAATTATGGAGGAAATCATCCATCATGAGGGCTCCTTTAGGCAGAGATTGGGAAACGTTATTATAGGTTTTTCTGCAGAACAGATCATGCGAAAAAGAATTTGTAAAAAATCAAAATTGGGACGGCAAAATATCTGCGTTCTGCAGGCGGAACGCCGGTCAAGATCAAGTTGCGCAAATCCTGTCCGCAGGGCATACGGCGCATACAGCGCCAAAAGAAACTCTGGCGAAGGAAGAAGCTCAACACAGAGACATTGGACTTTTCACGAAGCTATTCATCCTTAAAAAATACACGACTACAAGTGGCCATACAGAAGGCTTTTTGGAGAAAACGATGCTAACAACTCAATTTCCGAATATGCCGGAATCGTTGTAAAACAAAGACAAAATCAATACTCTGGCGTGAGCTCAGGGCTGAAACAGCAACACCGGCCACCATCTGATTCCGTCGATAGTATGCGATGATATGGCCTTCTGTCAATAACAGATTTGAGAAAATGGCGCTGCTACACCGCACCGCCATTTTCCATGCTGTAAAGAAAACCGACAATTCCATGTCCAAACCGACATTCCATGCGGCAGAATATCATGCTAATCTTAAAACAATACCAACATGTTAAGGTATTTTTATTTTTATTAGATCGTTGGTATATGAATTGCAATCTCAGGGCGAAAGTCGTCTCATTATTAACATTGATGAACTCGTACCGGCGTAAACCGCCTGACAAAATTGGGATGGTGAAGTATCTGCCTCCCGTTTGCCGTATCCTTGAATACGGTGCCAAAAGATATTCTATCGAAGGATGGAGTTTAACGCAGATAGGCTTTTTTACGAAGCCATCGAAGGTAATTCGTGAACAAAACAGTGACCCTGTTGATTGCAGATCGAAATCCCCATGTACGGGAATTTTTGAAGCGTGAGATGATGGCCGATGGCTACCAGATTCGTCTGGTCAAAAGCGGTCAGGAGCTTGTCAATGATGTTCACAATCCCGATACCTTGCCGGACATGGTAATTCTGGACCCCGATCTTCCGGATGCAAATGAGCTGTCCCTGATCCATCGTATACACCAAATAGTTCCGGGATTGCCGATCGTGATTCATACACTGCAGACAGAGATGATTCATCAACTGGATGCGTTACATCCAGTCATTTTCGTTGAAAAAAAAGGAAGCAGCATCGATCATTTGAAGAAGGCCGTCAAAGACATTCTGCTCATGGAATGATGACATGATGATTCCATCCGGCCAGCAGCTTTATTCCGGATACCGGAAGCGATGTGTTCAAACGATTTAATTCTTTAGAAGGAAAAAGTGCATGAGTCCGGCCAATATACTTTTAGTCGATGATGAAGCGCCATTTGTGGAAACCATGACCAAGCGCCTTAACAAGCGTGGTTTTGACATTCTGTCCGCACATACCGGGCAGGATGCCCTGGATCAGCTTTCCAGGCACCACGGCATCGAAGTGGTGATTCTGGATGTCAAAATGCCGGGAATGGACGGCGTTCAAACCCTGGAGGAAATCAAACGTAAATTTCCCATAGCCGAAGTCATCATGCTGACCGGCCATGCCACCGTCGAATCAGCCATTGAGGGCATGAAGCTGGGCGCATTCGACTACCTGATGAAGCCCTGCGATATGGAGCAACTGGTTGCCAAGGTCGAAGCCGCCGCTCTGCGGCGAAGGTCGCATGAGGAGAA
>JBAXVB010000726.1:0-2275 GCA_037129415.1 Deltaproteobacteria bacterium
ATTGCATCCAGGCGGCAAATGAATGAAAAATAAATTGGCGGTTCTGATTCCAGCCTTAAATGAAGAAAAGAATATTCGGGAAGTGATTCAGGGGGTCAGGAGAGCCATAACTGGTGAAATTGTGGTGATTGATGATGCCAGTTCGGATTCTACGGCAAGGGCTGCACGCGAAGAAGGCGCCAAAGTGCTGCCGCTTCTGCTGTCTTTGGGGGCATGGGGGGCGACGCGCACCGGAATCCGTTATGCCAATCAGCATCAATTTGAAATTGCGGTTACCATTGATGCGGACGGCCAGCACCAGCCCAAATCCATTGCTGCGCTCATAGCCCCCATCCTGTCGAATCAGGCGGATGTCGTGATAGGTTCCTGCACGGAACGCGGAAGCATCCCAAGGAAACTGTCGTGGCTGTTTTTTCGCAAGATTACGGGACTTGGTGTTCGGGATTTGACATCAGGGTTTCGCGCCTATAACGCCGCAGCCATATCGAAGCTTATGACATCTGATACGGCGCTTCTGGATTATCAGGATATCGGGATTCTCCTGGCGCTGAGTAAGGCAGGATTTCGCATCATGGAAGTCCCGGTTACGATGTGTCCACGATCATCCGGGCACTCACGGGTCTTTTCATCATGGTGGGATGTGTTCCGGTATCTTGCGGTCACCCTTATTTTATGTCTTTCAAAAGCGGGTGTGCCGGCCGCATCCGGATATCGGTCCGAGATTGGATAACACGGTGTTCCCAGCTTCTCAACTGACATCTTTTGGGATAGGCATTGGCGTTGCGCTTGCCATCCTTGTTCTGGTTCGAAAAAACCATTTGATGGTAACCCATGCAGTCTGGTGGCTGGCGGTTGCTGCGGCAAGCATGGCCTTCGGGGCCTATCCGAGATTGATTGACTGGATCGGCGGGGTGTTGGGGATTCATTATCCGCCGACCTTGTTGATTGTTATCGGGATGGGTCTTATCCTGATCAAAATGTTAACCATGGACTTGAAACGCACCGAGCAGGAGCGCAAAATTCGCGCACTCATCCAGCGACTGGCGATTCTGGAAAGTGAAATGTATCCCCTGCCTGATCAGGATGCGGCCGGAAACGCAACATCTTTACCTTAAACCGGAGTCTTTGATAATGAAGCAAACTGATATGACCCCTCATTTTACCCGACAGATATTGTGCATTGGCGCCGGCTATGTGGGCGGACCTACCATGGCGATGATCGCCCATAAATGTCCCCAGTATCGGGTGACCATTGTGGATATCAATCCGGATCGGATTGCTCAGTGGAATTCGGATAGTTTGCCGATTTACGAGCCGGGTCTGGATGAAATTGTTAAGGCCGCCCGTGGCCGGAATCTTTTCTTCAGTACTGACATAGAAAAGGGAATTCAGGAATCGGACATCATTTTTGTCAGCGTAAATACTCCGACCAAAACCTTCGGGGTCGGAGCTGGCATGGCTGCTGATCTTCAGTACTGGGAAAAAACTGCGCGGCAGATTCTGAAATGCGCCACTTCCGATAAGATCATTGTTGAAAAGAGCACCCTTCCGGTTCGAACAGCCCAGGCCATGGAGCGGATTCTTTTCTCGACTCATAATGGCGTTCGCTTTGAAGTCCTTTCAAATCCCGAGTTTCTGGCGGAAGGCACTGCCATCAAGGATCTGGAGCAGCCGGACCGGATTCTGATTGGCTCCAGGCAAACCAAAAGCGGCCTGAAGGCTCGAAGTGCGCTGGTAGAGGTTTATGCCAATTGGGTTCCCCAGGAGCGGATATTGACCACGGATATCTGGAGCAGCGAGCTGTCCAAACTCGTCGCCAATGCTTTTTTGGCGCAGCGGATATCATCCATCAACGCCATCGCAGTGCTTTGTGAGAAAACCGAGGCTGATGTGTCCCAGGTGGCCAAAGCTGTTGGCATGGATGCCAGAATCGGCCCTGAATTTCTGAATGCCAGCGTGGGTTTTGGAGGTTCCTGCTTTAAGAAGGACATCCTTAACCTCGTTTACATTTGCCGACATTACGGATTGAATGAGGTGGCCAAATACTGGGAAAGCGTCATTGAAATCAACGAATACCAGAAATCGCATTTCGTCATGACCATGCTGAATGCCATGTTCAATACGCTGGCGGGAAAAAGAATTGCTTTGTTCGGTTTTGCATTCAAGGCTGATACAGGTGATACCCGGGAGAGTCCGGCGATTTATATCGCCACACGCCTGATTGAGGAGCAGGCTGAGTTGGTGATAACCGATCCCGAAGCCTTGGCCAACGCCA
>JBAXVB010000727.1:0-2268 GCA_037129415.1 Deltaproteobacteria bacterium
ATTCTGAGTACTCTGGCCCTGCTCAATCTGGAGCAATTTTCCAAACCGGGCACATCCGGAGTACAAGCCGAAATAAAAGAGGGACGGCTCTATTTTGACAGGATTGAAGGAAAGATTGAGATCGAAAAGGGGAAGATTCTATTACAGAATCTGACATTGCAAGGCCCTGTCATTAACATCGCAGGAGCCGGAACGATCGACCTGAATCGGGATCATCTTCAATTGAGGATCGGGTTTCAGCCCCTGGGGATAGTGGACAGCCTTGTCGGCGGCATCCCGTTAATCGGAAATATTCTAACTGGAAAAGAAAAAGCGATTATCGTGTATAATGTGGAAGTTACCGGTTCGATGTCAAACCCGCAGATCAAAACCATCCCCCTTAAAAATCCTGGCGAAAGCGCCCTTGGATACGTTGAACGGATGGTGTTTACGCCGGAGCGCATCCTGAAATCCCTGACATCCCTGAATGATCCACGGCCGCCGGCTCTGGATTATCACGCAGAATTTGATCAGATAATTCCTGCTCTCTGATCTTTTTTTCATACCTGTTCCCATGTAACTCTCAGAACTTCCTGATAGGTGGTTTCGCCTCCCAGGAGTTTTTTAACAGCATTCTCCCGGAGGGAGATCATGCCCTGAGAAATGGCTTGATGCCTCAGGGCATCCAGATCCACATTGCTGTTTGTCAGACGTTTCATCGCTTCGGAATACGCCAGAACTTCATAAATGGCGACTCTTCCATGATAACCGGTTCCTCTGCAGCGATCACAGCCATTTCCTCTGAACAGACGAACGGGTCCGATCCTGCGGGTTGCAAGACCCATAAGCAGCAGCTCCGCAGCATCCATTTCAAAGGCTTCCTTGCAGTAAGGACATATTTTTCGAACCAGTCGCTGAGACAGTATTCCCACGAGTGTGGCTTGAATCAGAAACGCCGGCACACCCAGATCCAGCAGCCGGATGACAGTCGAGGGCGCATCATTGGTGTGAATGGTCGATAGTACCAGATGCCCGGTAAGGGCGGCCTGAATGGCGTTCTGGGCGGTTTCCAGGTCCCGCATTTCTCCGACCATAATGATGTCCGGGTCCTGTCTCAGGATATTTCGCAAAATCGTCGCAAAGGTGATTCCTATCGCCGGCTGCACTGCAATCTGATTAAAATCTTCATGCACCATTTCAATGGGGTCTTCGATTGTGGTAATGTTGAGGGTGGGAGAAGACAGCTCCTTGAGGGTGGAATAGAGCGTTGTGGATTTTCCACTTCCAGTAGGGCCGCAGACCAGCACAATCCCGTGAGGCAGCTTGATAAAATGGTTGTAGCGAATCAGGTCCGTTTCGGTAAAGCCCAGTTTATCCAGATCCTGAAATAAAATATCCGGATCCATGATTCGCATTACCACTTTTTCGCCAAAGGCGACCGGAATCGTTGAAATACGGATTTCAACCTCTATCCCTGCCTTGTTGGTCTTGATTCTTCCGTCCTGTGGCCGCCGCTTCTCGGACATATCCATGCGGGAGAGATTTTTTATGCGGCTGACAATTGCCGGATGTACTTTTCTGGGAAGTCTGTAAATGGTGTGAAGCAAACCGTCAATCCGCATTCGAACCAGGCTGACATCCCGCTTGGGCTCAATGTGAATATCGCTTGCCCGCTGATCCAGCGCATAGGTGAACAGATGATTGACGGCATTGATAATGTGCTGATCGTTTGATGGAACTTCGTCTGCGGATTTCAAACGGACATACTGCTCCAGATTGCTCAGATCAACGCCGGCATTTCCAAAGTGGTTTTCGGCTTCCGAAATGAAATGTCTGAATCCATAAAACTCGCTGATGTACTTTATGATGTCCGACCGGGAGCTGAAGACCACCTCCACCTTCATCTGGGTGGCGTGGGAAATGTCATTGATGGCTTCATGGTCAAAGGGGTTGGCCATTGCAACAGTCAGCGTGTTATTCAGAATGGAGAGCGGAAGCATCAGGTTTTTGAAAGCAAACGATCGGGGAATGGTCGTTGTAACCTGATTTAAATCCAGCTTCAGGGGGTCTATTTTCCGATATGGAATCCGCCACTCTTCAGCCATGATTCGGCACAGGGTATCTTCATCCAGAGGGCGTGAAGGAGAATCTGTGCTGATAAGATTCAGGGAGGCAAGCACATCAATAGCGGTCAGCGCCGCGCTGTCTTTCTTTGCATTTCCACTACCTGAAGATGATTGTTTTTTTTCAAGCTTCTGCAAGAGGTTATCATAATGCCGGTGAATCTCC
>JBAXVB010000728.1:0-2268 GCA_037129415.1 Deltaproteobacteria bacterium
GGGGCGGGCATAATGCCTTTTCCCGCTATGAACGCGGAGATGCACGACCGTTGCCAGCCGTTATGAATCTCTTCAGATTGCTGGATCACCACCCGGAGTTACTGAAAGAATTGTAATGGAGCTACCTGTCTATGTCTGATGTTCGAACAAATCGCGTATCAACGATTTAAACATATCAATTGATACAACTTCGACCGGTGGATATGCAACCAGCCTTAGAACATCAAAATGCCTGTCATTTGTCACCAGCAAATCGGCATTTCCGGCAATATATGCATCCACGAATTTATTGTCATCTGGATTATTCACGATAAGCCGCCAGTTAAAGTACACCTGTTGATGTACCACGTTGGGCAACAGAAGCATCACCCTGATTACATCCTCAGCCACAGCGACATTGTATTGCCGTTTAAGAATTTCTTCGTACTCAAGCAATATTTCAGTGGTTATCACAAGAACAAATGAGCCAGAAAGCAATTCCTGGAAAATCCAGTGATACTTTGATCTTGAAGAGATTGAAACAAGCAGCACATTCGTATCAAGTACAATTCTGATACTACTCATGGCTTTCCAGCCATGAGTCCATCACATCATCACTCAGATTGTTTTCATCCCAGTAGGCATCCGCCTCCTTTATCGCTTTTTTGGCAAAATATGACCCCCATGAACTTTTTGATTTCCATAAGATCACTTTCGTGAACATTCGTTGAATAAAGTTTTAATAACTCCATTTGAAGATTGCTTAAGTGCGGTGCTTGCGCGGTAAGCTTTTTCATGAATATCCTCCAGGTGGTGCTATTTTTGATTTATTTTTTTTGCATATAACAAATGCCGAAATTAAGGGGGAACCTTCATACTGATTGCTGCGCGGACGGGTTCGCCATAACCCAAGCCTCTGATCACATTTCTCGACTCTGGCCTGGGCAGTCGCACCTCGACCAAAGTATTTTTTTGATTTTTGGTGGAGGGGATGTGTTAACATAATAGACCAGCCATCGTCCATCTTTAGTTTGGATTACGGCCGTGGGGATTCTTACCTTCCAACATATCCGTAAACTCTGATTCAAAAAACGTCATTTTGTTTATCATTTTTTGAAAAGCATTACCTATAAAAATTTTCTGCGAAATCTCATAATCAAATTTATTTTCTGCCACTTCAAGCAACCAGGGAAATAATTTAATAAATTTTAATAGTGTAATGCCCGCAGATGTAGGTGAAGATGCTCCGTTTTTCCACTTGGTTAATGTGCGCTGTGGCAACTCTAAAGCGCGTTCAATAGACGAAAGACTCACTTTATTACCCGTAAATCCATCAAGTATTGATACAATAAGTTTACTTTTTAAATCTGTTAAAGCATTTTCTATTGATACTTCGTTTTCATTAAAAAAGTCACCTTCTGATCCGCAATCAGTACATCGATATAGAACTTTTTCAATTAATACCTGATCACCTAAATTTTCAGTGATATGTTCATGATAATTAGATTTATCTAAATGACTTGAACCACATGCTGGGCAAATCAATTTTTCCAATTTATTTTTCTCCAATTAATCCGGCTTTATAAAAGGCCATTTCCATTGATATATTTCTATTTTCCGACAAATGAAAAGATTTAATTAACCACTTAAAAGTTTTTTCATTATACATAAATGCAAAATAACCTTGTTTGCACATTGATCGAAATTCATACGCATCAACAAATATTTTGATTGTTTTGTCGGGATTATTCTCCCATTCCTTCGAGTTAACGAATTTAAGGTCTTCCAATCCGTTGTTGCCTATAAAATCCAGTAAGCTAGACTTGGTTTTTAGTCCAAAGCACGAATTTGCATCATCAAGCGCCTTTTTTAATGGAACAACATCGTTTTTGCTTTCATTACAGCATCTGAAAAACTCGAATACATCATATTTCGGCATTCATACTATCCTCCACAATAAAATATCGGAACAACTTTGTCAATATATTGATCCTTTTTGGATCAATATATTGACGCTATCTTGTTTCTGCATACTGTCTGGACATTCAGCGGCCAATGCCACGAATAAGGGCAACAAGTCAAAAACGTGGTCGCCGGTCTATATGTGTTCTATCAAAACATCTTCCTTAAACAGAACGACCCCATCGCTCCCGGCCTTTTCGAGCATGCCGTTCGTAAATCCTTTCTTGCTGAAAAGACAATAGATTTCCTTTCTTTCCTTACTACCATACGCAACCTTTAACGCCTTGCGTTTCAGTGCTTCATAAATGTCGATTCCAACTGCTTTTT
>JBAXVB010000729.1:0-2267 GCA_037129415.1 Deltaproteobacteria bacterium
GGCGTGGCTTGACACAGACAGTCAGAAAGTGTCAACTGAGAAATGAAGGATGCCCGTTTTTTAATGATTCGACTTATGTTTCGGTTGAGGTGTTTGCCATAATCGGAATGTAAAAGGAGATGCAAAAAAACTGTCAGGATATCGTCTTCGGAACAGTCAAAGTCTAAGCCTACGATCACAAAAATTTCTGGTGGCAGAATACCAAAAAAGTTGAAAGCTGAAAGGTCAGTATCTGATTTTATATCGCACTGGTTCAGGCGTTCAGCAAATTCCGGTAAATCCAGTGCTGGCTGCGCAGAAGGGGGAATGCAACAAGGATCGCTTAAACGACAAGGATATTCAACATTTGTGTTAGGCGGCGACATAGGCATAGGCATGTTGTACAATATCCGTCCACTTCCCCCCCATCCCGCAGCCAACATCTGTTTGACCTTATGAAGTTCCGGCAGTGTCTGTGCTTTTTCAGCCTCTGTCTGAACAATTATGGCCAGGCAATGGGTATATCGACTGAGCAGTTGGTAGTGAACCGCAAGCTCAGTGGCCGCATCTGAATCCGTCATGTCAGCCAACCGCAGGGCCGCAGCCATTCGAGCTATCAGACCGGGCGTTTTACAGGTTGTTGATATGGAGACTTCGCCTGCGGATACCTGCTGTGTCTGACCGTCAGATAATGTCAGCAACAGGCCGACATTCCCGGATTCTGGGCGTTCCAAAAACCAGGCAAACATATTCACCGTATCCCCATCAAATACGCTCTGAAGTGGTTCAGGAAATGTTTCTTCTGGAGTGGCGGGCCAGATTGTTTCGATACCTGTGATCTGTGGGGAGTATATCCGCCGAACATGTCGCAGAATCTTTTCGGTCATGGATTCACCCGGAAACACAAACTCGCATGCGCCCCCCGTTTTGGCTGACAGGGTTTTTAAAAGGCTTTCCGCAGGCGAACTGCCCACTCCGATTGAGAAAATGCGGCGGTTTCCTTTTGTGGCATTATTGATGGTTTCATCAATCTTCCAGACCTCGCCATCGGTAATCAGAATGACATCCTGAGAGATGGTTTTTCGACTGGAAAACCCCAGTGCGATCTGAAGCGCACCTTCCAGTTCAGTGCCGCCCAGGTCTGCCTGAAGATTTGTAGCAAATTTAAGCGCTTCTTTGATATTGTTCGGGTTTGCCACTCTCAAGCTGCTGAACAGTAAACGATGATTGCTGCCAAATGCAACGATATTGAAGTAATCATGCGGTCGCAGTGAGTCAAGAATTCCTTTTGCCGCCATTCTGGCCTGATCTATGGAATCCCCTCCCATGGAACCAGAACAATCCACTACCAGAACCAGTCCCTTTGGAGCGGTATCGGATTCAATTTCCAGTGATGGATGAAATCCTGCCCAAAGCAAATGCTTTTCACCATCCCGATCCCACATCAGAACAGATCGTTCCATGTCAGGAGCGGCAATTGTCAGCACAAAATCCCGGTCCATCAGTGCTGTGGTGTCGGTCAGCCGGATATGGCTGGCTTCCTCAAGTTTTTCAATGTGGATATCATGGCTTGGAGATGTGATCTGTGCATCAGCAATCCGGCCATAAGCAACAATTGAAAGGGTATATCGATTCTCTGCGAAAAAGTCTGTCTCTGGAATCTGATGTTCAATCAGACCGGCTCCGACCGGATCGCCATATCGGGGGGCAATGGTTGCGGGAATTGTGATTCGCAGATCATGGCCCTGCCACATCAGAAACAGGCCGTAGGTAAAGGAAATGGTGACACAGTCACCCGGTTTGATGTTTGCGATATTCAGGGTGTATATTCCGGGCGATGGATTTTGGAGCAGGGCTGGCAGGTCGCCTTCCACCACGGCATCCTCATAGTGATCTTCCGCCTGTTTTTTGGGGAGAATTTGCCCGGTCATTGATCGGTCGCCGATAGTCAGACTCATATCGAGTAGCACAGCACTGTTTGGGAGGGGAAAGGTGTAAACCGCCTCGATGTTGGCGGTTCCGTGATTGAAGTAGCGATGAGTTGTTGAAATCTTTGCCAGGGTTTCGTAAATATCTGCCTAAATCTGAACATCTTGAAGCACGCAGTCCGGATGGTCTAATCCATGGACTAATCCGGCGCGTAAATCATTAAAGAGTGAATCATAATCCATGACATCTAATTCAATGTCTAATTCGGCGGGGGTTTTCTTGATTTCGGTCATGATGCGCTCCCTGATATGAAGGTGGAATGAATTTCAAGGATTTGTTGTGTCAGTTTACGCAAATCC
>JBAXVB010000073.1:0-14937 GCA_037129415.1 Deltaproteobacteria bacterium
CTGCTCAAACCGCAACTGGCGGTCATTCTCGGATTCCCGCAGCCGCTCTGTCAACCCTGCTACCTGATTATTCCTTTCCTGATCAACTTCGTCAAGCCTTTTCTGAATACTGTTCATCGCCTCAAGCCGGTTGCTTCTGTCCGATTCGGATTCCTTCAACCGATCCGTCAACTCCTGTATCTGCTCAAACCGCAGATGGCGGTCCAATTCGGATTCAATCAAAGAATCCCTTGCCGCAACGAGCCTCGAATCACAATACGTATCATAATGCAGATCGGCTTTATAGCCTGCTTCATGAACAGAGCTTATAAACTTTTCAATTTCCTGACCATAAATCTTCAATTGTCTTTTTGAATGTCGATCATCTACAAATTTTTCATGACCAAACAGTGCTATTTCCTCATCTATTATGGCTTCAGCCTCTTTAAAATATCTGTCCAGATATTTTTTTGTCTTTTGCTCGGGATGATTTCGGAATCCCCCCATCAACGCATCAACCGTTATCAATGACGAATATCTGAAAAAACGCCTCCATAACTCAAGGTCTCCTGCAAGCTCCCACTTTTGTTCAATATACCCCCCAGCCTTTTCCCATAATGACCTGCGCCAGAAAACGCTCTCCTGCTGTATTGTGGGATCTCTATATATCCGGTTTAGATACATATCCCTTGACCATAGTGGAATTCCTGGATAGTAGATATCATTAATGTTTCCGTTTTCATCCCAGTTTGTAGGTCTGCCCATTATCCATTCGATATCGTCATGCGTCAGAAAAACATGTGCAGCGATAAAAAAAGCGTTTTTATGGTATTTATCATCAGAGTTCAGCCACGCCATAATCGAACCTGTACTCCGATTAAATCCATCATCTATCGCTTTATATTGCCCACCATCAGGTTTGCTTTGCCAATACGTCAGATATTTTTCATATTTTTTGATGATTTCAACTGAGTTATCATTGCTTCCGCCGTCCATAACAATATACTCAAGATTTGGATAATTCTGACTCAACACAGAGTCCATGCATTCCTCAAGATACTGTCCCTGATTGTACGATGGGGTTACAATGGTTATCTTAGGCAACCCGTGTAATAATATATTACACAGCAGCGCGTCTTTTTTTTCAAAATTATGGTCTTTCATGAATATTTCTGCTTTATGATAAATATCCGGACTCCCCATATGAATATAATTCTCCGAGATTTCATTATTCAACATCTTCGTTACAATGCGTTTCACGGTTTCAGGATCGATTAGCCTGATACAGAGGGCGTTTTCAAAAACGCAATGCTTCCACATGCAGTAAAAACATGGCAATTCCTGTGTTATAACAACAGATATATCTGATGCAGGCAAAAAACGCGGCCACGTTCCACCTCCATAAACGGCTACTACCGGCCGACCCAAAGCGCCTGCCATATGCATGGCTCCGGTATCATTTCCAAAATAAAATTCACATTTATCCAATAAACTGCAAAGCAGCGGAATATCCCCATCATTTCCCAGCCACATCAGAGGCCGGTACCCAAACTTGCTGGATTCTTCCTGCACTGCATCCAGAATATTTTTTTCGTTTGAATGACCCAGAAGACACACTTCCAGATTTTTTTCACTTTTCAGCCAGGCAATGACTTCACCATATTTTTCCGCCGGCCATTTTTTTATGGGAACATTTGCAACTCCTGCAGGGCAACACGCTACCCATGAATTGTTTAACAGCCCCAACCCGCTTAGAATGATTTCAACCTGGTTTTCTGCTTCATTCAGCAATTTCAGTTGAGGCTTTGGATAAGATAGGGGTGCATAGCAAAGCGCAGATGCCAGTTCTGAATTTTTCTCACATTCATTCATCCTGGCTGAAACTTCAACCCTTTCAGCAAAGACACTTACAGTATCAATTTGAAAGCACTGTTTTAACATATCCGTGGTATAACAATCCAGCGCAACATCTCCAAGTGATATTTTTCTGGCTTTGGGATACCATGAAGCCACCACCACTTCCATCCAGGTTTTATTATAAAGCGGTGCCACAACGATATCTGGCTTGATTTCATTCAACCTATCTTTAAGTTGCATCAACTCTTCAAAACATTCAACGGGACTATCCGCGTAGGGATTGGCACCAAATGTTAACCAATGAACAGTATCTGGTATCATCGGCGCAATATCCAGATATGCCTTGCGGATTAACAGATAAATTTTGCATTCTGGTTTGTATTGCCGCAAGAGCCGGAGTACCGGTTCAAACAACACAATATCCCCGTACGTATCCGGGCGGATGAAAAGATATCGTTCTGGCATGACTATCGGCTCATTTTGAATCAATTGTGAAATTTTTAATGGAAAATGCTAACGGTCTTGAATCTGACGGCAAGGTAACAGATGGCTTATGAGAACAAAACGCCATCGTTTGAACTCCCTTTTTCAAATGAACAACAATCGGAGATATTTTTTGAAATCCGGACCAGTCAACCTCAAACGCCTCCAGCTCTTGATCATTCAACGATATGCTTACCCTGTTATCCAAAGGGACGGAGCCAAGTTCAAATTCAATGCTGACGGTATTGTCTTTGATACAGTGGAGTTCAATTGTCCCTAAGTTATCACTCCAGCGCCAGGAGCCAGAAGCGTCAAACTCCTCATCGAACCAACCGGACTCAAACTGAACCGTACAACGTTCTTCCAAGGATTGTTTTTGTAACGAAACAATACCGTAACCCTCAGTTGTCGTTGAAAGATACCGCGGCTGAACAGGTGCTGCGGAAAGCTGTTTTATGAAACATCCATTGTTCATAGCCCTCAACCTCAGATGCTTTTTCATCTGCAACAGATGCCACCGCCAGTAATCCCGCCTTTCCAGGGCATCTGTGACGTTACGACAGATCGTATCCGGATTTACACTATCCATATCGCCGACAGGATTCATACCCAGTTCTTCAATCAAAACCGCCAGTTTCTGGCCCCTGGCAAAACTGACGGGAACCGTACCGGCAATCACGCTCTGAATGGTAAAATGGTATCGCTGAGACAGGCTGACATCCACATGTGCGAGATGCCCGATCATCTCATCCGGATGATAATAACAACTGGGCAGAAAAATTGCAGGTGCTTCCATTATATCCATCACTGACAGGGCCGCCGCATGATCAAAATATTCTCCCTCGCGGACTTCATTACACATAAATGCGATTTGTGCATGATGACTTTCGGCAATGCGATCCAGGGCAAGAGCAATGTTTTTGTATAATGCACTATTTTTCCCCCAGATTTCACTTACGACATTCACGCCAATGAGGGGCCTGTTGAAATCAACTCCCAGATGCTTCCATTGGGATAACGCCCATGCCGTACAATCTTTGACTGGTTCATACAGCCACGCTAAATCCGATGCAATTACGATACGGTTATCCGAAACCCCCAACGCAATCAGAGCGCGGCAACAATTGGCGGAACGTACCGTCCAAGACGTTATTGGCAAAAAAGAATCCTGAAACATTTTTCTGGCATCTGGATCGTTCAGGTGATCCACCCCAATTCCAACAGCATGGACAGGAATCCTGCTATCATGGCAAAACAACAAGCGTCTTTTCAGCGCCCTTAGCGGCCAGTCCAATCCCGCCAAATGCGAAACAGGCGTCCCTCCCACAAGCAGCACGGCCTGTGAAGACGACACAGATTGCTCACATTTGCTGTCATCGCGCCAGGGAAGGTAACGATATTTTTCCGGAAACCAGCGTATCGCCGGGCTACTGGCATCCCATATTTCTATAGCGCTTCCTTCACACGGTTTAATCAGCTTCAGAAAACCCAGCATCATGAGCTCATCACCGATATTTCCAGCGCCAAGTCCGGTAAACATCTGATGCGTATGGACTTGAAGAGGAAACGGAATAGAGTGTGAAAAAATCATTATGAATCACAAACCCGGTTATGATACGCTGATCGACATGGGGAGCTGAGCCATGCCAAAAAATGGAAATGGGATGGATGGATCAGCAGATACCACAATCGGCCCCAGCATTTCATAACGGTCATGAATAAACCCATAATTCACACCTTCCTGACTGGGCACGGACGCCCCCAGGCTGAAGGTGTATTCACCAGCCTGCACTGAAAAAGTCAATTTCCAACTAACGATAACTTCCTGACCCGGTGTCATATCCGGAAGACGGCGCCCCAGTTGGCGGGTTCCGGCGGCAAACACCAGGTTGCCGAGTCTGTCGAAAAGATGAATGCCGACACTGGGTTCACATATCGTTTCTTTCGCCCGGATCAGCACATTAAATATCAGATCCTTCATCATGCGCACCTCAAGCGTGTCTTCAAGCCGCCCGTTTGTGATCCGGGCGGAGACAATTTCAAGCCCCCCGGCCCCATGACGGGGATGGTGCGCCTGAATTATGTTATGTTCCCGTATGCTGGACGACAAATCAGGATCATTGAACCGGAGATGCGGCATAACGGCACCGGAAATACTTTTTGGGTCTGTTTCCTGACGGGTTCCGATTCTGCTGAAATATCTGCTGACAACTTCTTCGGGAGGGCCAATATGGTCTATTTCCCCGTTATTCAATAGCACAGCGCGATTGCAGATGTTCATCACCGCAGTTGTATCATGAGAAACAAACAGGCAGGACACCCCTTTTGAAATGATCTCCCGGATTTTTGAAAAGCATTTTTGCTGAAAGAAAATATCGCCAACACTCAGGGCTTCATCTACAATCAGGATATCCGGCTCTATGCAAATCTGAACCGCAAACGCCAGTCGCACAAACATACCACTGGAATATACTTTTACCGGCTGATCGATAAAATGACCGATATCCGCAAATTCCGTAATTTCATCGAAACGGCTTTCCATCTCCGGATAGCTGAAACCCATTATGGCGCCGTTTAAAAAAACATTTTCACGGCCTGTAAATTCCGGATTGAATCCGCTTCCCAGCTCAAGAAGCGAGGCAATTCTTCCATCAACCTCTACATCGCCCAGGCTTGGTGTCAAAATACCGCATATCAGTTGCAAAAGTGTGGATTTGCCGGAGCCATTTCTGCCGATAATACCGACGGCCTCGCCTTTATGCACATCAAAGGAAATATCGCGAAGCGCCCAGAAATCCCGATAATATTTTCTCCTGCGAAAAAATGTCTGCTTCAGCCTATCCCGCGGATTTTCATAAATATGATAGCATTTTCCCAATTGATGGATACGAATGACGGGTTCAGATAACATCAGCAAAGCCTTTTCTCAGTTTTTGGAAAATGATCAATCCGGCCCATGCAATCCCCAAGCTTACCACATAATATATCGCCAACTGGGTCCAGCCTGGAGTCTTCCCCCAGATTGCAACGGCCCTGGTTTGCTCAACGACGACCGTCAGCGGATTCAGATAAAACAGCCAGCGATAATTCTCCGGCAATCGGGTCAGGGGATAAAAAATCGGCCCCAAAAACATCAGGACAACCGTAACAATCACAATGGTCTGGCCGACATCCCGCAGATACACGCCAATTGCAGCCAGCATCCATGAAAAGCCCATAATTAGAAAGAGCAGCGGCAGAAAAATCAGCGGCAGAAAAATAAGAGTCCACTGAATATAGAAATGAACCAGCGCAAAAAAAACGATCAACACCGTCAGACTGACGGCAGTATGGAACAAGGCTGATCCCATGGCCACCCACGGCAATATCTCAAGCGGGAAAATCACTTTTTTTACATAATTGACATTGCCCAAAATCAGCCCCGGAGCCCGGTTAAGGCACTCGGCAAACCACCCATGTACAATAAGCCCGGCAAACAGGATAATGGCAAAATCAGTCTGGGTTTCCACGCCTTCACCCCAGCGTGATTTCAGCATGAACCCAAAAGCGAATGTGTAAACAGACAGCATTAAAATCGGATTGAGCATGGACCACAAAAGGCCCATGACAGAACCCCGATACCGGATTTCGATGTCTCTGCGGATCAGTTGCCAGATCAGCCCCCGATGTTGCAGGAAGCTGTCAAACACATACAGGGGAGATATCGAAAAATGTCTTCTCATCACAGATATATCCAATCATTTTGATTTAAACAGCTCGTTCAATCCTCCGAATTCAGCGTCTCCTCACAATCCTGAATCGTTATTTCTCCATTTTCAACTTAAGTTTTTCAAGCTCAGACTGAGCTCTGGCGTAAAATTTTCCACCAACAATATAGGCTACATTTTCAAAGCCACCGCCAGGATTGGTTACAACAACCCCGCTACATAAGACTCGAACCTCATTGTCACCTGCATCAACCAAGGTGAAGGTAATTTGATTCTCGGGGATTTCATTCAATGGAGATCCGTAGGCAAGTATCATTTCCCACTTGTCATTAGAACTTACGACAACAACCCTATTATCTTGCAAACTCTTAATCCGCCAGCCATCTTTCGACATTTGATCTACTATCACATTGAGGATATCTTTCATCGCAGCACCGTGGATGGACACCTCCGGCCGTCCGCTGGGTGTCTGCAAAGGTGGGTATGTTGCACACCCAGCCAGAAGTATGATGGCTGCCAGATAAATGTAACGTGTGAGACAATAAGATATTTTCATCCTTCACTCCTATATTCTTGAAAGCTATACGGAAATACAACTATGTCAAACTGGATATACTGCAAACGGGCATAATCTTTCGCCGTAGAGCCGGCAGCCGGCAGGATGCCGGCTCTACCTGCACAGAACCCCGATCACAGATACTTCCAATCATTTTGATTTAAACAGCTCTTTCAACCCTCCGGGTTTGGCATCTTCACACAATCCGGAATCATTTTTTGAAAACACCGGACAATCATCTTCGGGAGAAACGGGCTTACCGGCGTTCGACCAAAATGACGTTCTGGCAAACAGAAACGGTACATGGGTTACGCCCATACGGCTTAATGCCGACATGTTTTTAAACGTATTCAGAATCGTTCGCAGATACGCCATGTCGTATATAGTATTCACTTCTTTAGCCTGTTGACACAAAACCAATGCTTCTTTCAGGGCTGTCCCTTTTTTCAGTTGCTTTTCAAGAAACATTATTTTTACGGTATCTTCCGGGTTTTTAGAAATGGGATACAGGGCGATCTGCGTTGGCGCACTGGTCTTGGCAAGCAGGGCATCAATCATTCCCTGGCAGGAAGGACATGTCGGTGAAAAATACAGATGAACAGGAGCCGCGTCGTACCCATAAACCGGCCAAGGCGAAACGGATTCTTTTGCAACGGCAATCACATCGACAAAAAACAGCAGGAACCATACCGACATCACCCACTTCATTCCCGTTTTTTTGTCCTGGTCCTGGATTATCATGGCTACGACCATAACCGCACCAAACAACGCGGCTACGATCAAACACTTCATACACGGCCACAACAGAATTTGCGTTGTCAGAAAAACACTGTCAAGGATCAAAAAAAAGGCGGACACCATTAGCAGATACCGGCCTTGCCTGGCAATGGCAAAAAACAGCAGCATCAAAAAAGCGGCTGATCCAAACCCGTACAAAGAAACGCCGAATAGCGAAAAATTCTCATAAACACTGCACCCCTGGGTAATACACAACACATCTGTCATCCTGAAAGCGGACAACAGGCAAAAGGACAACCCTACAACATTCAGACCAACGGCAAGGCCGCTCACTTTTGCTGTTTTCATGGCATCAATTCATCAAACTTCGGGAAATTACCCCCTTCAATCATATAACCATCAACAAACGTTATCGGTGTCCCGGCAATGCCCATATCCTTGATTTCCGATTGTTCCTTCTGCACCGCCGGCAGGTATTCCGCCAGAAGTTTTTTGGCTGCGGCCTCAAGATCATTACCCCAATACTTTTTCAACAACGGGAATTCAGCGGCGTATTGACGTAGAATTTCAGCCGGGGATTCGCCGGAATTCAGTTTGGTATATGAAAAATTAACGATATCAAAGACATTCAGCCGCCTTTGTTGAGCAAATTCCAGAACCGCACAGGCTATTTCAGATACCGTATGAATCGGATAATGAGATAGTTTTAATGATTTAATTTTATCTTTGTGCTGAACCAGATAGCCCCACACCTGTCTGCAGTACGGACAGAACGGATCGGATATCAGGACAATCTGGTGGACACCGCCGCCTTTATATATTTCGCCGCCAATGCCTCTTGCCGGAAGATCAATTCGCTTCAACCCGACCATGACCGGATTCAATATGCTGGCACCGGTTTCCATGTCCAGAATATCCGAATATTGAACGGTTAACGAAGGATCAACAATCAAATACAAGAATTCATGCTTCTGGTCCGGAAGCACAGGTAATACTTTGAGTTTGACGCCGTATAACATCTGACCCAATGACTGAAAGACGATCTTTTTTTCTACGATCACCATTTTGGAATCAAAATTTTTATGGGCTTCACTTTTTCCAGCATTCGCTTTTTGGATGCGGGAAACTATTTGTTCTTTCAGCTTCATCTCATCCAGCTCCGGCGGATTTACCGGGAGCGCTTCGTTTTGCGCCCACGACAATGGAACCACAATGAACACATAAATGAGTACAATGAACATTTTCAGCTTGTAACGATTTTTCATAATAATATACCCAACCACTTCATCTGACTTAATTTTCAAGGTTATCGGTGAATTCCAAAACAGTCACGATTGTTTTCAAACGTTATTATGGTTTGTCCGCAGGTTGTGTTTTAAAAGGTCTGTATTGCCTGACCATCTCTTTTGCTCTATCCAGTTCCTCCGGAGATAACCGAGATTCAAGTTCTGTGCATTTTGCTTGAATTATGTCGGTAAAATCTTTCGACAACCTGTTTTCGCTGAGCCTGTACCAGTAATAGGACTGAACCAGGTCTTTCTTCACACCATCACCATTTTCGTATGAAATCGCAATGTTGAACATAGCCGGCGGGTAACCCTGTTCAGCCGCCTTCAGATACCAACTGGCGGATTGCTCAGCATTTTGTTCAACACCACGTCCCTTGCCATACATAACCCCAAGATACCACTGGGCTTGCGCAATTCCCTGATTGCCGGCCTTGATCAACCATTCGGACGATTTAGCATGATCCTGTTCCGTACCCTGCCCCTGGGCGTACATATCACCCACCTTAAACTGCGCAAGTTTGTTGCCTTGTTCAGCAGCCTGGGTGTACCAGAAAAGGGCCAGAGTCAGATCCTTCTCTGTTCCCACACCGGATGATTCATACATGGCGCCAAGATTATACTGCGCTCTTTCATACCCCTGCTTGGCCGCTTCGGTGTACCAGTTGATCGCTGCGCCGCCATTTTCCGGGACACCGGTTCCGAGCTGATACAACAGCGCCAGATTGTACTGCGCATACATATCGCCCTGATTCGCCGCCTTTTCATACCATTCAGCGGCCTTGGTGGCATCCGGCATCACATCAATGCCCTCATCATAAATAAGTCCGAGTTGAAACTGGGCGTCTTTGTACCCCTGTTCGGCGGACCGGTTAAGCCAGGCAATTCCTGTTTCAAGGTTTTTTGCCACGCCAATACCCTCACAATACATTCTTCCCACCTGATACTGCGCAGATGAATCCCCTTTTTCAGCTACCGCAAGGGCATTATTAAACGCTGTTTTAGGATCTGGCACTGCATTCTTATTCTGACCACAGGTTCCGCACCCCGATACTGCCATCATTACGAAAAGCATACAAAAAAACCACTGTTTCATTTTTCCTCCATCCCACTGAATTATTTATCCATCAAAAAAAACCGTCTCATATATTCCAGTATACAACGAATCATCCAAAATTTCCATAGCCATTCAAGAAGTCGAAAGCCTGTTACACCGGCACTTATACTGTGAACGGACATAACTTGCATCTTTGCTCCTCAACCCCCGCCGGGGCGGGGTATACTGCAATAGAGCGGGTATCGTGTCAAGTTAAAGTTTTTGACTCACGAACTCGGTTACATGAACACAAAACGTCTGTTAAGATAAAAAGCCAGCACTGATACGGGAACCAGCATCATGGCGTTTGCATAGTAGAGATCAATCCCCATGCGATTAAACACCCATAAACCGCCAGTTGAAATAAGGTATAACACCGCATACAATACTACAAAGCGAAAAATCAATGCATTGTCCCGACGGTTGAAAACCAGTCTGCCATAGGTTTTAAAATTGAACAGTATTCCCAATATGATCCCCAGAAACGACGCTGCTGCATAATGGAAGTGCAGATATAGAAACAGCGAAAAGACGGCATATCCAAAAAGGGTGTTCAGTCCACCGACCAGCAAAAACCGTAACAATTGAGAATGTACCTGTAGCAATTTCAAAGCAACCTTCCTGTCAAATCAAAGACTTTTTGGCTCTGTCGCCTGCTTGTAACCACTCCAAAAGTAAAGCGTCCGACCGACGATCAACAATAAAGAAAGCGGGTTTTCCCTGGGTGTGAAGAAGAATCACCGCTATATACTCAAGCAACATGCCAGACATGAAAGTCGATACACCACCAAAGAAGAGAACAACAACCATTAATGAACTCCATCCTCTCGCTCCAGAATTTATGTGGAATAACAGTCCCGCTGATAAAACATAGCCACCATAAGCAAAGCTTGAAATCAAGCCAATTGCACCGAGTACTGCGCCAACACGAAGCGCTTTCATGTGTGTTGAAACAATCATTCGTCTGGCATGAGAAAACAACTTTTGAATATTGTAACCGCTTTTTCCGCTTTGAATAACACGATCGTCTTTCAGAGCCATCGCTACGGTCCCAATCCGCTGTGAGAACCAAGACAAGGCGACATCAAAATAAGTATCATGACCACAAACACCGCTTGCAGCACGCGCTATTGATCCTCGTATAAGCCTGAAGCTGTTAAACAACTGGATATTTTCGTTTCCCGCGAGATACCCAATGATTTTCTTATAAATGCGTGAACTGTAGTCACGAAATACGCTCTCATGCACGGCCTGCTCCGGGCATGCATATACAACATCAATACCACTAATGGCCGCCTGATGCAGCATAGTTTCAATTTTCGATGGTGGGTGCTGCATGTCCTCGTCAAGCGTAATAACCCAATCGCCACTGGTTTGTAAAATTCCGGCTGTAGTAGCAGGGTGTTGACCAAAATTTCGGGATAAATGCAGCACAGTAATCCAGGAATGAACACCGGCAAGTTCGTCAAGAACCTCTGCGGACCTGTCAATAGCCTCATCCACAATGAATATAGCCTCTGTCAAAGCAACAACAGCGTTTTCATCCGCCCATTTTGTTCGAACATCATTCAACTCCTCAACCAATTTTTCCAAATACCGGGCGCCGGAATAGACTGGAATCACTGCTGACAAAGCAAGTCTCTTTTTAATTGGATTCATTAGCACCTGTCATTCGCTTTTTTTAACCTGACCGGATTGTGAACGGTTACGGTTGAGAAGTTTGGCCCTCTCATAATACACGTTGACGACAAGCCGGTTAAAAGCATATAAACACACGATGGAAACAATATAAAATACTGTATGACAATCAACAAATTTGAAATTAAACGAATTATCCAAGTCGATCGGGTTTTTATATTCCACCAGCAAACTGGAATCAAGGTTTTTTTCGAAATGCAAATTGGCATACATTAAGAAATTCCTTGTGACCATGTTTCGTTATATGGAATGATATCCAAACAAGGAAGTTAATAATCAATGCAAGAACCATTGATATCAATTTTAATCCCTTTGTATAATGCCGAACTGTATATTGAAGATACAATCAGTTCAGTGCTGAAACAAAGCTACGGCAATCTTGAGATTGTCATTATAGATGACCGGTCAACTGATGCATCTGTATCAAAAGTTTCCCGTTTTACAGACCCGCGCATACGCCTGATTGTTAACGACAAAAATATGGGGCCTGAAAAAAACTGGAATAACGCCTTAATCCTGGCCACAGGTCAGTATATCAAACTGGTGTGCAGCGATGATCTTCTTGAAAATGATTGTATTACAAAACAAGCGGCCATACTTGCAAATCCGATCTATGCTGATGTCGGGTTGGTAAGCTGTTCCCGATATATTATAAATTCCGGCGGACGGAAAATGTTTCGGCGATCTTTCGGAAGACTTCAGGGAAGGTACGACGGAAAGCAGATCATAAAACGGATCATCCGCAGTGGCGCCAATCCGATTGGTGAACCTGCGGCAGGTTTATTTCGTACAAAATTATTGAAGGAAGTTGGATATTATCGAACAACAGCGCCCTATGTTATCGACCTGGACTTCTGGATCAGGATTCTTTGTAAAGCCAATATTTACATCATCAACGAGCCGTTATGCTCATTTCGGCTTTCCTCGCAATCCTGGAGCGCACGGCTTAATTTCAGACAATTCATTGACTACCTGAAACTAATTCGACTGACTGCTTCGGAAAGCAGACACATTCTCTCGAAAACGGATATTGTATTGGGTCACATGAGATGCCTGATTAACACACTTTTCAGAATCCTCGTCTTTAATTTTTTTTCATGACATATCCAACTCCACAAGCACCGGTATTCCTAATTTGTTTTAATTATTTAATACATTGCTCCGAAAATGATCACAACTCCCCAAATCCCAATAAAGGGGCTACAACCTTGTTTTCTGAAACATCTTTTCGGGTATATTTCTGATAATCCACATAATATATTTGAAAATTCGTTTGGAATATACCAGGTGCCTGTTTTTGGAAAACGCCTGGAACACATCGTTGGCAACTTCTTCCGGCTCAGCAGTCAATTTTTCAGGCAGGTCTAACCCATGCGTCATTTTGGTATGCACAAAACCGGGCAGAACCGTCAACACCCGCACATTGGCGCTTGCCATCCTGTGTCTGAGCCCTGCCAGGTAAATGCTCAAGCCGCCTTTGGCCGATCCATAGATATAGTTACTTTGTCTTCCTCTTTCACCTGCTACGGAGCTAACGCCAATAATGATGCCCCGGCCCTTGGCCGCAAAATCCGACGCTATGATTTCCAGAATACTGACAGCAGCCATAAAATTGGTTTCAATTATCTTTTTAGCTTCAACAAAATTCTTTTCTGCCTGGATCTGGTTCCCAAGGTAGCCAAAGGCCAAAACCACGCAATCAGGTTTCTTTTCCAATCCATGATAAAAATCGTGATGGGAATCGTAGTCCATGGCATCAAAACATACTGATCTAACCTGGACCTGGTAACGTAATGCAATATCCTGTGCTTTCTTTTCCAGAACTTCCATATTTCTGGAGGCAAGTGTAACGTTCGCTCCATTTTCCCTGGCAAAAACGTGGGCTATTGCCAGTCCGATTTCGGAATTGGCGCCTAATACAAGAAGATTCATGGTCGTAACCTCAATCGTTGGGACTGCTTTGATGTAAATTTCCGATGGGGATCATAACTGGACGCAACTTTCTGGAATTCCTCAAGGCGGGTATAGCCCTGGGCAAAGGTTCCAGGTTTCGTACGCACGTCTTTGGCCAGATATATCCTGCCTCCAAACTCGCATACGATTTTATCCAGATCATCCAACAGCCTGAATAATTTGTTTTCTATTTTAAAATCCAGGGCCAAGGTGTACCCCTGGCGCGGAAAAGACAGAAAATTATCATTTGCCGGTCCAAATAACTTGAGTACGGCAAGAAAAGACCCAAGACCTGTTGCGGATATTCTGGTAAGGATACTTTTTAACCCCCTAAAACTGACATCCTTGGGCAAGACAAACTGATACTGGGTAAATCCATTTTTTCCGTAAATCCTGTTCCAGTATTCTACAGCATCCAGAGGATAAAAAAAAGACTCAATATCAACCATGTTTTCCAGCACATTTTTTCTTATCCGGTGGTAGTACAGGGCATTAAAAAGCTTGATGGAATATGTATTCAGAGTAAATCGTGGAAAATCAAATGGAACAGAAAGGTTTTTCCCCCTTACCACAAATAGCCTGCCCTGTTCAGTATGTTCTCCCACCATGAGCAAGGACCTGCCCATTGATGGGCCTTGGGCCTGGCAGTCTATCCAGGCTACAGAATATGGCCAGTGAACATTTTCCTCGAAAAGTTCGAATACATGCGCAAGATTTTTTGCTTTGAATATTTTTTGCCGGATTATTCGGCTGGGTACGGACAACAGACTGATGGTCGCAGACAAGATAATACCGGTCAGTCCCATCCCCCCGCATGTGGCATGAAATAGATCGGCATTTTCATCTTTTGAGCAGGTGATCATTCGCCCATCAGCCAGAAGGATATGTATGGATTTAACACAGGAACTGAAGCAGCCATCCCGGTGATGGTTTTTGCCATGAACGTCAGCAGCAATAGCGCCGCCGATACTTACATGTTGGGTACCCGGAGTTACCGGCAGAAACCAGCCTCTTGGCAGAACACATCGGATTATTTCAGACAGAGAAGTTCCTGCTTCACAGGTCAGCTCACCGGCTTGGTGATTAAAAGCGATGAATCTGTTCATTCGCCGGGTGGATATAACATTGGAAGCCAACGCACTGTCACCATAACTTCGCCCCATAGCGTGGACAAGCAACTCGCCATGCGTGTTCAAGAACGATTGCGCCTGTTCGTTAGTTTCCATATTTAAAATATTGGCATCAATAATGGGGTAACGTCCCCAGCCGGTTAATTTCATGAGACAACACCGTTTTTTATTCTGAAAATAAGATACTTATGGCAATAATGATAGCATACAACAGGTTGTTTCCAACGGATTCTTTCGTAACATCTTGAGATAGTTAATAAGTTGCTCTGACCCCTATACCTCAAAAGGTTATAAATAATTTGGACAGATAAGCCCGTCCTGCCCTGATATGCTGATGGTCATCGCTGTTTTCATCAGCATATCAGACTCTTTATCTCATCAGTCGATAATCCGGATACCTGCGAAATCTGATCGACAGACAAAACATTCAGGTTCAGCAGATTTATTGCTGTAA
>JBAXVB010000730.1:0-2263 GCA_037129415.1 Deltaproteobacteria bacterium
TATCGTGCTGTCGATCTGCCTGCCGATCTTTGAAATGAACCAGCTTATCCGCTAACATGATATTAATTGGTATGTCATGAAATGCTCATAAATTAACGAGGTCTGTAAGTTGGATATAAAAATAATAAAAGAAAATTTGTATAGACGTGAAGAAATAAAAAGACAGGCTCGACTTGAGCGTTTTGATGCAGCCACAAGTGATTTTGGTATAATTGCTCAGATGATAATCAACAGATATTCCCCTAAAAAAATTGTTCAATGGGGATCGTTATTGCATTCTGAACAGTTTGATGAAAATTCTGACATTGATATTGCAGTAGAAGGGATTTTGGATGCAGCAAGATACTTTGCTTTATTGGGGGATGCGATGGAAATGACACGATTTCCACTGGATATCGTTCAATTGGAAAAAATTGAACCTGAATTTGCAGAACTAATTCTATTAAAGGGGAAAATTATTTATGAATCTTGAAACAAAGATTCAAACCTTACGCGCAGAAATCAATAAGTCACTTTCAGTACTGGCTCGTATAGAGGATTATATTGTAGATTTTCAACAGCAAAAATTAAATATAACGCATGGTATTGATGAAGCAATGATCGTCACACAGGTGCTTACAAATTATTATACTTGTATCGAAACGCTTTTTCTTCGTATTTCCAAATTTTTTGAAAATAATCTTGATAAAGAACAATGGCATCGTTCCCTGCTGGAAAAAATGACATTGGAAATTGAGGATGTCAGACCAAGAGTTATCTGTGAATCAGTATATCATGGTTTGTTGGAATTGCTAAAATTTCGACATTTTTCAAGATACTATTTTGAATTGGACTATGATTGGGACAAACTAAGATTTTTATTAAAAAAATTCAACGATATTCATGTTCAAGTCAAGACGGACCTGTTTAAATTCGATTGCTTTTTAAACACGTTGTTATCAACGTGATTGGACTTTGGACAAACTCATCCTATAAGCTTCGGTATTTTTAAAGTTTCAACTGGTTGAGTACGCTATTTGTTGGAAATCACATAGCCTGTTTCATCCCGACAATTCCCCTCCTGCCCAGCTCCCGCAAAAACTGGATAACGCTGACCTCGGCTTCTTTGTGATAGAGTTGATGAATCCCAGCAAATGAATCAATGATTTCCATTACCGTTGATTTGCCGTCCACCAGGTCCCATACCCCAGCGCCCAGAATATCCAGTTGAAGTTTTCGAGTGCGGCGGATTTCAGATGCTTTCTTCAGCCGCCGCAGAATACCTGCAAACCATGGCTTAAGGGTTTCAGTATAGGACAGGAGCATTTCTCCAGAATCCATGCGGCTTTCCACAACCATGGGATTGCGGATGGGGATGCAGCAAAGGGCATCGGTTCGGCTAAGCTGCGCTGGTTTCATAGTCGGCAACGATCTGATCGAACAGGTTGGAATCCATCAGGTGTCTGCTTTCCGACCTTACTGCCAAAATGCGGTTGGTTTCAGCGATATGGCGGATTAGGAACCGTTGATGAGAGAATCCAATTGAAAGAAATGCTGCAAGCCGATTCAGCAGGCTAAAAGAAGGTACTCTTTCCCATTCCATCCTGTTTACATCTCCTATAGTTTCAGATGTAGAACCCGCTTCCAGCAGGCTTGGTTCGGGATAAAACGGCAACAATCCGGCAAATTCAGACAACTTTCTTCCGGCAAGCAGCACGGAAGCCGGACTCCAGCGGTAGAGGCTGATTTTAAGTCCATTTGTGAAAAAAACCATCTCCATAAAACCCGGAGAGAATTGATACGACTTGATCTGAAACGCTGCCGGAAGGGTCGCACGAATATCAAAAATCGCCAACCTCTGGCTATCGTTCCCTGAATGGTCCCTGAAAGTTGACAAGAGCTTGGAAACAATTGTGTGAAAGTGGGCGTGATCTTCGCTACTACTCTGATAAAATTGGAACAGGGATGTCCTGTTGCAGGAAGAGCAGGAAATTATGAGAGCGTTTCCTGCCGGATTTTTCCAGGAAAGGCCAGCAACTTCGTGGGTTGGCAGCGCATCTAACCAGCTTTGTGGGGGATTCCAGGCATGAGCATGTTTCCTGCGGCCAAAATATCTCTTGGCGGCTTTGAGCTGCTTCAGTTTGTGATGATGTGATGCAGCTTTGGAAGGCTTCCCCCAGTTGATCTCCATTCTTGGGTCTGTCTGTGTCCCCAGCATCAGATAATTTAGGCCGATGGTGGCGATCTCCCAGCAGGAAGGTTTCTGAAATGCGATGCCATTCCA
>JBAXVB010000731.1:0-2261 GCA_037129415.1 Deltaproteobacteria bacterium
CACCGGGCTTCCCACCCATGTCAGCCAGGGGGATGTGAATCAGGCCAGGTGGGGCACACATGGGGACCATGCCATCATAACACTGACCGCATCCAACCATCAGGACGTGTTCGCCATGACCGTGGATGCCTTTAATCTGGCCGAAACCTACCGCACGCCGGTCATTTTGCTCTTTGATGAAGTCGTGGGACACATGCGCGAGCGGGTGGTGATTCCTGAAAAAGGCGAACATGCGCTGGTAGAGCGGCTTCGAACGGCCGTAAAGAGCGGAGTGGATTATCACCCTTACCTTCCCCGCGAGGACGGCAGGCTGCCCATGTCGGATTTTGGGGGGGTTCACCGCTATAATGTGACGGGACTTGCGCATGACATGTGGGGCTTTCCATCGGACAATCCCCAGGTGGTTCACGGGCTGATGAGGCATCTGATCGACAAGATTCAAAACAATGCCGCCGAGATCGCCAGAACACGGGAGTATTACCTGGAGGATGCGGACTGCATTCTTATTTCTTACGGGTCTTCGGCCAGATCCAGCCTTCATGTGGTGGAGAACCGCAGAAAACGCGGAGAACGGATAGGGCTTCTGGAGCTTCAGACCCTGTGGCCCTTTCCCGATCACATCGTCCGCGAAAGGTGCCGACGAGCCCAGACGATCGTGGTGGTGGAAATGAACATGGGGCAGGTGCTTCAGCAGGTCAAGCTTGCCGTGGACCGCCCGGAACGGGTGTTTCTGGCCAATCGGATGGACGGTGTCTTTATTAATCCCACAGACATTCGAAACATTCTGCGGCTTATACAAGGAAGGGGAATTTAATGCCGATCAAAGATTACATCAGGGAGAGATTCTTCCCCCACATGTGGTGTCCGGGTTGCGGGCACGGCGTGGTGCTGAACGCCATGCTGAGGGCCATCGAAAATCTGGGGCTCAACAAGAATGATATCGTCATGGTCTCCGGCATCGGGTGTTCGTCCCGAATCTCCGGATATGTTGACTTTCACACACTTCACACGGTACACGGACGAGCGCTTGCTTTTGCCACAGGTGTCAAGATGAGCCGGCCGGAACTTCACCTGATTGTTCCCATGGGAGATGGGGATGCGCTGGCCATAGGCGGCAACCATTTTATTCACGCGGCTCGGCGCAACATCGACATGACGGCTGTTGTAATGAACAACCGGATATACGGAATGACCGGCGGTCAGTATTCGCCGCTTTCCGGATATGGCATCTCCGCAACAACTGCTCCCTACGGCAACATTGATCAGGGTTTTGACATCGTGGAGCTGGCAAAGGCCGCCGGCGCTACTTTCGTGGCGCGCACTACCACCTATCATGTTCAGCAGACTGCCGATATTCTTCGGGAGGCCATCCTGCACAAAGGCTTTTCGGTTGTAGAAGTTATGTCTCAGTGCCCCACATATTTTGGCGGAAAGAACAAGGAAGGTGGGGCAGTGGAGATGATGAAGCGGATGAAGGAGATGACGACACCCATCGGCTCAAAAGCCAAAGAGGCGCATCCGGAGCTGATTGAGCGAGGTGTTTTTGTTCGAAAGGAGCTGCCGGAGTACTGCAGCGAATACGATAAAATCATCGAACGCGCACAGAAAGATGGAATGAGGAAAGGGCTCTAACAATGGAAAGATGCAGAATGGTTTTTTCTGGCTCCGGGGGACAGGGCGTGATTACCGCTGCCATTATCCTTGCCGAAGCTGCTGTGCTGTATGAAGACCTGATTGCTGTACAGTCCCAGTCCTACGGGCCGGAGGCCAGAGGCGGCTCCACCCGCACGGATGTAATCATCGCAGATTCGCAAATCTATTTTCCCAAGGTCACCCAGCCCAATGTTCTGGTCTGCCTGACCCAGGAGGCTTACAACAAGTTCTATCCCATCATTCGCCCTGGCGGCACGCTGATCACGGATTCCCGCTTTGTGAAGACCGAGCTGAAGGTGGATGCCCGGCAGATTGAGCTTGGCATGTACCAGTTGGTGATGGATGCAATCGGAAAGCCCATTGTCTTTAATATCTGCATGTTGGGAGCTGTGATCGCAATTACCGGTCTGGTCAGACCCGAATCCGTCATTCGTGTGCTGGAAACCCGTATTCACCCCAGTTTTCTGGAGATGAACCGAAAGGCTCTGGATATTGGAATCAAAATCGCTCAGGATATCGATACCCCATCATGAAAATACGCTTTTTATGTATTTTTCTTAAATTCGATCACCCCATATATGAAAATGATACTTCCCCCTTTGGAAAAG
>JBAXVB010000732.1:0-2256 GCA_037129415.1 Deltaproteobacteria bacterium
CCCCTTCCAGGCGCATGAATAAACTGGGCGTTGCCGGTATAAACCCCTACATGGGAAACTTTACCCCATTTGTTGTCAGAGAAAAAAAC
Source organism: Deltaproteobacteria bacterium (assembly GCA_037129415.1). Taxonomy (GTDB): domain Bacteria; phylum Desulfobacterota; class Desulfobacteria; order Desulfobacterales; family Desulfatirhabdiaceae; genus RAAP-1. The sequence continues at coordinate 90 of JBAXVB010000732.1, forward strand.
AAGGTCCCCTTTCAACAGATTGTCACGGTGGACCGAATAACCCGTTTCAAATTGACGCTGAGAGTTTCGGGGAAGATTCAGACCGTTCAGTTGATAAACTGTCATGGCAAGTCCGCTGCAGTCAAATCCCGTATCGGGTGAACTACCACCCCACAAATACGGCGTGTCAATGAACCTCATCGTGGTTTTAACCAGTTCATTCCGCAGATAAGTGTTTCCCATGCTGGATTGCCAGGCCGCTGCATAGTCATCGGGGCTGACGATATAATATACTTCAATGATTTTGGATGCCTTTAATCGTTCAGCCTCCTCTCTGGCCTCTTCTTTGGAGGCAAAGTCCCCGAATCGAACCTTAAACAGGCCATCATCCGCCTTGAAATAGGTCGCATCCAGTCCCTGCCCGGAGAGTATATCGACAAGCTTTGCTGCGTTTTCCGCAACAGAAAATGCTCCGACCTGGATGGTATAGCCGATTCGCTGCAAACGTTTTTCGGGCGGCAGTGAAGGCGGAGAAGTAGGCGACAGCTCATACCCGGCACACCCGGACATAAAGGCCGCCAGCAAAATTGCGACCACCAGCCTGTACGAATAGAATGAGAAAGCGCTATCCCGAATTTTAGTATGATCACGCATGGTTGATCCCTGTATATACTTTAAGCTGCCACAAAACATAAGTTGTTACAGTTGACTTTTATACGCTGGATTCGTAATAATCAATGCAACATTTCAGAGTGGTGAATCATCCCATGTTCAGCGACATCTACAAAGTTCAACTAGAAAATGTTTTTGAAGGTCCAATGGATCTTCTCATTTATCTGATTCGAAAGAATGAAGTCAATATCTACGACATTCCGATTTCGCTGATAACCAACCGTTATCTGGAGTATATTGAATGGTTGAAAGCCATGAATGTCGACATTGCCGGAGATTTTCTGGTAATGGCAGCAACCCTTATCCATATTAAATCCCGAATGCTGCTTCCGGTTCATGAAGATTCAGATGAAGAAGACCCCCGCCAGGAAATCGCCAGGCCGCTTCTGGAATACCTTCGAATGAAATCAGCAGCCCTGCAACTGAATGAAAGAGAACTGCTGGGGGAACATACATTTATCAGGTCCCCGGCAAAAACATCCGGTGCTGGAAATCTTCAGGATCGTGAAATCCGGGTGGATCTGTTTGAACTGATTCAAGCTTTCCAGCGAATCATCGACAACCTGTCTCCTGATATCGCCATTGATGTGGTCGCCGAAAAGCTATCCATTAAGGATCGCATGATGGAACTCATCTGGCTGCTGAAAGACAGGGGCTCCCTGATTTTTCAGGAACTGATCTTAAGTCTTAATGGAAAGATTGAGATCATCATTACCTTTTTGGCCATACTGGAGATGGTTAAACGCAACGCGGCCAGCATCATCCAGCATACTGACACTGGCAACATCACATTGTATTTGAATGAAAGTCCATAATGCCGGAATTGAAGTCCATTATTGAAAGTTTTCTCTTTGTTTCTGAAGAGCCTCTGACCCTTGAAAAAATGAAGTTGGCGCTTCCTGAAACCGACGTAAAGGCCATTAAAGAGGCCGTTCAAATGCTTAAGGACGAATATGACCATCGAAAAGGCAGTATCTGTCTGGTCGAGGTAGCCGGCGGGTATCAGCTTCGGACCCGTCCGGAATATGCCGACTGGATACGAAAAATCATCCAGCCCTCCGCCCAACGCCTGAGTCCGGCCGCCCTGGAAACCTTGGCGATCATCGCCTACAAGCAACCGGTCATGCGAAGCGATATCGAACACATTCGCGGGGTTGATGCCGGCGGCATTATTCGGATGCTTCTGGACAGAAAACTGATCAAAATCCTGGGAAGAAAAGAAATCCCCGGAAGACCCCTGATTTATGCCACCACACGGCATTTCCTGGAAATATTTGGTCTGAGAGATATCAAAGATCTTCCGGCGCCCAAAGACATTTCGGATCTGGGCAAACCGACCGTTGAAGCCAATGAAATGACGTTCCCGAATAATATTATTCCCACTCCCGATGAAAACACTTGACTTCATGAGCACAATATCGTTATTTAAGAAACATCATCGGGGCGGTTAACTCAGCGGGAGAGTGCTACCTTCACACGGTAGAAGTCGAAGGTTCAAATCCTTTACCGCCCACCA
>JBAXVB010000733.1:0-2254 GCA_037129415.1 Deltaproteobacteria bacterium
TTCAGCATTCGCTGAAGCTCCAAAGCCATAAGCAATTTTGATTGATCCCACATCTTGTATGATTTGGGATTACTTTCTACCAGTTTTATAACCTCCAATCCACCGGAAAACGTCAGCAATATCAGAAAAACGACTGTTGTTACCTTACCGATGCGCCCCTTGTCCTTCCACAGAACCGACAAGACTGACATCACCGGAATGATCAACAGCAAATAACTCCATGTCAGAATTTTGGTATTGTCCCAGTCCCATGGTTGAAACCGAATCACATTGCTCAGAATAAAAAGCACCCATCCGCTCACAACCATGGGATGACGATAATACTTCATCCGAAATGTCCCACATGCCGCCAGGGGCAATAGCATTCCCCAATTCATCAACCATAATATCGCAAACTGCAGCAGGCCTTTTTGCTGAATATCAGACTTCCATCCACATATAAATCCAAACCATCTGCCGGGAAGTGATTGTCCATGAAGTTGGACGTATATCCAAAGAGACACCAGCCCTGCCCCCAAAGCAAAAGTCAGCATCGTTTTACAAGATCGGAAATTGATTATCGCCAGACACGAACAGGTGATCACCAGAACCATATAGGTGTGGGTATGGACGATCATCATCAGGCCCGCGGGTATCCCTGCCAGAAGGCAGCGCAGCACAGACGGCTGTTGATCAGGCTTTGAAAACCAGTTCATTAAAATCATCAAAAGCAGCAAGCCCACCGGCAAACCCAGGAGAAAACTTCTTTGAGGCAACAGCTCACTTGCAATGATATTTCGGAAGAATAAGCCTTTTTCTTCCAAAAACGTATATTCCCGAATTGGAAACAACACGGTGTTGATTGACGGTGTTTGAAGAATATCCTGAAAATAATAAACAAAGCCAAATCCGCTGCTTAATAAAAACAAGCTGACCGCAACAAAAGCCTGCTTTTCGGACTTCAAGATTGCATGGTAAAAACAATAAAGAATCGTCAGCAACGCCAAAGTAGTGATGATCGATGGGATTATCATAGCGGAAATCCGATCCGCACCCATTCTCATCATCATCCCGGATATCATGCTGGAAGCAAAGGGATAATTAAAGGGCAGTCCGTAGAATAAGGGATGGTCCTGAAACCACATGGAAACCGGACGAAAAGCAAACACGGCAATGCCTGATAGATGACCGGCCCAATCGCCCCAGATACACCGATCTCCCGCATAAATGCCATCCGGGGCTGCAACAAACATTCGTGGCCAGATATATAAAAAGAGGCTACCCCATGTCGCCAGAACCCAAAACAGACATCTGGCCGGCGAGAGAGCCTGGAGAGTTTTCACTTTCCACCGGACACTTAAGGACCGAATTTGATCCATCCCAAAATTTTTTGATATTGACTTAAACATGAAACACCATAGGTTATAGGCATCAAGGCCGTGAACATGAGAATGCAAAAACCGATGATTCCATAATACCCAATCCGTTGCTTAAAGATTGTTGTCTGTCGAACAAATCCGGTAACATCCAACCAAAGCACACTCGCCAGCAAAGAAAACGTCAGCGACGGCAGATAATGATACAGAAACAAAGGTCTGTCAACCGGAACCAATGGAATGATGGAAATCAGATAACCCGCAATTGGCACCCAGAGCATGGGACTTTTATCCGCTATATGTTCGGTGGTTATATTTCTGGCACGACCAAATATCAGATATCCCATTAGCCAGGTAAACACCCCGCCAACACCCCACCAAAGTACGGGATTTCCCAGCAGATATATTCCGTTATTCCCGTTTGCCCAGTAATAAATGGGCTTTACCATCATCGGCCATTGCCACCATAAACTGGAGTAAGGATGTGTGGCCTTAATCCCGGCATTGGCATTCAGCATGATATGATTCAAGTTGATAGTATCCTGGATCAGTCTTCCCGCGGGAACAAAAAAAGCGTCTCCGGAGCCTGGCAGATTTAGCAGGTGAAAATGAATTACCCATCCCAACAAAAAAATTCCAGTGGCTGCACCAATAAAAATGCCAAAATGAAATACGTCCTGTAACCGCAATCGCAAAGTCTTATTTCTGGAAAAACGATCCAGCATGATCACCATTGCCAAGGCCACTGCAGCCAGACCTGTAAATTTTGTTCCGACTGCAAGCCCGGCCGTCATCCCCGACAGCGCAATCCAGCCCATTTTTTTAACACCTTCAGATGTTCCTGAAGCAAGAAGCGCACTCAAAGAGGACAGGATAAAAAATATCAGTATCATGTCCAG
>JBAXVB010000734.1:0-2245 GCA_037129415.1 Deltaproteobacteria bacterium
ATCGGCAACGAGGGGGTGGTTTAGTGCTTCCTGTCTCAGGTATTGGGCCTGGCTGGCTTTGACCTGGTTTTCCGGAAGCGGTTCTTTTTCAGTCTGGATAATAAGCTTTATCGGCTGTTCAAATAACTGGCTTACAACCAATTTCAGCATGGCTTCATTTTTCGGTTGACGGATTCTGTTCACGTTGAATCCATTTCCGGAAAGATAAATCTCCAGGGTATGATTCTCTATTTTCTTCAATTTGGATCGGGATAAAACGGGTGCAAGCGCCGGAGATGTTTCCGATACCTTATCCACAATCCGCTTCATGGCTGCATCAAGCGCAGCTTCGGACTCCAGGGTTTCGATTTGAAGCAGTTGCAGCGGGTCTTTTTCAGGGGGATGCGAATGAACGGCTGCACGCGGTTCTGATTTCGGCCGAGACCGATTCAGTTCGGGTTCAGGCTCCGGGCCAAGTTCAGTACCAGACTCCGGACCAGACTCCAAGATTGAACGCGGGTGCTGTTCTTCAACAACATGACGCTGAGACGGATGATGAAATTCTTTTCGCAAAAGATCCAGCTTTTCGATGAGATCATCAATTGGCAGAGATGGCCGGGTCTGAATAATTCTGAAAAAGACCAGTTCCAAGGCCAATCTGGGTAGGCTGGAGTAACGAAGCGTGGCTTCCTCTGAAAACAGCATTTCAAAAATATGATTCAGGGATGAAACCGAAACCGATTTAACCAGCTGCTGCATCCGGTCAATTTCATGGGGAGGAACATCAACGAGTTTTTGAGCATTTTTGCTTATTTTGACAACAAGCAGGTTTCGAAAATGTTCAACAAGCGAGCTGTAAAGGCGCTTTAAGTCCAGACCGTTTTCATAACCTGTTTCTATAAGATTCAGAATTTCCGTGATATCCCCGTTTAATACCGCCTGGGAAAAATCAAAGAGAAATTGTCTGTCTATGACGCCAAGAAGGCTGATGACCAAATCGTGGGTGATTTCGCCTTCGGAAAAGGAAAGTATCTGATCCAGAAGGCTTAAGGCATCTCTCATGCTGCCACCGGCTTCCTGAGAAATGATAAGGAGACTTTCCGGCGGAATATCCACAGCCTCCTTCAAACAGAGCGATTGAAGGTGTTCAAGAATGGATCGGGTGTCTATCCGGCGAAGATCATGTCTCTGGCATCTGGAGAGAATAGTCAGGGGGATCTTTTGCGGTTCGGTGGTTGCAAACATGAACAGCACATGGGCAGGCGGCTCTTCAAGCGTTTTCAGCAAGGCATTAAAGGCTGCAGCCGTGAGCATGTGGACTTCATCAATGATGTAAATTTTGTAGCGGCTGTGGGAAGGCATGTAACGGACATTATCCCTGATATCGCGGACCTGATCCACACTGTTGTTGGATGCTCCGTCAATTTCAAAGACATCGACCGCCTGACCCGAGGTAATCTCGATGCACGAACGGCACACATTACATGGGGAGACTGTCGGACCCTGCTTGCAATTCAGCGCTTTGGCAAGAATGCGGGCAATGGTGGTTTTGCCTGTTCCCCTTGGCCCGGTAAACAAAATGGCATGGGCCACCCGTCCGGAGGAGATGGCATGGCCTAGTGTTTGCGTTACATGATCTTGTTTGACGACATCAGCAAAGGTCTGAGGTCGATATTTACGGGCAAGAACCAGATAAGACATATTGATTTCCTGGCAGAATAATCGGAAGGTCAGCAAAAAGCGCGTTCACGCCATAAAATTGGGGCTGGGAATGGGTATGAAACTGGCGGAGAGAGAGGGATTCGAACCCTCGGCGCCGCTATTAACAGCGCACACGATTTCCAGTCGTGCTCCTTCGGCCGCTCGGACATCTCTCCAGAATCAAACAGGGGGACCATCATTCAAACCCGAATCTTTGGCGGAGAGGGTGGGATTTGAACCCACGATCCCGTTTTTAGACAGGATACCGCTTTTCGAGAGCGGGACCATCAGCCGCTCGGCCACCTCTCCATCACCCTCTGACTTAAGACGATCATAGATATACTTTTTGATAATTCCTGTCAATGATCTTATTGAGATTTTTTACATTCAGACTTGAATAACCCCTTGGTTTGTAGTATTTCTTGCCCGCACTCTGTAAGAAGGCGGAACGCAGAAGACAGAGGACAGGATATTTTTATTGGTTTACCGTGGAAATACTTTTAAACCACGAAACACACGAAAGACACGAAAAAAATGTTCTTCGCGTCTTTGCGCCTTTGCGTGA
>JBAXVB010000735.1:0-2232 GCA_037129415.1 Deltaproteobacteria bacterium
AAAAATCAGCGGATGCTTGCAAGTATAACGGGTCGATGAAAGGACAACCTGCCTGCCGATCCGGGTTTCAAGGTTGATAATCACGGGACCGACCAGGTTCATGGTCAGCGGCGGAACAGACTCTGGTTTGATGGTTACCAGAGCCAAAGCCAGAGTGCGACCGTCTTCAATACCGTTAAAATATGACTGATCAGAAGGCGGAAGTTCCTTGAGATAGTCTTTTTCTCCCAAAAATGGATTGACGATGACAAATGCCAGATGGGGAAGATCAACTGACTGAAGCCAATAAAAAGATGACCCCGGCTTATGTTGCTGAATAATATATGCTTTCTGATCTGGAAACCCAAGCAGTCCTTCCGGAAAATGGATTACTCGGTCCTCTTCGATTAAGATGTCCCCAAAACGGGTTGTCGATACGGTTAACATACCTGCTCCAGAATTCACTGTGAAAGGTGATGATCGTCTGTTATTCATCCAGCACCTCAGTCTGCTCATTTGATGACAGCAATGATACATCTTGCGGCACTGCTGCCGCCCGAAGGTTTTCTTCAACAATGCTTTTATATACCTCGGTCCTGTATATGGGAGTGTGCCGGGGAGCTTCTATTCCCAGCTTGATATGGTTTCCCTTGATTCCCAGAACGCTGATGGTAATATCATTGCCAATGGTGATTTTTTCTTCCAACTTACGTGTAATAACAAGCATGGGATCCCTCCGTGGCACCCGTTGCAGATTTACATATATCAAAAGCAATGCTTAAACGGCAATATGCATGCCACAAATATTGGCCAGAAATATTATCAAGATAAAAGCTCCTGGACATCAAGCTTCTTTCCATAGCCATTTATCTAAAACTTTTGATGCGGTCCTCTCGACTTAATACTTCAATTACCCGGATTCCGTATTTTCCACCTTCTACCACAACCTCACCTTTTGCAACGAGTTTATTGTTGACCAGAATATCCACAGGTTCATCCGCCAGACTGTTGAGTCCGACAACGGTATGTTCCCTGATCTTCAACAGTTCGCTGATTTTCATTCGGGTTCTGCCAAGCTCAATGGAAACTTCAAGCGGAATGTTCAGCAGAAAACTCAGGTTCACATCAACTGGCGACGAGATCTTGGGTTCATCCGTCCAGTTCTTCTGGTGATAAACAGCAGGCATTTCCTCTGGCTGTTCAGCCTGCCTGGAAACAGGCGCTTCAATTTCAATAGGCAAAGAATCGGGTTTATCTGAAATACCGGAGAGATCTGGCCATTCCGCAGGAGCTGGCGAGCTCTTATCGGCAACCTGATAATTGATTTCACTGACATCATCCAGCGGAATATTCAGTCCTTCAGCTAACTTAAGTCCGAATTCAACAAAGAAAACATGATCCTGATAACTGAAGGCAAAACGCTCATACCGCTCCATGTTCATGGACTCGATTTTGAAGTCACTGCCCCTTGTGATGGAAGGTGTGGAGAGTTCACATCGCAATCCGACATCGGAGAAGATGGATTTCAAATTGCCGCCGACGATATTGCTGATCTCTCCTATCACGTCATTAACATCTGCTTCACCATCAACATCGTTGATGTCCATATCCAGCATTACAGCCGCCATCTGGATGGAAAACTGAGATGTAACGTGGATGTTGATCAATCCCATCGCATCCCCTGCAAAACTCACAGCCCCAACCGTTCGCATCCCCTCCAAATCGACCTGCGATATAGTGCTGCTCACCTGGACATCCATGGACAGCATGGTGTTAAACACATTGATTACAGAATCAGGAACCTTGGTGGAAATATCCATGTTTCGAATTTTGGCAGGGTCAACTCGAGATGCAGCCGGAAGTCCTGATCCCTTCGCATCTTCCGCCTGATACCCGCTCTGAAGTTTGACCCCGACCTCAATCCTTATCGTATGCTGCTGATAGCTGAAACTCAGGCTTTCATATCTTTCAGTATTCAGGGTTTTAATGGTGAAATCACCACCCAGGGTAATGGACGGGGTCGAAAGCGCACAGTAAAAACCGGAATCGTTAAAGAATGATTTGAGATTTCCGCCGATAATGTTGCTGAGTTCACTGATAACGTCCTTGATTTCATCATCGCCTTCAAGCTCATCGGGAGTAATTCCCAGCATGGCGGATGTCATGATCAAGGCAAAATCTTTTTTAACATGGATGAGAATGATTCCGGACACCTGGCCCGCAAAGTTTACCGAACCCACAATGCGCACTTCA
>JBAXVB010000736.1:0-2224 GCA_037129415.1 Deltaproteobacteria bacterium
TGGCTCAATAGGAGAAATGATGCCAGCAGCGGCTTAAATAAAAAAACTTGAACATTAAGTATAACACATTGAAAGTAGAGCAAACAAGTTCTTTTTATTGGCATTTGCTATTTATATTACGATTGTTTTAGGTTTAATGCCTCGACTTTTCCAAGTGTCTGGGGATGATGAGGCCTTGCGTGTGTATGCTCAATCCGCTCCACCTCGAGATACCGCTCAAATCGGTTGGCGCATCTCCAAGAATAAAAAACAAAGCCCCTATCTGTCAACAACTCTTCAAGCTTTCCGTAACGCGCCATGCCCCTTTGAACCACATCAATAACAGCGTCAATAGAAGTCGCTTCCAATAAACTCCAACTCAGAATAAACCGCGAAAAATCATCAATCAACAAAATCAAATACACCTGAAGCTTATGAATGAAAAACTGCAAAATATCCATCTGTCCAAGCTCCAAAGGACGGCTAGCCTCAAACCGTTTTGCCTTCTCACCCGTTAACTTCATGCCAGATGCCTTGTACCCATTGGCCTCCAGAATTCTACGCACCGTTCGAATAGATACTGTCTCGGCCTGTCTGCGTAACTGGTTTCGAATCTGTCCAGGACCATACCCCGGATGCCGGGTATCCAGTACCAACTGCTCCTGTTTTTCAGTGATCTCTTTGATGCCCCTGACTACACGCTTTGTTTCGTGGGCTAAAAAGGCTTCCTTCCCAATTGCTTCTATCTCTCGGGTCCATTCGTAAACCGTCGTATAATGCACCCCAGCTATCTCGGATGCTTCTTTAACACCAATCTCTTTGGCATTCTCAACGATTGCAACCTTCTGCTGCTGATCAAACTGCTTTTTGCTCATATCACTTTCTCCTTCTTCTCTTTGGAGAAAGTGTTACCTTTTTTAAAGCAGATTTTTATGGATTCTTACTATCAGAAACACTGTGGCAGACTGGTTTAAATATCGCAGCGATGCGCTTGCCGTCAGCGCGGAGATGTTTACCAGCGGGCAACTACGAAACCACAATATTCCGGTTCGGCCTTATCCGTTTCGGTTTAACCGGGCAAGGGGTGACAGAATCAAAAACGACATTCCATTATGATCTGTAATCAATGTTATTGTATCGAGATTCATGGATATGATGATCCCAACCTTTAGAAGCTGGCGTATTGACTGTATTAAAATAGCTGATTCTGAAGATTGTCGCAAAAACACATAAAGATCAAATGTCGCCATAATCGTTTGTTTTATAAACGATATTTGAATAGCATAAAGTCACAGTGACAGAGGATATTATTGTTGACTTAGTATTCACAATATTGTATGCCCACCGATAAGGCAGCCAGGTATTTATAATGTACACGGGTATAAACCTGTAGCTGCGAAGAAACCATCAAAAGAAAGGATATTGCCATGAAAAAACTGTCAGGACTGTTTTTATGTTTGGCCGTAATGTTTTTCGCTGTTTCCACTTTTGCGGGGTCTGTTGAAGAAACGACTGGCGGAGGAGCCATCTCCGGAACTGTGTATCAAAGCGATGGCGTAACGCCGCTGACCGGCAAGAACATCGGTATAGGTGTTTTTACCGGATCGCCATGCAGTTATACAATGGTTGAAGCTACTACCGTCAATCCAGCAACTGGAATCTATACGACACCAGGTCTGCCTGCCGGAACCTACTATCTACAAGCATGGTCAAATGAAGAAAACTACATCAAGGAATGGTGGGCATCACCACAGAGCGTTCGGGATTGCGCCAGCGCCCAACCGATAGTGGTTATTGTGGGGCAGACAGTCACCGGTAAAAATTTTCAGTTGGATTTAGGCGGAGCCATCTCCGGAACCGTTTATCAAAGCGATGGCGTAACGCCGCTGACCGGCAAGTACATCGTTATAAATGCTTTTACCGGATCACCATGCGGCGGTCTTATGTGGGTTAATAATGTCGTTGTCGATCCTGCGAATGGAACCTATACGATACTCGGTCTGCCTGCGGGAACCTACTATCTGCAAACATGGTCAAATAGTGAAAACTACATCCAAGAATTCTGGGCATCACCGCAGAGTGTTCGGGATTGCGCCGGCGCACAATCGATAGTGGTTACTGTGGGGCAGACTGTTACCGGTAAAAATTTTCAGTTGGATTTAGGCGGAGCCGTCTCCGGAACCGTATATCCTTGAGTTTTCGAAAAATATTTCTTGACTTTTGATATTTTTTTTGTATGCTCCTT
>JBAXVB010000737.1:0-2224 GCA_037129415.1 Deltaproteobacteria bacterium
GCCTTCGGATGAAGAAAGGCGATCTTTGCCCCGCCTGCCCCGATTCTGGGTTTTTCATCAATGAGTTTGATACCCTTGGCTTTTAATTCTTCCAGAGCCTCTTCTATATTTTCAACACGGAAGGCTACATGCTGAATCCCTTCTCCCCGTTTTTCAAGATATTTGGCAATAGGGCCGTCCGGGGACGTGGATTCCAGAAGTTCAATCTCGCTTTCTCCCACCGGGAAAAACGCTGTAGTAACTTTCTGCTCCTGAACCGTTTCAGAACCAGCAAAGGAAAGACCCAATACTTCAGTCCAGAAATTTTTTCGTTCATCAATGCTGTTGACGGCAATTCCGAGGTGATCAATTTTAAGAATTTTCATAAGCTACTCCCTGGCAGTCCAAAGGTTCCTGGTTTTCATTATATGACATCCGATAACCTACCTGATTATAAAAAACCGGGCAATTTCTCATCACAATTCCTAATCAGGGAACTGTGATTGCCCGCCATACCATTTCAAACAACACATTGGCCTGAGCAATCAAACTTTCTTTTTGGCCACGCGAAACCCACATAAAAAAGGTTCGCTGTACAAAGCCCATCATAAAATCCATCAATACGCCAGCACGGACATTGGGGTTTAAAATCCCTTCTTTCTGCCCCTGCCTTAATACTTCAAGAAACAGATTCATCATTTTTTTTTGTTGAAAGGTTTTATCCGCCATCCATGTTTTCATCGGAAGGGTCATAAACAATATTTTGGCCAAGCCCTGATTTTTTTCATAATAATCAATCTGAAGCCAGAAAACCTTTCTGAGTTTTTCCTTTAAATCTTCGATGCCCTGAAGGTGGTCAATAATCCGGTCCGTCAGTTTTCCCATCCACACATCCACAACGGCGAACACAAGCCCTTCCTTGCTGCCGTAATAGCCGTAAATGGTGCTAAAACTCACCCCCGCTTTTTTTGCAACCGTACGGATATTGGCCTGATGAAAATCCGATTCGGAGAATATCTCCAGAACCGCTGTTTCAAGCCTTTTCTGAATTTCATGCTTAAAAACCTTGTTACTGTCTAAAACGCTCTTGTCACCGTTTGCCAAAATCATCCCATTCAACAAATTGAAATAATAAATAAAAGTTTTATATTGCGATTTGAACCCTCTAATCACAAAAATAAAAAAATAATGTTCTGGTGAATTATTTTTTATAACTTGCTGATATATAGATAACATCAGTAATAATTTAAATAAAAATATATTAAAAACGAAACATTGTTACTGTTTTGATATATGAATGGATTTGATCTGTCAAGAAGAAAAAAGTCTGAAGTCAGAAGAGTGACATGTAGATCACTGGGAGGCTGTTCAGTTTTGGCATTGATCATCGTTTCGGCCACTGCGACGAATAACGATTCCCTTTTTGAAAAAGGTGAGGCTGGGAGGCCAAAATATCTCTTGGATTGGTTTCTGGTAACTTAATTTTCCAGGGGGAAATAAAGCAGTCATGATGATCTGTGCCGGAACGATGATCAATGCCTCAATTTTCATTAACAATTTATGGGAAATGCTGTTGACGGTTTCGCTGTTAATACTATATCCTGGTACCGGATGGTGCGCCCAGTATTGCTAATGCCCTGGAATTCTATGACTTTTTCCGAGGTTTCAATGAGACGATAGAAAAAATGCTCGTGTTGTAAAATGACCTGAGTTTATCTTATGAACCCAAAACGACCCTATCAGCCGCCCTATACCATCACCCAAGCCATTTTGAACCTGGTAGCCCAGGTCAGTGAGGCTGTTGGGCGTCTCACCGCACTCACGGATGTCGCAATGTCTCTGCGACTTCGGCGCGTTAATCGCATTCGCACCATTCGGGGCTCACTGGCCATTGAGGGAAACATGCTGAGTGAAGAACAGGTCACCGCAATCATGGATGGCCGGCGAATCATCGCGCCTCCCCGGGAAATTCAGGAGGTGCGCAACGCCATTGCCGCCTACGACAGTTTCACACAGTGGCGGCCAGAGAATGAATCAAACTTGCTGGAAGCGCACCGAATCCTGATGACAGGGTTGATTGACGAGGTCGGGGCTTATCGGTGTGGCGGTGTGGGCGTGATAACAGGCAATCAGGTGATCCATATGGCTCCTCCGGCAGATCGTGTTCCGGCGTTGATGGGCGACCTCTTCCAGCTATAGCGCTCAGATAAATTAACCCACCCCTGCTCAGATAAATTAACCCACC
>JBAXVB010000738.1:0-2214 GCA_037129415.1 Deltaproteobacteria bacterium
CTGTCCCTTTTTCACTGATGTGCGTCTGCTTTATGTGAAACAGGCGCGCCTCTTCAGGTGTGTCGATTTCCTGAACTTTTTTGGTCAGGAGTTCTTCCCGGCTGTACCCCAGACGCCGGACAGCGGTTTCATTGACATTTAGTATCTGACCGTTTAAATCATGAATAAAAATGGCATCATTGGCGTTTTCAAACAGATGCTGATATTCGGCCTGAAGACCTCTATAAGATGCTTCCAGCATAGCGGCCATTTCATTAAAATCCAGGGCAAGTTCAATGAATTCCGGGGCGCCCTTGACCTGAATCCGCTGATCCAGTCTTCCGGAAGCGATTTGCTTGGACCCCATGCGCAGAGAATTCAGAGGAGCAGTCATCAGACGTGAGAGCAAAACCGCAGAAACTATGGCCAATCCAACAACCAGAATCATAACTGCAGAAAAGATGCTAATAAATTGATTGGCGGCAGATAGAATACGATTATGCTGCGCAATCGTACCCAGAACCAAAAAACTGCCAGAATCAGAGTCTGACAGCAATAACACAGGCGCAAAAAAGATTTCCCACTGCCCGACTTCCACCCCGCCTGATCTTCCGGATAAAAGGGTTTTCGCCTCCAGTGGATAGTCTTTCCAGAGCGAATGGCCAGTGTTCAAGTTATCCGGCCCGCCCCATTCCCTGTCCGGATCACTGCTGTGATGAATGTAGAATCCGCGCTTGGTCGCAAGAAATGTCCGATAGTCATCGTCTGTATCCGCCATGGTGGGAACGGCCCCGCGAATTACAAGTTTCGCATCAATATCGATGACAAGGATTCCCCGGAATTCATTGACCTGGTTAAAAATCGGGGTTGCCAGGCGCATGACAGGTTGGTGAGGAATGACGATTTTTCCATTTTCCTGATTCAGATCCGGATCGGAGATGTAAATCTGGCCAGCAGTCAGCTTTTTGGTTTCTACAAAATAGGGCCGGTCCGCCTTTTGTTGGAGGCTCATGGCCGGAACCACTATCGGCTCTTTTCCATCCCAGTCCACACGGACCAGTTCCATGCCGGTCTGGTCAAGAATGCGTATCTGAACATACCGACCGCTGTTTTTGTGCATGGCCACAAAAATCAGCTCCAATCGCTGAATGCACTGGTTGTAGGTAGAGCTGCTTTCCGGATCATAGCCACCGTTGTCATGGGCGCGGATCAGCTCCTGTACACGGGGCATCGTGGCTGCCAGCAGCAGATTCTCCTTAAGCTGATTCAGCAGGGTTTGAAACCTCGTAACTTCAGCCTGATTGACGGCGACATACTGTTTTTCAATGAGTTCGTAAATCTGGTGGCGTTCATGAAAAAAACCATAAACAGCCACAATACCGGCAGAAACGACACCCATCAGCACCAAGGCGATCATCAGCCTGGTTCGGAAGGAGAAATACCTGCTGAAAGATTCAAGTTTCATATCGTCCTTTCAGGGGACTGTGAGCTACCCCCCATGTTTTTCCACCTCAATGACCACTCACCGGCAGCTCCACCACGAAACGGCTGCCATTTCCGATGCCGCTGCTTTCCGCCCACACCCTTCCGCCGTGCATCACGACAAGCTGTCTGACTAAGGAAAGGCCCAACCCAGCTCCCTGTGTTTTATCCAGAATGCCACCCTGAACCTGAAAAAAATTATCAAAGATTTTTTCCAGGTATTCCGAGGCAATGCCAATGCCTGAATCTTCGACAATGATTTGGATGGTTTTGGAATCCTTGCCCGCAAAACCGGTTTTTATGATGATGTCGCCACTCAAGATACTTATTAGATTCAAAGAGTTGTTCACGCAAATTGACGTTATTGGATGATGCCACAGCATGGACCGCCAGGGTTTCTTCCAGCGTGCCCTGAACTGATTGTTCAAGGGCAACGATGCGGGCTTTTTCAGCTTCATCCATACGATGCCTGGTTATATCCCGAACGATCGAGAGAAACAGGCTTGTATCTTTTACAGTGAAAATCCCCTCAAATCCCCCTTTCCCAAAGGGGGAAGTTATCACTTTAATATGTGTGGCGCTGATTTCAACATCCACCATGGATCCGTCCTTGCAGCAAAGTGATGTTTCAAACCGGGCATGGCCTGAAGCACCGGAGGATTCGATACGGCGGAGAATTGATTCAGTAGATATGTTTGTTTCGACATCGTGAATGGACAGGGTTAGCAGCTCTTCACGGGAATAGCCCAGCAG
>JBAXVB010000739.1:0-2213 GCA_037129415.1 Deltaproteobacteria bacterium
GGCGTGGCTTGACACAGACAGTCAGAAAGTGTCAACTGAGAAATGAAGGATGCCGCATAAGCGTATGATTGCGCATGGGCTTGTCGAGATAGAGGGTCGAACAGCTTGGCACATCGAAGCCGGTCATCCACATGGCGCAGACAAAAACCAGACGGAAAGGGTCTTCCGGATTCTTGAACTTGGTCTCCATATCTTCCTCCACCATGCGTTTGCGGTGAGGACGGATATCCAATCCCTTTTGACTTATTTGGATGTTTAAATAATTCTGGTACTTATTGCATGTTTACGAAAACGCTATCCCAATATTATCCCGTTTTTTACATGTTGTGTGTAATTTTGGAAGATTATGAAAGGTGTTAATTGGGGTTCAAACTATCAGGAAAACTGAAGCTGTTCAACTGAAAAATTCCGTAAATGGGATGATGATATCTATGGGAAAAGATTCTGTCCCGGATCATCTGACACTGTACCAGATGTCCAGCATCAGGAAGCCTGCCTAAACGTTTGCATTGGCTTTTTTTTGAAACTCAGGAATGCGTAGCAGGTTGAACGCCGGTAGAGAAAAAAAAGAGTTGGAAAGTACCTTTTTACATGGATGGTGTTGCAATAAAAAAAACTGGAAATGCCTTGTATGCGTACTGACTTTACTGACCTCAGTTATCTGACCCATATCCAAACATCATACCTCTTCCCAGATGTTCAACATTTTCTTGAGAACATTATCAAATCATTACAGCCATTTAAAAACCATCTGACACCGTGCCATAAGCTCAACATCTGGGAACACGCCTATCGGATCATGCCGTAACCTCAAGTTACATCATCCATAAGCAGTACCATCAGGAAGCCTGCCGGATCATTCGTGCTGACCGTCGATGGTATTCTGATCCCGGCCAATAGAAGGTGATTTAGTTCATCAGATGAAACATGCTGTACATCACCCCATGCAGAACACTACTTTAAACGCGCTCTGATTCTTCGGAATAATGATAATGAGAATATTTAACACCCCATTGATAAACAGTATCCTTAATTTTGTTAATGTATTCATCCATTTTCAGCTTATTTTTCCTGAAATGATACAGATCCGCCAGAAGCGCGTAATGACTATCTTGACTTTTAGGTAATCCATATGTGGTAAACATGGGCAAATCAAGACCAACATAATGGATTTCTTCCGGTGTAGGATTATGGTCATAAATGGTTTCCATGAGTCACCTCTATTGTTTGGGGGTCGCCTGGTGGCGGAGCTGTTGCCCTGCTTCTGGGCGGTTAGGTCGTACATCGGCATCTCTTTACCTTGTGATGTCACATAGTTAGACGGCTCAAAATTGAGCTTTCTAAATGCCTGTGAACATTCAAGATTTCTGGACGGTTTTTGACGGCGGAATATTCCGCCGCCCTGGTTGATTCTGGCCATCATCCATAATCCATTATCAGCTTCCGGATATCTTCAATCCGCCAGACTGTTGTCCGTTCACTGAGTTTTATCCCCTTCGGATACCTGCCATTTCTCACTCCCAAAAACCATGCGGATCTGCTTATTGGGATCAACGGCGGAGCACCCCGCTTAACATCCCCGACTATCTGCCATATTCTCACAAATCCAACTTCGGGTAAATTCATTGTATGCCTCCCTGTGCCATCATTTCAGCGTTAAATATCGACCTGGCCAACAGTTCCACTGGTACTGGGTATTTCTTGCCTGTCTGATCCTTTGCCAGTGCTTTCTCTTTGTATTGCGAATGATCCATGGCATTCCACATCGAATCAATACGGGCCATATCGGCATGACTCAACCTGTTATCGGTCACAGAAGGAAGCGCCGGTGGTGGTGGTGTCGCCAGAATTGGCGTTACCTTTCCAGACAAACTGTTCAGGTAAGCAAGCGGTGATTTAACATCCAGCTTGCCGGCCTTCTTTCTGCTGATCATCACCCCCACGGCTGCCGGATCACTCCCGACCGGTAACTGAACACCAAAAAGCGCATGGAATTCATCGTCTATACTCGTGCGCGCGCACGGCTGCTGTTGCTTTTCTTTTAACAAAGAAGCTGCTTTTAAAGCAGCAAGCCGCGCGCGCGTATTAGACGGATCACTTACGGACACAATTGAATCATTTTCGGGTTCATTTGTTCCCTGTTCGGTGGTGGTGGTTCCTTTTGTTCCCTGTTCGGTATTCTTTTTGTCCTGCAGAATAAACAACGGTTCATC
>JBAXVB010000074.1:0-14922 GCA_037129415.1 Deltaproteobacteria bacterium
CAATGGTTGCTTCATGATGGTTTGCTCTTTGTTGGCCACCACATTTATATATACTTGGCGCCGGATAAATTTATACGTTTCTTATTCCAACTTTCACGAATTCACGGTACTCAGTATATTTTGGTATATATCGGATGCCTAACCGCCTCGGTGCAGTCTGGCGTGGCTTTTGTGGAAGCGGATATCCAACCGATTATGAAGAACCCAATATCCTTCAGCCTTGCTATTGATGAAAGCATTTGGAAAGTTACCGGGTGAAAGAGGTACTATTCGTATCTAAACATTACTTAATCAGCAGCAGATTAATTTCCAATTTACACATAAGAAACAGTTAGGGGACCGAAAAAATGGTGTCGGATCGAAACACAGTTCGCAAAATTGAATATCAGAAGGCTCATGTAGCGCCCCGATTGAAGAAACCCATTAGTCCCCCCGGTGCCAGTTTTTCCCATTGATGGGATGCTTATCCTCGATGCAAAAACCGGAAAGATAATGGATGTGAATCGTAACATCACCGAACGCAAACAGTTGGAAGATGCACTATTGCAAAGCAAGAAAAGCCTATGAAATCGTATATCTCAGACAAGATATAAACTCACATTTCAGAGTGGAAGGCAAATATGGAAAATACCTGTAGCAAAACCACCGCCGCAATTCTTCGCCAAAAAGCAGAAGATTCGCTAAAAAGGAAATCCTCAAAATCAGATTTGCCACTTTCCGAAGGCGATTCCCTGAAACTCATTCATGAGCTTCAGGTGTACCAGATAGAGCTGGAATTGCAAAACGAAGAACTACTTCTGGCCAAATCCGCAGCACTGGATGCCGCCGAAAAATACGCTGAATTATATGATTTTGCGCCATCCGGTAATTTTACCATTTCAAAAGATGATGAAATTATTGAGCTAAACATCTGCGGATCGCAAATGCTTGGCAAAGAACGCTCGCGGTTGAAAACCAGCCGGCTTGGCTTTTTCATTTCCGACTATACAAAACCGATCTATAATCTTTTTGTAGAGAAAGTATTTACAAGCAAAGTCAAGGAATCATGCGAGGTGACCCTGTCGGCTAATGACAACTCACCATTGTACGTTCTTCTTACCGGAATTGTTATCGCTAACGGGGAACAGAGCCTTATAACCATGGTTGATATCACTGCTCGAAAACGGGCAGAACAGGCACTACTGGATAGCGAGAGGCATTATCGGGCACTGGTCGAAGGTATGCCGGGTATTGTTTACTCATTCTCCAATAAACGCGGTGGTATGTTCTATTCGGATCAAGTGAATAGTATTCTTGGCTATTCGCCGGAGCAGTTGTATGCCCAGCCGATACTCTGGCACAATTCGATTCATCCGGACGACATCCCCGGCGTTGACCAAATCATTCGCAACGTAACGACAAGAGAACCGTTTTGCATTGAATATCGTATCCAGGATGCGCACGGGAACTGGCGCTGGTTCGAAGATCGTTCAACCGGATACCATATTGACGGCGCAGATGTTATTTTGGAAGGGCTTGTGCTGGACATTAGTGAACGCAAGCGTTTACGCATTTTTTTAGACAGCGTAATTGAGCAGAGTCCTGTCTCCATGTGGATATCCGACGACAAGGGGACTCTTATCCGCGCCAACCGGGCCCTGCTTAACCAACTCCACATCAGCGACGATGAATTGGTCGGCAAATACAATATTTTTCGTGATAGGCAGATTGAAGACCAGGGCTTGATGCCCCTGGTCCGTGAGGTATTTGAAAAAGGCAGCACGGTCCGGTTTACAACCGAATACGACACGTCCCTGGTCCAGTATCTGGAATTAAAAAGATCAAAACATGCCATACTTGATGTGACGATATCAGCAGTTTTTGACTCAGAAGGCAAGGTGGTCAATGCGATCATCCAACACTTGGATGTTACTCTCCAAAAACAGGCCGAAGCTGCGCTACGTGAAAGTGATGAGCGGTATCGTCTATTGTTTGAATCGGCGACTGACGCGCTTTTTCTGATCGCCGCCGATACGGGCATGGTTTTTAAGGCCAACAGTATGGCTTCAGCGCTATATGGCTACGACTCGGAAGAGTTGCTCACCAAGAGGAGTATGGATCTATCGGCAGAACCAGAGGAGACCCGCCGACTCATCCATGAGGTGCAGACAAGTCCCGATCGGATTTTGAGCATCCCTCTTCGCTTTCATCGAAAGAAGGATGGAACCGTTTTTCCAGTCGAAATCACTTCTCGGGCCTTTCCCTTGCAAGGGCGGCAGATCCTCTTCGTTACCGTCCGTGATATTACTGAGCGCAAGCAGGCGGAAGCGGAAAAAGCCAAAATAGAGGTACAGAACTGGCAACTTCAAAAGACTGAAAGCCTGAACCGCATGGCAGGCGCAGTCGCCCACCATTTCAACAACCAGCTCCAGGTTGTGATGGGGAACCTGGAAATGGCCATGGATGACCAGCCTCAGGGTTCGAACACTTTGTTGACCCTGTCTGAAGCACTGAAGGCGACTCGAAAGGCTGCTGAAGTAAGTGGTTTGATGATTACCTACCGGGGACAAGCACCTGGTAAACAGACACCTCTGGACCTGAGGGAAATCTGTCGCAAAAACCTGCCCATGCTTCAGGCCGCAGCCCCGAAAGGCTTGGCCCTGAAGACTGGGGTGATGAAAATAATGCTCACACAGCAGCTTAAGGGGCTTAGAGAAACGATCAATCGAGTTCTGGCTAACAAGGCTTAAAGAGTTCAATATGTCGTAAAATGAGTGATAAAACAAGAAAGAGGCTCTATCATGAGTGATAAACAGACAACCCGTTTTCATGGTACGAAAAAACCGCACCTGACGGCTGCGCTTCTTCTGGTTATTTTCGCCGCCGGGGCGCTGATTTCCTGGCGAGCGGTGGTGCAGGCCGACCGCGATATGCGCGCTGACTTGCTTCAGCGGACACAAATTGTGGTGCAGGCGGTGAATGTCGAGCACATCCAGGCGCTGACCGGTACGGAGGATGACCTGGAGAAACCCGCTTACCTCCGGTTCAAGGAACAGTTGGCCACCGTCCGTTCGGCCAGCCCGCAATACCGGTTTGTCTATCTCATTGGCCGCAACACCGACGGCGCGCTCTTCTTCTTCGTGGACAGCGAACCGACCGGATCAAAGGACTATTCCCCGCCCGGTCAGGTCTATGACGAAGCCCCGGAAGGTTATCGCCGCGTCTTCGTCACCGATAATGCAGCCACCGAAGGACCCTATACCGACCGCTGGGGAACCTGGGTTTCGGCATTGATCCCGATCAATGACACGCAGGCCGCGATATCAGACCTCGCCAGCCCGGATAACGCCCAGGTGATGGTGCGCAATGCCGTGGACTTCTACCGGAAGAACGACAGGGAGCGCTTCCTGAAAGAAATCAACAATCCACAGGGCAAGTTCTGTAAGGGCGATCTCTACACATTCGCCTACGACCAAAACATGACCATGCTGGCTCACCCGGTCAAGCCGGAACTGGTCGGACAGAACCTGCTCGACAAAAAAGATTGGTCCGGGGGGAAGTATTTTCGCCGGGAGATTCAGCAAATTGCTCAGTCCAAAGGCAGCGGCTGGGTGGACTACGAATATGAAAATCCGGCCAGCAAGCAGCGGGATCCCAAGACCACTTATGTCGAACGAGCGGATGATCTCATTATATGCGCCGGGGCTTATAAAGGGACAGGATCTGTCCTCGCAGTGCTGTGCATGGACATCGACGCTCGCGACTGGAACTGGATACTTGCCCGCGCCGCGCTGCCGCCTGCTCTGCTGACGCTGGCGCTGGCAGCGATTCTGTTGACAGGTTCGGCGCTACTGGCCAGACGCTCCCGGATTGCCGGGCCTTTGCCACGCCGGCTGCGGCATCTCGAACCGGTCCTGACAGCCGCTGTCGGACTGGTCCTGACCATTTTTGCAGCCTATATGATCCACGAATACGAGACCCGTGACCGCAACAGGGCTTTTGCGCTATTGGCGGCAGGCCGCGCAGAGGCGGTTGCCGAAATACTGCGCGACCTCCGCGATATCAAACTGGAAGGTTTATCATGCTTCTACGAAGGCAGCGAGCAAGTCACTTCCGAGGAATTCCGGCAGTTCACTGGCTATCTGACCAAGAACCAGACGGTCCAGGCTTGGGAATGGATACCGGCTGTACCTGCGGCGGATAAGTCCCACTTCGAGGAGGCCGCCCGCGCTGACGGTTTGACAGGGTTTGAGGTTTGGCAGAAGGACGCGCAAGGGAATCGGGTTCCAGCCTCTGGACGCACAGTGTATTATCCTGTCTTACGCATAGCGCCCTGGGCTGGCAACGAACGCGCCCTGGGCTACGATCTTGGCTCGGAACCGCTGCGCAGCGTTGCCCTTGAAGAGGCGAAACGCACCGGCCTTGCCACCGGCGCCGACCCCATCACTCTGGTGCAGACAACAGGCAGTCAGAAAGGTATGCTGATCTACCGGCCTGTCTTTGGCGGCGGGGAGCCGAGGCTACTGCGTGGTTTCACCCTGGCCGTGCTGCAGATGGGAACACTGATGAGGAGTGTGGTTCCGGACAACTCGGCGCTAATGCAAATCTCACTTCTGCACAAGGACACAGCATCCGAGTTGCTCGCCATCTCCTGGAATCCCGACAGTCCCCCGACCGCGTTGCTCTCCGTGACTCGCACCGTCTTTGCCTTCGGCAAGGTCTTTGGCGTGACCGCCCATGCAGGACCGGAGTTCATGAGTCTGTATCCGGCTCGGCTGGGTTGGCTGGTCGCCCTGACGGGACTGGCGCTCACCGCCGCGCTCACTTTTGTGAGCAGCGGAATCCGCCGCCGGCGCGAAGAACTGGAGCAACTGGTCGCCGAGCGCACCACCGAACTCCAAGAGGTCAATATCTATCTCGAGGAAGCCACAGCACGCGCGAATCACATGGCGGCGGTGGCCGAGATGGCCAGCGCAGCCAAGATGGCTATGCGTGCTCAAGAGAAAGGGCTGGAGCTGCTATGCTCCGCCGATCTGGACGTACCGACGATGCTGCGCGGCGATCCGGGACGCCTTCGCCAGATTCTCAACAATCTGGCGGGCAACGCCGTAAAGTTCACCCCTGCCGGCGAGGTGGCTATTCGCGTTTCGCTGGAAGAGGATGCAGGGGGCAGAGAGCAGGGAGCAGGAGAACAGGAGACCGTTTTGCTGCGATTTTCGGTACGCGACAGCGGCATCGGCATTCCAAAAGACAAGATTGGTCTGCTCTTCGACAAGTTCAGCCAGGTGGATACCTCGACCACGCGGCAATACGGCGGTACCGGCTTGGGATTGGCCATTTCCAAACAACTGACCGAGCTGATGAATGGTGAAGCCGGCGTGAACAGCGAAGAAGGCAAGGGATCTGAGTTCTGGTTCACGGCGCGACTTGGCAAACAGACTGGGGATGCGTATATAGAGAATACATTGCCTGCCGACTTGCACAACGTGCGGGTGCTGATCGTGGACGATAACGCCACAAACCGTGAAATTCTGTTCACTCGCATGGCCTCATGGGGTATGCGTCCGACTGAGGCGATGGACGGTATAGGGGCGCTCCAGATTCTTTACAAGGCGATTGACGAGAACGACATCTTCCGCATCGCCGTGATTGATATGCAGATGCCGGGTATGGATGGCGAGACTCTGGGCAAAATCATCCAGGTGGACAAACGCATGAATGATACCCGGATGGTAATGCTGACCTCTCTGGGGAGACGGGGCGACGCCCGGCGTCTGGAGGAGATTGGCTTTGCGGGGTATGCGAACAAGCCGGTACGACACCAGGAGTTCAAAGCCGTTTTATCCCTGGTGCTGGATGATCGGAACAAGTCAACTCAGATGCCAATCGCTACCCGCTATATGGCCCGTGAGACACTGAACTTGTTCGCTGGCAGCAAAGCCCGCATTCTGCTGGCCGAGGACAACATCACCAACCAGCAGGTGGCGCTGGGCATCCTGAAGAAACTGGGTCTGAGAGCAGATGCGGTGGCTAACGGCGCTGAAGCGCTCAAGGCTTTGGAAACCCTGCCCTACGACCTGGTGCTTATGGATGTACAGATGCCCGTGATGGACGGATTCGAGGCCACAAAGAGAATTAGGAAGGGCGAAAGGAAAATGATGAATGATGAAGAATCTGCAACAGATGATTCCCATTCATCATTCATCCTTCCTATTATCGCCATGACGGCCCACGCCATGCAGGTAGACCGGGAGCGCTGTATTGAGGCGGGCATGAATGACTATGTTACCAAACCGATATCGCCTCAGGCGCTGGCGGAAGTGCTGGATAAATGGCTGCCGCAGGAAAATGATGACCGATGCGCAGAAGTGATGAAAAAGAACGAAACTGAAGAAGATGCCTCCCGTTCATCATTGATTTTCGATCGGGCTGGCTTGATGGCTCGGCTGATGGACGACGAAGATCTGGCGCGAATGTTGGTTGAAGGCTTTCTGGAAGACATCCCGAAGCAGATCGCAGCGCTGAAGGGCTATCTGGAAACCGGAGATGTAACAGGCATCGAACGCCAGGCACATACCATCAGGGGTGTATCGGCCAACGTGGGCGGAGAGCGCCTGCGGGAGGTGGCTTTCGAGATGGAGAAAGCGGCCAAAGCCGGAGACTTGAGCGCTGCCGGGAGACATATCCCTGAACTGGAAGCGCAGTTTAACCTGTTGAATCAAGCAATGACAAAAGAACTGTGAACGACCTTGAAAGGAAACAAAAGAACAGAGAAAGAAAAATGAAAACGATGTAAAGCGCGCAAAGGCCATGGGTGTAAAAGGATTAAAGGATAAAGACAATGACTGAAAACGAGATATTTTCAAACCAGGCAAACAATTTGCTCCTGCAGGCTGAGGAAAAAACCGCCACAATGTCTGGAAACCCGAAAACCAACCGCATCGGCGCAACCCTGTTGTGCCTGGCGCTTATCGCCGCAGGTCTGGTTGGCAACTATTTCAAGTTCCCGATCTTCCTCAATCTTGATTTTCTCTTCGGCAGCACCTTCGCCATGCTGGCCTTGCAGTTCTTCGGGCTGGCCAGGGGCATTATGGCTGCCGCCATCATCGCCGGCTATACCTACATCCTCTGGAATCACCCCTATGCCATCGTTATCATGTCCGCCGAGGTGGCGGTTGTCGGCTGGCTCATGGGCCGCCGCAAAATGGGGATGGTGCTTGCTGATACGCTCTACTGGCTTATCATCGGCATGCCGCTGGCCTATTTTTTCTACAACATCGTCATGCATGTTCCGTTCAGCGGTACCGCTATCGTTATGATCAAGCAGGCAGTCAACGGCATTGCCAATGCCTTGGTTGCACGGTTGATCTTCACAGGCTTTTCACTTCGGTTGCGCTCATCGTTGACGTCTTTCAGCGAGATTATCTATAACCTGCTGACCTTTTTCGTCTTGTTTCCGGCACTGGTCATGCTGGCAATTGGCAGTAGAGCCGATTTTGCCGAAACCGACAGCAAGATTCGCACCACGCTGATTCAGGATAGTCAGCGCGCAAATCGTTTTCTGGAAACATGGGTCGAAAACAGAGAAACTGCCGTTGTCAATCTGGCGGACATGGCGGCAGCGAGATCTCCAGAGCAGATGCAATCCTACCTGGAACTGACCAGGAAATCGGATGGCAATTTTCTGCGTATCGGGCTCTTGGACAGTGAAGCCAACGTCACCGCCTACTTTCCACTGGTGGACGAACTGGGACAGAAAAACATCGGCAAAAATTTCGCTGATCGCCCTTTTATTCCGAAGCTTAAGCAGACGCTTAAACCGATGCTCTCGGAAGTTGTCATGGGTAGAATCGGCACCCCCAAACCAATGATTACGATGCTTGCGCCTCTGGTCATTCATGGAGAATACGGCGGCTACATTACTGGAATCCTGAGCATGGAGCAGATACGGGAGTACCTCGACAAGAGCTCACATGAAAATATCATGTTCTATACTTTGATTGATAAAAACAGCAATATCATTATGACAAGCCGCACCGGCCAAAGGGTCATGACACAATTTGAGCGAGGCAGTGGGTCTATCAACCCTCTTGGTGCAGGGATCAGCCAGTGGGTGCCGGTTGTGCCTCTCAATACAACTATTATGGAACGCTGGAAGAATTCGTCCTATATCGCGGAAACCACCATCGGCAGACTGGCGGAATGGAAACTGATACTGGAGCAGCCGGTGTCGCCATTCCAGAAAAAGCTTTACGACGACTACACCAGCAAGCTGATCCTGCTGTTCCTGATTTTGCTTGGAGCGTTGGTACTGGCTGAATTATTGAGCCGCCGGTCTATTGTCACTCTCGACAAACTGTGCCTGATCACTCACGACCTTCCTAACAGGTTGTTGATAGATGGCAAAGATATCGCTTGGCCTGAAAGCGGTATAATGGAGACAAATTATCTGATCAGTAATTTCATCGAAATGGCGGATTCGCTGAGTGGACAGTTTAGAAAGGTACAGCAGGCACAGGATGCGCTGAAACTGGCCTACATTGAGGTGGAAATGCGAGTGCGTGAACGGACGGCTGAGTTGGATGCAATCAATTCGACATTAACGACAGAGATCGCCAAACACAAACTGGCCGAAGAAGCGCTGAAGGCCGCTTTGCAGGAGAAGGAAGTTCTGCTGCGGGAGATCCATCACCGGGTCAAGAACAACATGCAGGTGATCAGCAGCCTGCTTAACCTCCAGGCCGATAGGGTTGAGAATGAGCAGGTGCGGCAATCACTGGTAGAAAACCAGCAGCGGATCATTGCCATGTCCATGATCCACGAGGCGCTTTACAGCAGTCAAAATCTTTCAATCGTCGATCTTTCCGCCTATTTGAAGAATTTTGTCTCTCACCTGCAGGGGGTCTTCAGCGACCAAGCGGGAATACACATCACCCTGGAACTGAATAAGATCGAATTAGACATAGACCAGGCTGTGCCATGCGGTTTGATCATCAACGAACTGATTACCAATGCTTTCAGGCATGCCTTCCCGGACGGCAGGAAGGGAACGATCCAAATCAAGGTGCATCAGGTCAATGAGAAAGAGGTGGTATTGGTGGTAAGCGATAATGGCGTGGGACTCATCTCTGGCCTGGATATTGAAAATCCTTCCTCTTTGGGGCTGAGGCTGGTACAGGGGTTGATAGAGCATCAGTTGAAAGGAAGACTGGATGTGGTCATTGAAGGGGGAACCGCTTTTACCCTCCGCTGACCATTGCCTGACAAAAAAGGAGAAAATACATGAGCAAAGGCAATTTTCTTATTGTAGAGGACGAGTTCGTGGTGGCGGAAAATCTCAGGACCGAGCTTGTGTCGATGGACTATGCGGTTGTGGGACTGGCCTCATCGGGTGAGAAAGCAATAGAGTTGGCCCGGCGGGAGAAACCGGATATGGCTCTGATGGATATCAAACTCATCGGTGGGATGGACGGGATAGAAACAGCCATCCATTTGCGGAAGCTGGACGTTCCGGTCCTCTTTCTGACCGCCTTTGCCGATGAGAGTTTTCTGGAGCGGGCAAAGCTGGCCGAACCTTTGGGGTATCTGGTCAAGCCCTATGACCGAAAGGGACTTCGAGCCGGCATCGAGATGGCCCATTACAAAGCCAGGATGGAGCGCCTCCTGAAAGAGAGCGAATCGCGGTTTCGTTCCATGTTTGAAAACTCACCGGTGGCTTACCTGGCGCTGGATGCGTCCGGCAGTTGTCTTGATCTCAACTCCGTGCTTTGTGAACTTCTGGGAAATGATCAAGAGGAACTTATCGGCAAGAATTTCGTCGAGCTCTGGCCTTCCGAGACGCGGCGCCAATATCCGGAGCTATTTTTAAAACTGAAGGATCATGGCAGGCTCCAGATAGAGCTGGAATTGATGCGCAAAGACCACACGCCGATTACCGTGCTTTTCGAAGGCCGTGTACAGCGCGGCATGGAGGGTGAATTCCTTCGAATGCATTGCATCCTGCACAATATCACCGAGCGCAAACGGGCCGAGGAGGAACGGCGGCAATTAACACGACGGCGGCAACAGGTTCAGAAGGCCGAAAGTCTGGGACGCATGGCCGGGGCCATCGCCCACCACTTCAACAATCAGCTCCAGGTCGTGATGGGAAGCCTCGAAATGGCAATGGACGACCTGCCACGGGGTGCGAACACCTTGGCGACCCTGAACAATGCCATGAAGGCGGCCCGCAAGGGGGCGGAAGTGAGCGGCCTCATGCTGACCTATCTCGGGCAAACTCCCGGAAAACGGGAGCCGTTGGATCTTTCCGAGGTTTGCATCCGTAGTTTGCCCATGATTTGCGCCACCATGCCAAAAAAAGTGGTACTGGAGACCGACTTACAGACCCCCGGTCCGACCGTCAACTCGGATGCGAACCAGATCCAACAGATACTGACCCACCTGATCACCAATGCCTGGGAGGCCGCCGGCAAAAATCAGGAAGTCATTGGCCTGACCGTCAAGACGGTTTCTCAAGCGAATATTCCCGCTTTAAATCGCTTCCCCATAGACTGGCAGCCGCGGGAAGGCGCCTATGCCTGCCTGGAAGTGAAGGATGCGGGCTGCGGGATTGCGTGCAAGGATATCGAGAAGCTCTTTGATCCGTTTTTCACCACCAAGTTCACCGGCCGTGGCTTGGGGATGGCCGTGGTACTGGGGATGGTAGGAGCGCACGGCGGGGGAATCACGGTGGAGAGCGAACCGGTCCGGGGAAGTGTTTTTCGGGTTTTTTTACCGGTATCGACTGAGGAAATCCCTCTTCAGCAGGAGAAAACGGTTCCAGCACCGAATATTCCAACAGCACCTGGATGATATCCGCTGGGTTCTCTCCGATTTGACGATGCCGCGCATGGACGGCTGGGAGACGTTGGCTGCCCTGCGCAAGCTTTCGCCGGATATCCCGTTGATCCTGTCCAGTGGCTACGACGAGGCTCTGGTTATGGCGGACGAACATCCCGAACGTCCCAATGCATTCTTGGGTAAGCCATATGGGTTCAGGGAACTGGGAGATGCGATTCAAATCGTGCTGGGAAATAAGTGAGAATTTCCGTTGGCTCCAATTCAGAGGAAAA
Organism: Deltaproteobacteria bacterium; assembly: GCA_037129415.1. Lineage (GTDB taxonomy): Bacteria > Desulfobacterota > Desulfobacteria > Desulfobacterales > Desulfatirhabdiaceae > RAAP-1. Next base: position 11,091 of record JBAXVB010000074.1, read on the forward strand.
CATCGACGTGTTGAAAAATGTGTTCAAGCATGCCTTCCCGAACGGAAGCAAGGGGACAATCCGGATCAAGGTGCATCAGGTCCATGAGAAAGAGATGGTATTGGAGATCAGCGACAATGGCGTGGGACTTTCCCCGGACCTGGATATTGGGAACCCCGCCTCTTTGGGGCTGAGGCTGGTCCGGGGGCTGCTGGAGCATCAGTTACAAGGGAGCCTGGATGTGGCCATCGAAGGGGGAACCGCTTTTATCCTCCGCTGGCCGTTGCCTGATGCTCCGGGCATGGCATGTGTTTCCGGTTTACCCTGGCCGGCGCCAAAATGTAATGAAAAACCAAGCGATATTTTAAGGAAACAAAAATGCGAATAATTAAAAGAACGCGTATTATCGTTATCATGTTGATCCTGATTTCGTTCGTCGCTCTGCTCACCGGCAGGGCAGAGGCTGGAAAGCGAATAGGCATCCTTACGTTTAGTAGCCAGGCTCGATATCTGGAGACCGTCAGAGGCATTAGAGACGCGCTCAAAGAAGCTGGTTTCGGAGAGGCTGAGGCAAAAATTACCTTAGAGGATGCAGGCGCCAACAAGGCGAAGGCTGCAGAGCTGGTTCAGCACTTTTCTTCAGGAAATATGGATTTGATCTTTACAGTGGGTACTCAAGCGACCATAGCGGTAACTCAAAAAGTCAAGGATGTTCCAATAGTTTTTGCTCAGGTCTATGACCCCGTGGCGGCAGGAATAGCGCGGAGTTGGGAAAGCTCGGGAAACAACACCACGGGCGCCACCAGCAAATTGCCTATGTCAACGCTTATAGATAGCCTGATGCAGTTTGTGCCGGTCAAAAGGCTGGGCGTGCTTTATACCCCAGGTGAAAAAAACTCGGAGATACAACTCAAAGATCTGCAAGGTATTCAGGCAAGTTACGGAATCAAGGTTATCCCGGTTCCGCTGGCCAGAGCAGAAGAAGTTATGCAGCTTCTGCCATTGGTCATAGGGTCAACAGATGCCCTGTATGTGACCGGCAGTAATCTGGTCAACAGTCAGCTTTCGAGCATCGTAGATTTAGTAACCAAGGCCAGACTTGTTACGATCTCTCACCTTGAGGACGTGGTAGATCAAGGGGTACTTATAGGCGTGGCCCCAAGTTCCTATCTGATTGGCCGCCTGGCTGGGGCGAAGGCGGTAAAAATCTTTCAGGGCGCTCAGCCGTCATCCATTCCCATAGAAACGCTTAAGGAATTTGATGTGATCATTAATCTGAAGACGGCAAAAGCGGGAGGATTTCAGGTGCCGCCGGATTTCATGAAAACGGTGAGAAGAACCATTGAGTAACCGACGTTAAATTGTGACTATGCAGGAGGGGAACACCGACGTGTTGAAAATAAAGTTTAATCAAAGTATCCGGTTCAAATTTCTGTTTCTAATGTCCTTTATTCTCTTTGCCGGATCTTTGCTGATCAGTTTAATAATTGCAACAAGCGAAGACCGGGTGCTTATGGACTCCTTGATGAGCACAGGCCAAAGTCTTGCATCCTACATGGCTAAAATCAGCAGCGATCCGCTGATAATGAAGGATAGCATCCAATTAGATGAAATTGTAATGGGTGCAACTCGTGGAGATAATATCGCCTATGCGATTGTCTATGACGAACAAGATGCCCCGATCACCTCTCAATATGCCAGCGTTAATTATCAGATGCCAAATATTAATTCCATATTGTTGAAGTTCTCAACGATAGATGAATTCCAAAAAATTATCGATATTATAAAGAAGCAAGCGTCCGTTATAGAAATATCGCAGCCTATATTCACTGGCTCAGCGACAATCAATACACAAGCCATCGGTCGAGTTGCCATTGGCATATCTATCTATAAAATATCTCACGAATACTACAAAACAATAACATTTCTTGTCGCATTAAACATGCTGTTGGCGGTCATTCTCATAATGATATTATTTTGTATATCAAACAGGATGATATTTGCTCCACTCCATGAGGTAGTCAATGCTTCTTATCGCCTCTCAAAAGGAGACTTGTCAACAGAGGTGAAAATCAATACAACTGGCGAAATCAAAACTCTGATAGACAGTTTTAATACCATGGTTAGAAATTTGGAGAAAATTACGGTTTCAAAAGGTTACGTCGATAATATCATTAATGGCATGATTAATGCTCTTATCGTTGCTTCAGTAGATGATATAATCGTAAAAGCGAATGCAGCTACTTGTAAACTTTTAGGCTATGAGGAAGAAGAGCTTATCGGGCGATCAACTGAATCGGTGTTCAGTAAAGATAGATCGAACAGAGATTCATGGATGGACGACATGCTGAAAGGCGACCCCATCAACAATGTTGAAGATTGGTGGATGTCAAGTAATGGTTGTGAAATTCCAGTTCTCTTGTCAGCTTCAGTCATTCGTAACGATAGCAATCTAATCCAAGGGATCGTTTACGCGGCCAATGACATCACCGAGCGCAAGCAGTTCGAGGAGGCGCTCCATGAATCCGAGGAAAAGTTTCGAAACTTTGCCGATCATTCGCTTGTGGGCATTTATCTTATACAGGATGGCATTTTTAAGTATGTAAATCCGAAATTCTCAGAGATTTTTGGATATACCGTTGCGCAATGCCTGGACAATATGAATTTTAATGAACTCGTTTATCCGGAAGATCTGCATACCGTCGAAGGAAATCTTCGCAAGCGACTATCGGGAGAGGAGAAAGAAAGTCATTACGTATTTAGAGGAATAAGAAAAAACAGTGAAATAGTCCATATTGAAATTTATGGATTTTCGGATATTGTCAACGGAAAACCTTCAGCAACTGGAACATTATTGGATATCACCAAGCGAAAACGGGCGGAGGCGGAACTCCAGGAGATTAACGTCTATCTCGAAGAGGCAACGGCGCGGGCCAACGACATGGCAGCGCAGGCCGAGATGGCCAGTGCCGCCAAGAGCGAGTTCCTGGCCAACATGAGTCACGAGATCAGAACCCCAATGAATGGAGTCATCGGCATGACCGGGCTGCTGCTGGATACAGAGTTAAACGATGAACAGCGGCGCTACGCTGAAATCGTGTGCAGCAGCGGTGAATCACTGCTTGGTTTGCTAAATGACATCCTTGATTTCTCCAAGATTGAGGCGAAGAAGCTCGACCTGGAGACGCTGGACTTTGATCTATCAAGCCTGCTGGACGATTTTGCTTCCACATTGGCTATGCGTGCTCACGAGAAAGGGCTGGAGCTGCTATGCTCCGCCGATCTGGACGTACCAACGATGCTGCGCGGCGATCCGGGACGTCTTCGCCAGATTCTCAACAATCTGGCGGGCAACGCCGTAAAGTTCACCCCTGCTGGCGAGGTGGCTGTCCGTGTCTCCCTGGAAGAGGATAGCAGGGGTCAGGGTGCAGAAAGGCAGGAAACCGTTTTGCTGCGATTTTCGGTACGCGACAGCGGCATAGGCATCCCGAAGAACAAGATGGGTCTGCTCTTCGATAAGTTTAGCCAGGTGGATGCTTCAACCACGCGCCAGTACGGCGGTACCGGCCTGGGACTGGCTATCTCCAAACAATTAGCCGAGCTGATGAATGGTGAGGCCGGCGTGAACAGCGAAGAAGGCAAGGGCTCTGAGTTCTGGTTCACGGCGCGACTTGGCAAACAGGTCGGGGATGCGTATATGGAGAGTACATTGCCTGCCGACTTGCACAACGTGCGAGTGCTGATTGTTGACGATAACGCCGCAAACCGCGAAATTCTGTTCACTCGCATGGCCTCATGGGGTATGCGTCCAACCGAGGCGATGGACGGTTCAGGGGCGCTTCAGATTCTTTAC
>JBAXVB010000740.1:0-2205 GCA_037129415.1 Deltaproteobacteria bacterium
GCGTTGAGTCCAGCGTTTCGAAGGGTTTCCTGAAATAGCGGCTCGTGCGTTCTCGGCGTGCATGCCGCAACAACAATGCGGTTCAGGCGCTGCTCCCGAATGATCTCGACCATTTTATCCTGAGCATCCTGGCTGCAAGCAAAAAGGGGCTCTTCGGTATAGACCACATGACCCAGCTCTTTGGCGTATGCCGCAACAGCCGGAACATCGGCAATGCCGCCTATGTTTATACCACAGTTACAGACAAATACGCCAATTCGCGGTTCCTCGTTCTGGACGGCCAGCTCATCGGGAAAGACTTTTTCCTTCACCAGAGCCCCTCGAGCCGCTGACAAGCTGATCCCGGCGGAGCAGGCCGCAGCACTAGCTTCAACAACAGACTGCGGGATATCCTTGGGACCCTGAATTGCGCCAGCCACGTAAATGCCTTCCCGTGATGTGGCGACCGGGGCGATGCCGGACGTTTTGACGAATTTGTATGAATTCAGCTCCACCCCAAGGGTGTTGGCAGCCTCAATGGCGGATGCCGCCGGCTCCATGCCCACAGAAAGCACCACCATGTCGAAGTCTTCGGTCACACGCTCCCCGGCATCCGTTGCATAAACCAGACTAAGGGTTCCGGTTTCATCAATTTCAGTAATGGTATGAACCCTGGAGCGAATAAAACGTACACCCTGTGACTTCGCACGTTCGTAATATTTTTCAAAGTCCTTGCCGTGGGTCCGCATGTCCATGAAAAAGATGGCTGGCTCGAAATCCGGTCCAAGATGTTCCTTGGCGATTATGGATTCCTTGACGGCGTACATGCAGCAGACAGATGAGCAGTATTCATTATCGCAGCGGTTCAAATCGCGTGATCCAACGCACTGGAGCCAGGCGATTTTTTTAGGTTCTTTTCCATCAGAGAGACGATGAATATGACCCCCAAAAGGCCCTCCGGCAGACAGAATCCGCTCAAATTCCATGCTGGTGACAACATTGGGAAATTTGGCGTGCTGGTAATTATCAAACCTGTCCGGATTGAAGGGGGTAAATCCAGCGGTCAGGATGACCGAGCCCACATTGAGGGTAATATCCTTTTCGGTGTCGTCAAATTTGATGGCGTTTGTCGGACAGAATTTTTCACATGCCCGGCATTTGCCTTTCTGAAAATAAATACACCGGTTTTTATCAATGGCATACTTCAGCGGCACTGCCTGAGCATAAGGGACGTAAATGGCTTTTCGCTTGGCCAGCCCCTCGTTAAAAAGGTCCGTGGTTTTTGCAGGACATTTTTCCGCGCAGGTTCCGCAGGCAATACATTTTTCCATATCCACAAAACGGGGGGACTGTTTGAGGGTAACGGTAAAATCGCCAGAATCGCCGGAAATGGCGGTAACTTTGGAAAGGGTGAGAAGTTCGATGTTCATGTGCCGGCCGACCTCGACCAGTTTTGGGGAAATAATTCACATGGAACAGTCGTTGGTGGGAAACGTCTTATCCAACTGGGCCATGGCGCCGCCGATGGCCGGGCTTTCTTCAGCCAGGTAAACATAGTATCCAGCTTCAGCCAGATCCAGAGCCGACTGCATACCCGTGATACCACCGCCCACAACCAAAACAGATCCTACCGGAGTCTTGTTGCTCATATTTATCTTCCTGTTTTTCTCGGTAATTTAAGGATATTCACAACACAAACAAGCCATAATATGCTTTGAATGCGATACATTACTTCACAGTTAATGGTCATGGCATCGCAACACGCCAAGCCACACATGAAAACATCTGTTTTTAACTCTTCGTGCTTTTTGTGGACGCACGATATTTCCACTGTAATTTCATCCAGTGATCATGTCGTTATGTCGCCGGAAAAAATATCAATCCTGAAGCAGTACTTTTGCTCGAATTTTACTCTTTGCCAAATAATCCAATGTGTGTCAAGGAATTTATCATTCAGAATGCGGAATAATCCAGGTTGCTGCAGCAAGATATTTTTTTGAATTTATTTGTCTTTCATATCCGTAAGATAGTTGAAAGCAGCGTAAGTGAACAATCCATTTTGCTGAATATCACAGCGATTCAACGGAAATAGAAGATAATCGGCGTTTGGTAAATCATGCTGAATTGTTCACAACTTGTTTATAACCAGAGATCACCTTAAAATCTTTGATAAAAAATCAGGTTTTTAATAAGCTGTATTTCTGGATAGTTGCTCATTATAAATTA
>JBAXVB010000741.1:0-2203 GCA_037129415.1 Deltaproteobacteria bacterium
TAACTATGGCGTTCACATTTTTTTTCAGAGACCTTCCGGTTATTGAGTATGCGGTTGAGCATGCGGTGCATTTTGCAAGCGGCAGAATGCGATTCAAGGTATGGGATGCTGGTTCTGCAATGGGTCAGGAAACCTACACCATCGCTATTGTTCTGGCCGAGAAGATGGGTAAATTTGCATTCAAGAACCTTCGTCTGAACGCAACAGATTACGATAGCGCCAATAATTTTGGCGATGTGCTGAAAAATGCCGTTTACCATTACGACGAGCTAAAGCGAATGCCGCCAGAGTACTTTGCGAAATATTTCGAGCCTGCGGATAAACCCGATCACTTCCGGGTGACGGAAATTTTGCGGAACCAGGTTTCCTTTGAATATCATGATCTACTCTCGCTAAAACCCATCGGAACAGACTATAGCCTGATTGTCTGCAAAAATGTCCTTCTGCATTTTCAGCATGCTCAGCGGGTAGATGTAATCAAGATGTTTCACCAGGCGCTTCTTACCGGAGGATATTTCACCACAGAGCATACGCAAAAGCTTCCAGCGGAAGTCAGTCACCTTTTCGAGCAGGTCGTACCAAACTCACAGTTATTCAGGAAGTTATAAAACATGGACGTATATCTTGCCAGACAGCCGATTTTTAATCGAATGAAACAGATTTATGGATACGAGCTGTTATTCCGGGATGGCTTATCCAATGCATTCCCTAATATTGACGGCAACACGGCCAGCAGCAATGTGCTGTCCAACAGTTTTTTCTGCATGGGAATGGAGCAGATAACGGGCGGAACAAAAGCGTTCATAAACTTCACTCAGGAACTGCTGGTTCAGAAAATTCCACTCTTGTTTCCCAAGGAAAGTCTTATAGTTGAAATCCTTGAAAATGTTATCCCCACAGATGCGGTGATTTTGGCATGCAGGGAAATAGCTACCGCAGGCTATCTATTGGCCATGGATGATTTCATTTACGATTCAACCCTGGAGCCCCTGATCGAAATGGCTGGAATCATCAAGATTGATATTCGCATGACACCGGGGGATCAAGCAAAAGCAATTCTTGACAGATTATCCGGCTATGCGGTAAAATTTCTAGCCGAAAAAGTCGAAACATATCAAGAATACGAAACATACATGGAAATGGGTTTTGATTATTTTCAAGGCTACTTTTTCAGCAAACCTCAGGTTCTGAAAGCACATGATATTTCCACGAGCAAAATCTCGCTCCTTCAGATCATGGCTGAAGTGAACCGGGACGATATGCAGATTTTAGCCGTGGACGCGATGATTTCCCGGGATGTATCCGTTTCTTTAAAGCTTCTTCGATATATCAACTCGCCGTATTACAGCCGGGGGCAGGAAATATCTTCCATCCGGCAGGCCGTCCTTCGCCTGGGCGAAGCAGGCATTCGACGCTTCATCCCCATTCTCTTCATGTCCGCATTCGCCGAAGACAAGCCCAATGAGCTGATCCGCGCATCAGTGATCCGCGCCCGATTCTGCGAACTATTATGGAGAAACACAAATACACGGCTCAGGGGACCGGAACTGTTTACCCTGGGACTTTTCTCACTGATTGATGCTATCATGGATGAGTCCATGGATACCTTACTTGATAAACTCCCGTTTTCAAAAAATATTAGCAATGCTCTGTTATCAAACACTGGAGAAATGTCTGAATATTTGAACCTTGTCCGAGCCTATGAAACCGGGAACTGGATCACCGTATCCCGGCACGCAGACATCATCGGCGTGGATAAGAACCAGGTTCCTGCGCTGTACTGGGATGCAGTGGTTTGGGCGGATACCCTGGTCGCATCTACATAGGGTTTCCCCTCCTTTTTTAGAAAAGGGGGGCTAATATATCTTTTGGCGTACAACCGATTGACCAAGATATCTTCTGGGTAAATTTCTTAAGTCAATGACATGCAACTCACAATAGGGAGATAAATATGAACCGTTTTGCTAATATAAAAACAAGCGTCAGACTTCTACAAGACTATATCCTTGTATCCTTGATATCCGGACTCATCACTCTGGTGAGTATTGTAGGGTTTACTGCAGCAAAAAAAGAGCCCGGCGCGTTATCTAATTGATGTTCAACTCACAACCCAAAAGGAGGAAAATCGTATGTTTAACAACATGAAACTTGCAACAAAAGTTCTCTCCGGTTTCATCGTGATCGCCCTGATCGCCTGCGTGAT
>JBAXVB010000742.1:0-2203 GCA_037129415.1 Deltaproteobacteria bacterium
TCAAGAAAGCCTATCTGGGGCTGTAGAAAAGCCATATTTTTCAAGTGTACTGATGCAAACTTCGCACCTTATGGAGTGTACCAGGTACGCGCAAAAAACTGCTGTAGGGATTGGCTGAGAAAGGCTTCGGCAAGGATCAGCTCGCCGAGATGCAGAAGATTATCGACGCGGAAAAGTGCGATCTTTTTGATGTCCTGGCTCATGTGGCTTACGCCCGTGCACCTATTACCCGCGAAGAACGCGCCGCAAAAACCAAAGCCATAATCAGCACTCACTTTAACAGCAAACAACAGGTCTTTCTCTCTTTCGTGTTATCGCATTATGTGATCGTCGGGGTGGAAGAACTGGATCAAACAAAAATAACGCCGCTTCTTCGGCTTAAATATGACAACTCAATTTCCGATGCCGTGGCTGATCTTGGCTGGCCTAATGAAATCGGAAATGTTTTCTTCGGCTTCCAAAAATACCTTTATCAACAGCAGGCAACGGCTTGATAAAAGTCAGTGAAACTGATGCAAATCAAAAGGCTATACAGAAACAAGAGAATCTCTTTGATGACAACAATATACTTTGAGAGAAAAACAAAATGAGCGCTATAGATTTATCTAATCTAAAATTAATTCAAGCGACTCCTGTTCGTGAGAAATATAATCCTGCACTCACAACAGCGTGCTTGCTCTTGGATGAAGGCATTAATCATGTAAATGAATCTATCAAGATGTTGCTTGATGACAATCTGCTTTCATCAGACGATGCAATCCACAGACTTCAAGCCTTATTGCCAGAATTATTTTGCTGTCGTGGCTTAGGAGATGGTTTTGGGACTGTTATTATTTCAGTTTTTCACGCATTAAAAAACATGAATGGTGTCCCTCTGAACATAGATCAATTACGTGCTATGCTAAATATTCTTAAAAGAGTTCATACGGAACTTTTTATTGAATATGACGAAGCAATAGACGAAATAATGATTTTGGAAACAACAGGTTTCGAGTTATCACCTTCACATTTTAAATTTGCTGCGGACTTGTTAAATGGATGAAGCTATTATAGACACAACGGTTTTAACCGATATTTTGTTAAATTCTGGCGAAGCTAAGGATATTGCATTAAAAGCAATCAAATGCTATCGCAAGACGTTTCTTCCTGTTTACGCCATTAAAGAATTCAAAGCTGGTCCATTGGGAAATTTTGTTTGGTTTCATAATAAATTTATAAGCACTGGGTCTTATGAAAAAGCAATTGATGCTCTTCAGCGTATGTCCAGAACACCAAAGCGATATACAACTTCAACAGCATTGCAAGCTCTTAAAGAAGCCTCTGGATCAATCGCAAAACAGACTTTAGGTGATTTACTAAAAAAATATGGGGAGACAGCAACGCATGACAAAGTTTTATACGATGAATTTCGACTTACATTGAAGTCATTAATTTCAGTAGCTTGGAAAAAAAGAAGAAAAATAACCACCGAAGTTATAAGCCCGCTTTCCTGTTACCGAGAGGTAGCACCTTATGAAAAAAGAGGGTTGATAGAGATAAAACCAACAAGCTGCGATCCGGAAAATGGATGTTCAATGTCATCGGCTCTTAGAAGTAAACCCGAAGAATTGCGTAAGATGAGAGAAGCCATTATTGACTCAGAAAAGCTTGAAAATATAAAGCGCGCTAAATTATTGCGCCAACTTTATCGAACTACCAATGTACTTCAAGATAAAGAATGCAGAAATTTAGGGGATGCAGTTTTTGTTTTTTTGGCGCCTTCTGATGCCGAAATTCTAACAACAAATATCAGAGATCATGAGCCATTGGCAATGGCACTTGGGAAAAAAGCAATTAGCCCTCAACAAGTTGTCACTGAACGATACCACATCGAAACTGATAAATAATTTTTTTATCAAACAAATAATCTCAACGTCAAAGTTTTTCAACTCGTGCCAGATTGATCACTGTGTCTCTGACGGTATGCTGAATATTCCTATGCCCCAAATAATCTTGAATTATGAGAGCGATCTTGATATACCAATGCAACTTTGGTTTTTCCGGGATCACCATGCTTTGTACCCGATATCTTTTACTGTCTTTGGAAAAACCAAAGTTGTTTGAGTATATTACGGGAGGAAAAATGAGAACAGACACAATAATAAGGTTTGAAGGTATGAAAGCCCTCCGTGAAAAACTTGACATCGTTGAAGCTGAGAAATTC
>JBAXVB010000743.1:0-2202 GCA_037129415.1 Deltaproteobacteria bacterium
GAGAGGTTTCAGGTAAAACGGATTACGGTAAATCCGGGGACCAGCCTCTCCCTTCAGATGCATCATCATCGCGCCAAGCACTGGATTGTGGATGGAATAAGGGGGCACCCATCGGCTGTAGAACCCGAGAATGGTTCCATTCTACCCTGAATTCATCAAAAAAGCAATTGACAATATGCCATATCTGACATAATTATTCATTCATGAGCCCTTTTGATAAACCACTGGTCTGGATACACGGGGAGATTTCAACTCCTCCATTTTCTGAACTTGCCAGGATGGAAGCAGGCTATTTGTTGCGACAGCTTCAGAAAGGGCTGGATGTGTCTCTCCCCCAATCCAGACCGATGCCGACCATCGGGACAAACTGTCACGAGTTGAGAATACCCGATGAAAACCTCATCTGGCGAATTATTTACAAAATATACGCAGATGCCATTTTAATTCTTGAGGTGTTTGCTAAAAAAACAGGCCGAACGCCCAAAACCATCATTGATACTTGTCAAAAAAGAATACAGCGTTTTGAAATGGATGTAAAAAAGGGGTAATTAAAAATGGAAGATAATAAAAAGAAACGCTTGGAGGCCAAAGGCTATACCATTGGGTCCGCAGAAGATTTTCTGGGACTTAGCAGGGGAGAAGCGGAATATATCGAACTTAAATTGGCGCTCAGTCAAACACTGGCTCAACACCGCAAACAAAAAAATCTGACACAAATTCAATTGGCGAAACTACTCAAATCAAGCCAGTCGCGTGTTGCAAAAATGGAAAACGGCAATCCGACTGTTTCATTGGACATCTTGGTCAAATCTTTGATTGCTATCGGGGCAACCAAGGAAAGTATCGCCAAAGCGTTCCATTGAAACCTATCGTGGGGTAATTGGTGACGCTCTCTACTTAGAGGGAGAACCAGGATCATTGAAGGGTGAGCTGAGAAGATTTAAGGGAAGGAATAAATCATGAATACAGAGTGTTTGCTGCTTGATACAGATTACAGGGGCAACCTGAATGGATTGCCGAAATTTCCACCTTACAAACAGGTGGAAGTCGTTTTTCTGATCATTGATAAGCCGGAACAGAAAAAATGTACGCAGCGCTTTCCACATCGTTATATTGCCGGAAAGATGCGGATAATGGGCAACATTATTGATACTGCTTCTGAAAAAGACTGGAATTTGCCCAAGTGATTAAGTACTTTTGGTCCTTGGGCCGTCAGCAGATTTGGACGAATGGATGAAATGCGGGAATGGCTGATATAAAGCCAAGTGGATGGCTAAAAAATGAACGATATGGTTCCCATAGAAAATATTGCGGGCCTTATCTACCAGTTTCGCGGGTGGAAGGTCATTCTGGACCGAGATATGGCCGAATTATACAATGTAGAAACCAGGGTTCTCAAACAAGCTGTCAGAAGAAATTCTCAATGCATTGTATGATCAGTTAAACATTGAGCTACCACCAACTCTTAGCGAACTGAAGTTCAAGGGGCCAAAAACAAGGGGCTAAGCGGCAGGATGGTGATTTAAACGATAAGCCGGGGCAATTCCCGGTTGTATAAAAATAAGGATTTTTTGATCCTTATGTTGCCATCTTTGTGCGCTTTAGCCCCTTGCCTTTAGCCTCTTTTGATTCTTGATTCTTCACGGGCTCTCCTTTATAGATGTGGTTCTCCCAAACAACATTCTAAGAAAGGATATGCCCGTGAAGAATTCATTTGTGAAACAATTCGATCAAAATATCAAGTTCAATTATTCATGCTTCGACCGGGTCATCCTTCGCGGCTACATCATTCGTCTGTTTTTTGCCGGCGGTATCGCGGTGTTGCTTCGCGCTCTTGGCTTTAATTCTTTGTCAAACGGCGTTATGCGCATATTGACCGATCAGTTGAACTCTCATATTGAAAAGATCGCCAAAGCCCAAAACATTCCCATCCACTGGTGGCCTTCAGTCAATGGGGGAACTGACGGGGCTAAACAAAAGTACGTCCAGGAAAAGTATGCCGTCTCCTACAAGGGAAAAGATGATCATGTCTATTGCATCCTCACCGATAACGAACCCTCTCAAACCTTCGCCTGTCGGGAGTTAACCTCAAAAGCCGGCAAGAAGTTCGAGCGCCTCTACAAATGCCGAAAACCTGTCAAGCAGTACTGTATCTTTCTTAAATTCGATCACCCCATATATGAAAATGATACTTCCCCCTTT
>JBAXVB010000744.1:0-2200 GCA_037129415.1 Deltaproteobacteria bacterium
CTCCGATTCAAGGAAGGAAAATGGACAATTTCACAGGCCTTGACTGTCAATCATGCTTCCAATCTGGTATGGATTTTGAGTACGATTGCAGGCGGATATGGGGGCCGCTTTATTCCACCGCACGCCTTTGGGGTTGATTATGCCCTGATCGCCATGTTTATCTGCCTGCTGATATTTCAGATCAAAGGCCCCATTTATGCGACAACCGCCGTTATCGGTGGATGTACTGCAGTTGTTCTTTCGCTAATCATCCCCGGCAATCTGTATGTGGTGATCGCTTCGGTTCTGGCAGCCACAATTGGGCTCCGTATTCGCGTCCGGGCAAGAAACAAATTGAAGCTCAAGATTGAAAGATTAAAGCTGAAAGCTCGAAGCTAAAAGATTAGAGCTTTCAGAGAAATGTGCGTGGGGAACTTTGATATGCGCATGGGTTTGAAAATTATGAAAATAAAACTCAGGAAGAAAAATGACTTCAGGAAAATTCGGTCTTGTCGTTCTGGGCATGGGGATGGTGACGTACATTCCCCGATGGCTGCCCCTATTTTTTCTCAGCAGGCGCAGTCTGCCACAATGGCTTGTTGAATGGCTGGACCTGATTCCAGCGGCGATTCTGGGAGCGCTTCTACTGCCGGAGCTGATCACAAGCGGCCAACCCCGGCATATTGAATGGATGCGGCCGGAATGTATTGCAGCCATCCCAACCTTTATCATTGCCATGCTTACCCGCTCCCTGGGCTGGACGGTGATTGCAGGGATGGTCATCTATGGGCTGGTGGAAAAATGGATGTTTTGAAAAGCGGCGACAGGAATCAGGAATGGAAAAGGGAAACAAAGCAGATATTAATAATTCATAAAAGAGGGGGAAGTTATGTCCAATCATCACGACCACGATCATTGCCAGGATCATGACCACCATCACCATCACCATCATCATGATGTTCAAATCGAGATGTCCTTTGAAGAAAAGATGGTCAAGCTCCTGGATCACTGGATTCGGCACAATGATGATCATGCCGGAACTTACCGGGGATGGGCGATAAAAGCCAGGGAAAATCATCTGGATGCAGCGGCTGACTTGTTGGATGAGGCAGCCCGGATGACGATCGCCATTAGCTCCCGGTTTGAAGCGGCCTTAGCCGCATTAACCCCGCAAAAGCCGTCATAACTGGTCAGGCGACCATCTCCCAGGTAAAAATCGATTCCTGAGAGAACAGGCGGCACATTCGGGCCACTCGAACAGATTCTGCGTTAAGGACATCCATCAGAATCATGCTCAGCCCGGATGCCGCCAGCATCGGCAAATAGGTTTGCTGCGCCAGATGCTTTTTGATGGGATTCTTTGCACCGGCAGTAAGATTGGACAGGCCGGCGATGGTTCGGACAGGAAAGCCCAAGAGCTCAGGAAGGGTTTCGATGACGGTCAGCACTTCTCTGGCCTGAAACAACCCATCCTGCCAGGAAAGCGGGACTACAACCGGATCGATGATCACGCGGTCCGGTTCAACCCCTGCATCCATGCACTTCTGATAAAGCGAGATTGCGACATTCAGGCGTTCTGTGCTGTCTGGCGGAACGTGCCCATTCGGATATAACAAATAACAGATAATATCTGTCTGATATGTCACCGCAAGTGGCAGGATATGTTCAAGTTTGAAAGGCTCCAGAGAAAGTCCATTTAGGGTTGCAGGGGTTTTGCAGGCAAGAAGCCCTGCTTTCAAGGCTTTTGGATTTGAGGTGTCCAGGATGAGGGGCAGGCTGGTGACTTCCTGAACAGCCTCAACCATAAAGGCCATCCGGGATTCCGGATTCCGGTGAAGGGGGCCAGAGTTGATATCAATCCCGTCAGCTCCCGCCATCTCGCACCGTTTAGCCATCGACTGCAGCGGTAAAGAATCTTTTTCAGCCACGGCGATTTCAATGGCTTTTTGGGTAATTCTCACATTATCAGCAATTAATCGCATAATACCGAATCACTTTTCAATACCAATTCTGGCCATAACCCCTTTGTCATAATAGTGTTTGATGCATTTCATCTCGGTAACCAGATCCGCCTTTTCGATAATTCGGGGATCGGCTCCACGGCCGGTGATTATCAGTTCCATAGACTCCGGTTTGATGGCGATCAACCCGAGGATGTCGTCTGCTGAAAAAAGCCCGCACATTACGGCGACATTGGCCTCTTCCATGATCACGACATCAT
>JBAXVB010000745.1:0-2192 GCA_037129415.1 Deltaproteobacteria bacterium
AATATTTCTTGCCGAAATGTCGGTTGTGGCGCTCGCAGGCTTATCCGCATTTTGTTTGCTTCGTAGGGGGATGATCTCCGTTACGGATATTTTTCAGAATTTTGATTGCACTCTTTATGATTTTGTTATATGAAATTCACGGAGAATATGGAGAAGAGTGATTTGTTTATTTTGTTAATAATTCAATAAAAGGAGGGAAACTCATGAAAAAATTGGTTTTAATCATTGCAATGGGAATGTTTCTGGCGGGATGTGCAGGAGTCAAACAATCCGAATACATGGAACACAGTTCTCATTACAAAACCTGGAGCCATCTTGGATTCAGTTGGTGGGGATTTAAAAATGTAACGGCCAAAGCAGCAGACACATCAACAGCAGAAAAATGGTGGGGAATTTCTTACGCCAGACATTAAAAATTGTTATAGACCGAGTAAACTGCTTATTTTTACATCTGATGTATAAAATAAGCCAGCCCTGAGGGGCGGCCTGAGATTTCAGGTTGCCCCTTTTTTGATGTCATTGCAGATCATCAATACAGTCGTACCCATAACAGAGGCTGCCGTGATGTTTCAAAACCGATTGATGACAGGAATTAGGGGATGGTAAAGCGTGCAGGCCTTTATTGATTCGATTTCATGGATGTCGCTTCTGTCTGTCATCTTGCTCTGTCTGTATGTTATGGCATCGAAACGGTCTTCCAGGCTCCCGGAACTACCCCTCACTCTTTCGATTATTTATTTTTGCATCCGATTTTTTTCCCGTCTGACCCAATCCTTTGTGTCATCCACAGACTGGGACATCTGGTTTACTGTCACCGAATCCATTGTGCTGTCTTGGGCGGTTGCACGACTGGTTTTTGCCTGCGCCCTGGAAATTCCGTTGAAAATCCGCGGCAAAAAGCCCTTTCCCAGGATCACCCGTGATTTTATTCTGATTCTGTGTTACGCAGTTCTGGTTTTTATTGTCCTTCGTCTGCAGAGCAATATCAATCTGATCAGCCTGATTACCACGTCCGCTGCGCTCACCGTTGTCCTGGGGTTTGCCGCCCAGTCGCTGCTCAGCAATTTTTTCTTCGGGCTTGTCCTGCAGATTGAACGGCCATTTGACATCGGCGACTGGATTCAGGTGGGTGATTATATCGGCATGGTTACCAACATCAACTGGAAATCCACCAAGCTCATCACACGAGATCAGGTGATCGTCAATATTCCCAATTCGGAAATCACAGCCCGCATCTTTTTGAACTATTCCAAACCGGACAGAAAGGTGCGTTCCACGATAACGATTGGTCTGGAGTATGACGCGCCGCCGGATCTGGTGAAAAAAGTGATCATTGATGTGTTATACCAGCATCAGAAGGTGCTGAAGCATCCTGTCCCCGATGTCCTTCTTAATACTTTTGGAGACTCGGCCATTCTTTATGAAATTCGTTTCTGGCACGAAAATTTCTCAAACGAACCCAGAATCAAGTCTGAAATCAACATCCGCATCTGGTATGCCCTCAGACGGCGCAATATCACCATTCCATTCCCGATTCGCGACATCCGCCACACCCATAAGGAGCGAGCCTACCAGGCGGCAAAGCGTGGACATAGCTGTAATGACATGGTACTGATGTTTGAGAATGTACCGGTGCTATCGCCCCTTTCTCTGGAAGAACGAGATCAGTTGGCCCATCTGGTTGAAATCGAACCGTTCGGTGAAGGTGAAATCATTGTTCGGCAACATGAGACCGGCGATTCTCTCTACATTATCACCAAGGGAACATGCGAAGTGCTTCTGGAAAGCCATTCACGGCAATTCAAGCAAGTAGCAGTTCTTAAAAAAGGGGATTTTTTTGGCGAGATGAGCCTGTTAACCGGTGAGCCGCGGAGCGCAACCGTTCGCGCAATTGAAGACACAGAAGTCATCAAGATTCAAAAGGATATTTTTTCCAAGATTCTCTCCGCCAATTCAGGGATATCCGAATACCTGGGTCAGGTGTTGGCGGAGCGTCAGCAACAATTAGCCACGCAGAGGGGGAATGACAGCGCTCCGGCAGTTGCCACGCCTGAAGGATTCATCCAAAAAATCAAATCATTTTTTGGAATTTCATAGCCCAGTCTCTTGCCTTCCACTGCTTCGCTTTTTCGCCCTCCCAGAAACGGTTCAGTTCTCTTTCCTTGACATCGCCTGCTTGTTGCCATAGAATT
>JBAXVB010000746.1:0-2191 GCA_037129415.1 Deltaproteobacteria bacterium
GTCACTCAACCGGACGTGCGATAAGGCCCGCACGCCGGTTAGCTTGTCGTTAGGCGGGCTCAACCGAGCGTGGGAGGAGAGTTATGAAAACGAGAGTGTTTGCTGTTTGCGTGGTTGTGTTTCTGTTTTGTGGCATTACGCATGCTGGCTTGAGTGATGGACTGGTTGCATACTATCCATTTAACGGTAACGCCCATGATGAAAGTGGGAACGGAAATAATGGGACAGTGTATGGCGCTACATTAACGACAGATAGGTTTGGCAAATCCAACAGTTCGTATAAATTCAATGGAACTACTGATTACATAGATTTAAGTGAAACAAACATATTAAATTTTTCAACCGGTGGTTTCTCATTAGTGGCATGGGTCAACTTCACTGCTGATATTTCTGATAAGATCATTGTTAGTAAACATATTTGTGGTTATCAAAGTGGTTATTTCATAGGAAGCTGGAGAAATTCTTTTGGTTTCTTTTTAAGCTCTGAGCAATCACGATTCGCTACGACAGAAAAATACAATGACGGAAATTGGCATCTTTTTATTGGCGTTTATGACGGGACAGTTCAATATTTGTACGTTGATGGAGTATTCAAGTTATCCCAGGCGATGGTATATAAAAATACAAATAATGCAAACATTTGGATAGGGGGAGCTAATGGTGCAGGTTCTTGTTTAGTTTCTGGGCGTTTTGAAGGGATAATTGATGATGTTCGCATTTACAACCGCGCTCTCTCTGCATCAGAAATCCAAGAGCTTTATCGAGGCCAAGGCACATGCTCAAATGACATAATAACATTCACCGCTGGGACACCTGCTAAAGCTGCTGATGTTAACGCAAACTTTGATGCACTGAAATGCCAAAATCAAGCATTGAATAGTCAGTTACAGGCATTGAAGGCAATTGTCTGCAAGAATGAGCCAACAGCGAGTGTATGCCAGTAAAAAACAAACAGTTAGAGTGTTCCTAACCATCTGTTGCACCTGACTTCGCAGGTGAACATTGTGTTAGACTCCATCATTTAGCGATGGAACCGTGTTCGTAGGCTCAAAGGAGAAAAGATGATGAAAAAAGTTATTGCAATTGGTTTTTGTTTATCAATTCTATTTGTAATTACAGATCCAGCTCGCGCAAAAGTTGGAGATGTTCTTAAAGTAATTCCTGATTTAATGGCTGACAATGATGTCGGTATAACTTATAAAGACTCATCTCTTTGGGCTGCCGGTCATAATGGAACGCTGTATCAGATTAATCCTGAGAATGGTGCCGTTTTATCAACGATTAAAACTCAGTTTTCTCATGGACTCATGGGCTTATCTAATGATGGAAACCATTTTTGGGTAGTAAATCATCAGGATGGAAAAATTTATGAAATTGATTATGGAGGGAATACTGTTTCGTCTTTTAGTACTCCAAATACTGATGGTGGTACAGAGAAAGGGGTCGAAGGTCTGACTTGGGATGGAAAATATTTCTGGTACGCTGATTCATCATTAGGTAAACTTTATCAGATGGATAAAAGTGGAAATATAATTTCTCAATGCAATACACCAGGAAGGAGTGCTCAGGGTCTGACTTGGGATGGTTCTTATCTGTGGCATTTTGATTTTGTTACCCATCTAATTTATCAAATAAATCCTGCAAACGGAATTGTTATACAATCGTTTAATGCTCCATACAATGGGGGGGAAGGTGATTTGGCTTTTGACGGAGTACATTTGTGGTTTAGCACAAATGGAACAAAAAGTTTATATCAAATTGATATAGGATGCTCAAATACTGTAGCGATAAAACCTTACACTTTCGCTGCAGGAAAACCTGCCAAAGCTGACGAAGTCAATGCGAATTTCGACACGCTGTATCAAAAGATCAATGCTCCAGATTGTCAGATACAGTCATTGCAGACTCAGGTACAGGCATTAAAGGCAATTGTTTGTCAGGATCATCCCACAGCAGATGTATGCAAGTAAACGCATCCAGCCTAACAATACGTTCCAGCGGAGCGCGGAGGACAGGCATTGTTGAATTCAATGTTCGTAGCCGCCGCGCCCGCTGAACGCGGTGTTAGGCTTGGCAGTTGGCGAAAAATAACCACTGAAAGTAGTCTCTGGAATTAATCATAAACGAGATGCCAAGAAAAATTAGAGAACTCATTAGAGATTTGAAACATACTGGCTTTTATGAAATTTCT
>JBAXVB010000747.1:0-2189 GCA_037129415.1 Deltaproteobacteria bacterium
CCATAACCGTTTATCGTACATATCGTTTCAGGTTTCAACATAAAAACAATACGTCTTAAGAGAATTGTTGCTGAAAGCCGGGCAAATGGTTTAATACGTCAAAGAAGAGATTGATATTCTCCGATCCTTGAAAGAGAAAACCGCTTGTGAAATGGCTCATCAAGAATCGTCAAGACAAATTCGGTGATTGTTATAGTAAAAATTCATGAATTGTCTGGGTACTTGCCCCCAAGGAGGAAGTAACCGACAAGATAAAGGATAACACACATGCGCAGATTCCATTCTTATGGACCGGTTGACAAAGATATTCATTTTAGTGTTCCCCGAACAGATATTGTTAAGCAATATCTTGATCAGCTTATTGGACATCCGGAAAAAGGCGGCCATTATTTCACCGTCTGGGCGCCGAGGCAAACCGGAAAGACCTGGCTGACCCGCCAGGTTGTTCAGGAAATTGAAGAGCGGTATCCGGATCAGTATAAAATCCTGTCTTTTTCACTGGGGATACTGCGGAGCATATCAATCCCAAATAATCAAAATTCAGATGAAATACCAAAGCCTTTTTCAAATATCATTTCTGAAAAATTTCCGAATGAGCCGGTCGTAAAAGATTGGAAAGAATTTCGGGATATGTTCAGCCAAAGCAAGGGACTTTGGGATCGGCCATTGATACTATTGATTGATGAGGTGGATACGCTGCCATCCTTCTGGCTGGATGTGCTTGTAGGCCAGTTCCGTGAAATGTATCTGGATCGACCAAAAGATCACCTTGCAAATTGGCTTCACGGGTTGGCGCTGATCGGTGTCCGCGCCGTATTGGGTGTGGACAGCGAGAGGGGATCACCATTCAACATTCAGCGAAGCCTTCATGTTCCCAATTTTACGCTGGATGAAGTCACAGACCTGTTTGATCAGTATCAACAGGAAAGCGGTCAGGTCGTTGAAACGGAAGTTTCGCAAAGTGTGTATGAATCTACAAACGGTCAGCCAGGTCTGGTGGGATGGTTCGGGGAGCTTTTGACCGAAAAATACAATCCGGGAAAGAATGCGCCCATTGACGCCTCAACGTGGAACACGGTTTTACGCAAGGCATTGTTTGTGGAATGGAACAATACTGTATTGAATCTGGTTAAAAAGGTTCGATCCGGATATGTACCAGATGTGCTGAAACTGTTTTCCAGCTCGGATGTGCTTTTTTCTCTGGATGCTGACTGGTGTGGGTATCTGTATCTTAATGGCATCATCATGCCGGAAACATCTGTTGATAAATATAGTAATCTGGTTGAAGTCTGCCGCTTTTCCTGCCCTTTTATCCAGAAGCGCCTGTATAATGCGCTGACCGATGATCTGATTGGAGATCGCCTGCCGATGCTGGCGGTTGAGCCGTTGGATGATCTGGCGGATGTGTTTGAGGGAGAAACCCTGAATCTGCCATCACTTCTTGACCGGTACAAGGCATATCTGGTTCGAATGAAGGCAAAAGGACTGAATCCCTTCAAGGATCAGCCCCGAAGAACCGATCTGCATTACACCGAAGCAGTCGGGCATTTTCATCTTTACGCCTGGATGAAACAGGCAGTTGAAGATGTCTGTGTGATCAGCCCGGAGTTTCCAACCGGAAACGGCAAGGTTGATCTTCACTTAAAATGCATGGATAAACTAGGAATCATCGAGATAAAAAGCTTTAGAAGTCATGCCAGAACACAGACTGGTATCTTGCAGGCTGCATCTTACGCTCGCAGCTTGAATCTGACATCAGTAACAATAGCCCTATTTGTTCCGCTGGATGACGTGTTTGTTCTGGCATCCCTGTCCAAAGAAATCCAATGCGACGGGATTATCGTAACGGTAGTGGCCATCGGATGGACATAAGGTGCAATGCCGTCAAATTTACGGAGGCGGGCAGTGTCCATATTGAGGCCATGGTTCGGCGGCGGACCTAAACTGATGTGGAGTTAGAGATTTCGGTACAGAAGTGCTGTCCCTGGCGCTCGAGAGCGGTGTCTGAGTATAGGCATGAATTTGAGACTAATGACAAATGGCTTCCAAAGGATCAAGAAAATGGCTGAAAAAGAGATAGCGACCACACGGCGCAGGGTTCACCAATACCAGCGATGTGGCGGTCAGAGCCTCCCTGTAAGACGAATACGGTTGTGTGCGTGGGGGGGGGGGGGGGGGGGAAAAAGAAA
>JBAXVB010000748.1:0-2184 GCA_037129415.1 Deltaproteobacteria bacterium
ATGTTCTGGTGGTGTGCCAGGAAGAAGCCTATATCGCTGATGATATGGTCAAGGATGCCACCGTCATTATCGAGGCATTGTCCCCAAGCATCATTTCCACCTCCTTATCCACCCAGATTCCCAAATCCCAAGCATGAGCCGATTGGATCGACCCATTGGCGATTGCTGCCGCCAACCTCTCTTCCAGGAAACTCCGGCAGTACCGTCCGCCCTGTTTTCCACAGCTCCAGTCGAGTCCGTTCCTCGTCGCTCAGAAGCATGCGGGCGCAGGAGTTATTGATCTGCCAGGCCAGAAGCTCGGTGCTGACCCGGTATGTTTTCTGTAAATACTGCGCCGCCTCCTCCAGTGAGGCATGACACCGAACCGCAGCTTCTGCAGTTTTACGGGGTAATAGGAATTCTGCAGCAAAAGCTCGTGCCCGCTTTTCAGGATATTCCGGCGTGCGTCCGCCCAATACTTCACCCGCCGGCATTGCCCCTTCGCGATCAAGGATGAGATGGGCAAGCTCATGTGCCAGGGTGGCTCGCTGACCATACTCATGTCCAGCCCTGGAACTCGCCGCATGGTTGATGATAATGACCGGACCGTGGCGTTCACCCCATGCAGTAACGGCTTCCACCGGACAACTTTCCCGCTCAAACACCTCAATGAGTACGCCCCACTGCTCTAAATATTCCCGTGGTTCAATGACCTTCTGTTCGTTTGTACCCAATTCCTGACGAAGCCTGGCAGCGGCCCAGTAACCCTGCTGGTGTGGCGGCCCCGTTTCCAGAAATTCCGCCCGAATCAGGGCGCTGAGCCGGTCAAGTTCCGGAGTTTCCCTGCGTGGTACTGCAGCGATGCGAGTCAGCAACTCCTCTTGATCGGCAGCGACGACCGCCCCACTGCTCATTCGTGCCACTGCCCGGATTTCGGCAGACCGCCAATCTATGCCAGGTAAACGATTCCGGGCATCAGAGGAAAGGCCGGTGGTCAGGTACAGTTCCTTTTCCGTCAGATTTTTTTCTCGCTGCTTCCATAATTCAAGGGCCTGCCGTGCTCTTGGGTTACTGCTGGTCAGAACAGCCGCTGCAATGGTTTCACCCACTTCTTCCAAGGCATTCCGGACTTCGAACCAGGGCCGTATCCGGGTATGAAAAAATGCGGGGTAAAGAGGCTGTAATGGCAGGGGATAATCTTCTTCCAGAACCAGCCACGGCCACCAGCGACCCAGGAACGCAAGCAGATCCGCCCAGGTCCAAGACAGTGGAATTTCCTGACCCTCCGGCCCTTCTGCAAACCATACAGACTCTCCAGCCAAAAAGACCATCCCTTCACCCCATGCCAACCCCAGCTTGTCAGCAAAAGACAAAGTGAGGGCAAACTGAAGCCCATCGGGATTGCCTATTAATAGGCCGGGCCGCCATATTTCTTCAGCCATCTTTCCAGCTCCTTTATTTCACCCTTCCTATCTGCGTTCTGGCAAAGCTTTCGGAGAACCTGCCGAGACAAATTCTTTCGGCCCGGCAAATCTCCGCGCCATGGATAGGCATGATAGGAAACCCCAGGTTGCGTTGCTGCCGCCTCATAGACAACCCCTTTATATACGGCATAAAATCTGTCAGGAAACTGTCTGTCGTCCCCGTCATATACAGGTATTGCCTCTTCGTTTAGAATCTTCTGTGCGATCTCCTCTGTAACGTGGCAGGGACACTTGCCCACGGCTCCGCGCCGGCTGGGCTGGAACCCTGCGTAATCCTTATCCCAAAGGTGCTTACGTCCACCTCGTTGGCTACCACCTCGACCATTTTCTTTTTCAATTCAACCTTAGTATCCATTTTTCTCCCCCTGTTTGGGATGGTAGAACAAAATTACTTATTTTATGAATGGAGGAATAAATCAAGAAAAATGTTTAATTTGGCAACCAATTTTCCGACTTCTGAATTCTTTTGATGTATGTCATATCAAGACCGCTTTCCGGGGTGTTTACAACAAAGACTTTTCCTTCAACCTGCATTTTGTCCGACAGATACACAACAACTATAGAGCCTTTTGTGATTGTCGGTTTTGAGCCCCCGCCCACTTTGATCGCTGCAAGGTTGTGCCTTGGGTGTCCTTTAAGCTCAGGCTTGTAAACGACCACCATGGACGCTGGGGATTCAAACGAGTAAAATTCAACACTGCTCACGCCGGCCGCAAGTTTG
>JBAXVB010000749.1:0-2177 GCA_037129415.1 Deltaproteobacteria bacterium
CAAAGGGTTTATTCATGACGACGCTGTCGAATGTAAAACTGTCGCTTTCCGCCTTGGGCCGAATGACGCTGTCTCCTGTCCGGGAACTGGGGAAGATAACTGTGTTTTTTTTCTGGGGAATGGTTCATATCGTTTCTTTCCCGCTACAGGTCTATAAAATCGTAGAGCAGATTTATTTCATTGGTATGAAATCTGTTTTCGTTATCTGTCTCACAGGAGCATTCACCGGCATGGTGCTGGGTCTTCAGGGATATTATACGCTGGTTAAATTCGGTTCTGAGGGGGTGCTGGGTGCTGCCGTGGCCCTGTCGCTGATACGCGAAATGGGGCCAGTGCTTACCGCAATCATGGTTGTTGGCAGAGCCGGCTCCGCAATGGCTGCTGAAATTGGCATCATGCGAATTTCCGAGCAAATTGACGCGCTGGAAACCATGGATATTGATCCTGTCAGGTTTCTGGTCAGTCCCAGAATTGCCGCAGCACTAATCAGTTTTCCACTGCTTACCGCCTTGTTTGATGTCATCGGGATTTTTGGAGGATATCTGACAGGCTCAGTCCTTCTGGGAATCAACCCAGGCATCTATTTTTCTCGTGTCGAATCCAGCGTGGTGATGAAGGACATTTCCGGTGGCTTCACCAAGTCCATCGTGTTTGCATTGGTAGTGGTAACCGTATGCTGCTTCAAGGGATATTTTACCCATTTGCAGACTGAAGGCTTTGGATCAAAAGGCGTCAGTCTTTCAACAACGTCCGCTGTGGTACTGTCATGTGTTCTGGTGCTGATTACGGACTATATGCTGACCTCAATTTTGTTATAGGGATCATGGGATATTCATGAAAACACCGCTGATCCAATTAAACGATATTCATAAAACATTTGGCTCCAACAAGGTTCTTGATGGCATAACGCTCAGCATTTATCAGGGGGAGATCACCACCATCATCGGAAAAAGCGGCGGCGGAAAAAGCGTTCTGCTCAAGCACATTATCGGTCTTCTGGAACCGGATTCCGGTCAGATTCTTTTCAATGGTCAGCCTCTTTCCGACATGAAACGACCCGAACGAAAAACCCTGAAAAGAAAATTCAGCTACATGTTCCAGGGAAACGCTCTGTTTGATTCATTAACTGTGTGTGAAAATGTTGCACTGCCGCTGAAGGAGACAACATCCATGTCGGACAAGGAAATTCGACGGCGCGCAGATGAAAAGATGGCCCATCTGGATATTCAGGGAATTGAGGACAAATACCCGTCACAACTTTCCGGCGGCATGAAAAAGAGGGTTGCGCTGGCAAGGGCGCTGATGACTGATCCGGAGATCATTCTATTTGACGAGCCCACAACGGGCTTGGACCCAATACGCAAAAACGCAGTTCTCAGCATGATATCCGACTATCAGAAAAAATTCGGTTTTACCGGCGTTGTGGTCAGTCATGAGATACCGGATATTTTCAATATCTCTCAGCGAATCGCCATGCTAAGCGACGGTATAATTCTGTTCGAGGGAAGCCCGGATGAAATTCAACGCACACCCGTTCCTGAAATTCGAAACTTCATTTATGGTTATGAAGACAGGCCGGGCGCCCATACAGGAAAAGGCCATCAACCTTGTGTCGAGTTGTGTTTTTTACAGGAAATGGTTCGCCTTCAGAATCACCATATCACCTTTTCACTGGTTCTTTTTACGTTTGAAAATATTGACAAGTTATGTGAGCACGCAGAGCATATTGCCGGCCATACCATCATTGAGAATCTGGCCCTGAAAATTCGCAGTAAAATTACTATTACCGATTCCTGCTCACGATTCGGACTGAACAAAATCGTTCTTCTGATTTCCAATGCCGACATATCCCAGGCGCGGTCATTCTGCAAGAGTTTGGCCAGTGAGATTCAAGGCAAAGACATTGCAGGTTTTGAACACAATCCTGATTTTTGTTTTTCCTTCAGCGTGGGCTTTGCCCAGGCAACTCAGGATAGCAGCCTGGAAACGTTGCTGGAAACCGCCGAGTCCAGTTCAAAACCATTTTACGCAACATCACATACATAGGGTAGGGGCGACCGGCCGGTCGCCCACAGCCGATTTGGAGGAAAGATGCAAAAAACATCCATCGAAATGGCCGTTGGAGTATTTATGCTGATCGGAATTATCTGTGTGGGTTATTTGACCATTCAGCTTGG
>JBAXVB010000075.1:0-14667 GCA_037129415.1 Deltaproteobacteria bacterium
TTATAAGCAATTTAACCAAATACTTTGCATAATTACTTTCTTTGCATAAGGCGGCTTATGCAAAGCTTTGCATAACGATCCTTGAGGTGTACCACGCCCGGTGTCCCGGTTGGACGTTGTTCGTTTCCGGTGACCGTGTCCATCTTCTTCTTCGACCGGTGCCTCCAGCCATTGCTTGATGAGGTGCAAAACGTGCCGATCGACAATCCGACGCGCAACGCTCTTCATCAGTTCAGCGTGCGGAATGCTGTCAAAGTAACCTGACAAGTCCGCATCAATTACATGCTGGTTTCCGGTACTGAGGAGTTGATGAACTGCTCGTACCGCATCCTGTGCCCCGCGATCTGCCCGGTAGGCATATTGTTCCGGTTGCAGGTCAGCTTCAAAGATGGGTTCCAATACGATCATCAGCGCCGTTTGTACGACACGGTCGGTGATCGTCGGTATCCCCAAGGGACGCAGTTTGCCGTTCGGCTTGGGAATCCAGACCCGCTTGACCGCTTCCGGTCGGTAGTCTTTCTTCTTCAGCCGTTCCGCCAATTCCCCGATCCAAATATCCTCTCCATACGCTTCGATGTCTTCAAAACGCACTCCATCCACGCCGGCTGCCCCCTTGTTGGCCTTGCAGCTTCGGTATGCGTAATCGAGTATGTCCCGTCGATACAGCTTGTCGTACAGTAGATAAAACCGATAACCGGGTTCTTCCTTCGCTTTAGCATGTAACGCCATCCGCAGTTTCTGAACGCCTTCCGGAGTTTTCAGGGTTCCCAATCTCCTGTTCCTTTCCACTTGTTGCGTTGATCTTGAACTGAGGCCCCTTTCCTCCATCGGTATTACCCGACTTCAACGGTACTACGGGCCTCTCCGCCACCCCATCTCGCCCGGCCTGTCCCTCGCGGGTTTCCGGTTGGTCTTTCGCGCTCAACCACGTGATGGGGTTTCCCGTGTTGCCTCTGTCTTCCTCTTTCATACATGCCGTCGCTAATACCCCGGCGGAATTGTTAGCTGCATTTCCCCGCTCGCTTCACCAACAATGACAGCCTTCCCCGTGATATCGCCGGGTCGGCTTCCGCATCATATTTTTCGTGGCCTGCTCAGCGTTCACTCATGTTACGGCCTGCATGCTCGCCGAGTCCCTTACAGAACCCTCTACACCGGAGGCTCCAGCCGCTTCGTTACCTCCACGACTGCTCCAGTTGCTACCGGCCGGAGCGAAAGTTGCCGGGCGGGATTCGCACCCGCTGGAAAACAGCGCCTTTGCACGGCGCACAATATCAGCATGTTACTGGAAAAACTTGATCATCGAGTTTTAACGTATCATTCTTAAATTTCATCGAACGATCTAAAATACTAAAATCGAAAGGATTCCCCCCCCTTTTTTTGAAACGGGGGACCAGGGGGGATTTAGGAGGCTATCCACCTGAAAAATCCCCCTCAATCCCCCTTTCCAAAGGGGGAAGTATCTTTTTCATATATGGGGTGATCGAATTTAAGAAAGATACATTATGAGCCTCCTTAAAACGCAAAAGACGACCTGCCAAAAAAAGACAGACCGCCTAGGTTGATGAAATGGATACTCCATCCCTTATGAAGGAACTGTTATCCTGTGATTTCGTACTTTACACTTTAATCTTTTGCTTTTAATACGGATATGTATTAAATTGCCATAAATCCTGATAATTTGGATGAGGTGTGCAGGTTACAGGAATGGTGTCAGGATGTTCAGAACGATGGATCGGAGGGTGATTATCATTCTAATTATTATGCATTTGAACTTAATCGGGTCGGCTGCAGCGGAGTTGATGATATGATCAAGGAGTTGTTTGAGAACGAAGGAGATAATCCGGAACCACAGATAGACACAGATGAGCACAGGATCAATGATAGCAATATAGGTGTCCTGTCGTGTTCCTTCGTTGTCCAAATCAAAAAACTCCGTGCTGAAATTGATATAAAAAACAAGAAAGGAATGAGGGGCAGGATTTTAGAATGGTTTCCTGTGTCGCGGAATCGAAGAGATAGTCTTGTTGATTTGCATGCTCTGGTGCCATGCTGGGTGACTCATGAATGGAAGACTGCATGACGACTGCTGAACTTTTGGCGATATTGGAGCGCGAATATCCCAATGGCGTGTCGTTCGATCCGATGGCGGTGCGGCTGTTGCGGCAGAAAGTCTCGTGTGAGGATTGGCAGATAGAAGATTTGAAAGCCGCGATGTTCCAACTGGGGAACGGACTGTGGTTTTCCCACGAGATGATTTCGGACGTTGAGTCCCGGTTGGCGTTCGAAGGGCAGGCGTTGGAATGG
This sequence comes from Deltaproteobacteria bacterium, assembly GCA_037129415.1. Lineage (GTDB taxonomy): Bacteria > Desulfobacterota > Desulfobacteria > Desulfobacterales > Desulfatirhabdiaceae > RAAP-1. Next base: position 2,308 of record JBAXVB010000075.1, read on the forward strand.
CTAATGGAACACGGTTGCTTTTCGGTCGAACGGTTGTTTGAAGACTTTTGCGGTGTTCTCCGCCATATTGACACGCCGGAAATTTGCGCTGCCTTTCTGCGGTATTTAGGGTTCGCGGTGGCAGCGTGGGGGAAGGGGGGTCATTTCTGTTCCCTGCCCTCGCCAAATCTGGATGATAGTCTGGCTGCAATCTCGGAAACGATTGCCGGATGGCTTGAAGAGGCGGACGGCATGTTGACCTTTAATGAAATCGAACAGGCGATGCCGCACCTGACCGCCGAGGCGTTGGAGGGCATTCGCTTGCACTTCCTGCCGGAAGCCCATGAGGCGGAAGTCGGTGGAGTACCCTGTTGGCGCAGTACAGAGTCGATTATGCTGCCGGAGGATTTCTCGGAGAAACTGACAACCGTCGTCGATACGCTGGTTGCGCTTGAAGAGAAAGTGTCCGCTGCAAAACTTGAGTTCGCCTTGAATTTGTTCTACCGCGCCCGTTTCCGCGAGGAATACGCACTGCTGGATAACTGCACCTTCATGCACGTCTGTGCGAAACATTACCAAGGCGAGAATGATGTCTTTCCGAATACGAAGAAATCCCGCGTGAGAGCAAATGAATCGTCCGTGCCGGGCAGGCGTGTGCGTAGTCCGAATACGCGCTTCAACACTCTTGGTGTGCCGGTTGGCGGGGAGCTGGTTTTTACAAATGACCGCGATATCGCTTGTGTTGTACTTGATGGCATCAATCAAGTGAAATATGACGGAAAGGCATGGGCGATTTCGACATTGGCGTGTCACTTGTTGGGTGTGTCTCATGCAAATGGTTTTTGCAATTTTACCTACGAGGGAGAAACATTGTGGGAGAGACGGTTGCGCTTGGAACAGGCGGGCAAATAGGACGAATATCAGGTAGCGGCGATGTCGCCGACCACTGAAGTACAGGAGACAGAAGGCGTTACGAATGTATAGTTACGAGTGGGACAAGTACACAGGCAGGTACCGCCTGACGACGCAGACAGGGAAATTCGTGGCGAGCGAAATCCGCCCGGTCTTCGCAGAGGAACTGAGGCTCATAGGGTTGGAGGCACGGTTGGCATTCGATTTGGCAGAGCGACGTCCGCTCCTCTGGGCGAGGCAGAACGTGTATCTGCATCACGGCGAAGAAATCGCGAGACTCCATAAGAAACGTTACGGCAAGCTACTGGACATCGAATGGAAGGGTGTATTGTGCGGGAATGGAGGCTTGCCCGAAGGTGCGAAGTCACGAAGAAAATTGAAGCTGGTTCCAGTTGATGTCAGGGCGCTGGTGGCCGAAAACCATGAAATCATGGCGGCGCTGGTTACGGATACGCTAAAGCGCATCAAGGAGATGTACGACGCCTACACGGGAAAATGCGAAGCTATCTATATCGGCTTCAGTGGCGGCAAGGACTCGGTGGTACTGCTCGACCTTTGCCACAAGGTACTACCGTTGGACATTCCGGTTGTTTTCAGTGATACCGATATGGAACTGCCAGATACTTACAGCGTCTGGGAAAAAATCCAAAGCCGCTACGAAGACCGCCCCTTTTTGAAGGTCTCCGCCAAGACCCCCGCATTGGAAAACTGGCGACTATTCGGACCGCCGTCGCAAGCGTTGCGTTGGTGCTGTTCCGTTCACAAGACCGCTCCTGCAATATTAGCGCTCAAGGAAAGACTCGGAAAAAGGTCAATCAAAACGCTGGCATTTGTTGGGATACGTGGTGAGGAGAGTCAACGGCGTTCTGGATACGACGATATTGGAGATGGTTTGAAAAGCCAATCACAGGTGAATGCCATGCCAATTTTGGCGTGGTCAGCGCATGAACTGTGGCTCTATATCATTGCGCACGATCTGGTTCTAAACGAGGCATACCGAAAAGGGTTGTCCCGTGTCGGATGCCTGATGTGTCCGATGTCAACCGACCGTCAGAATGATTTGATAAGAATGAATTACTGTGAGGAGGTCGCGCCTTTTACTGACGCTGTGCGTGATGCAATTGACCGGGAGTTTTCTTCCGAGGATGACGCGGATGTCTTCATTTATGGAGGGGGATGGCATGCGAGGAAAAGCGGCGTATCCTTGAAACACGTCATTGCGGAACCAGGAGTGGAACGCAAAAGCGATCGAGTGATTTTTGAATTTCCAATTGAAGCAGAGCCGGCCTTGAAGGAATGGCTCAAAGCGATTGGGGAGATTAAAGGTGCGGAGTTGTTACTTCATGAGGACGGTCAGACAGGTTTGCTTCAATGTGTCTGGACGACTGGAAAATCCGACAGGTATGTTACCAAGTGGCTATCATACGCCGTTCACAAGGCTATTGCCTGCATAGGATGCAACGCTTGCGAGGCGGAATGTCCGACAGGCGCGTTGCGGTGGGATAAAGATACTCATAGCGGCAAGGTGAAGATTTTTATTGATGAAGGAATGTGCGTTCATTGCATGAGGTGTTATGCGCCTGACGAGGGCTGTTGGCGGTATTACTCAAAACGATATGCAGGAGCAAAAACGATGAATATCAGCGGCATCAATAAATACATGACTTTTGGACTGAAACCGGAATGGATTGAAGTTCTGGCGAACGAGGGCGCGAATTTCCGTCAGACAACCGCACTAGGTAACAGGATGATTCCAGCAGCCGTGACGTGGTTCCGGGAGGCGGGGTTGATTGGAGGTTCAACGGCTATAACCACAACATTGCTTTTGGAAGTTGGTAAAAAACGTGGTTTTACCGATTTGCTGTTTTGGCAGTTGTTGTGGTTTCTTTTGGTAAACACTTCCCCGCTTGTGAAATGGTATGCCTGCAATACGGATATTGACACGGGGTATCCGCTGAAGCGGATTGATGAAAAGCTATCACAATCCGTTGGTTCGGCATCGGTGAGGAAAGGCGCATTGCAGTCGCTTTGCCAACTGGTTAAGGCCTCTCCGCTTAGCGAAGGAGACAATGCGTTGATTGAAACCGAAATGAAGGGCAGATCCGTTGTTGGGCTTACGCGCCGTTCTCGTTCGGTGGATTCGCTGGTAGTTCTTTACGGGCTTTATGTGATGGCGGAGAAGTCTGGCCGCGGTGTGTTTACGGTGAGACAGATGATGGCGGCGGAGTTCGACGGAGATGTTGTGTCGCCCTTGCCGGTGTTCGGCATCTCACCGGACGAGTTCAAAAAACAGTGCATGGGACTGGCGGCGGTGCATCCAGACCTCATCGCGTGCAGCTTCACGCTGGGGCTGGACGAGGTGCGGGTGTTCCCGGAAACGAAGATTCGAAACGATGTGGTGTCTCTGATTTTGGAAAAGCATTGAACCACAGATAGACCGCAGATTTTAGAGGGAGCGGAAAAATGACTTTCTACAAGGACTATTTCGGGATCAGACCGGATTACGCGCCATTCATGACGCGTGCGAACATTGACAAAAGTCCCGAAACCTGGCTGGCGTTTTACCCGCACGACTCATTTGTGGAGATTTTGCGGGAGTTGCTTAAGAGCCTGAACGGCGGGAAAAAAACGATCTGGATCACGGGTGCCTACGGTACGGGCAAGAGCCATGCTTCACTGGTGCTGCAAAAACTGTTCACCGACGACGTGGCACGCGTCCAGAAATGGCTGGATTTGCGCAAGGCGCAGATCCCGGGCCCAGTTCGGAATGGGGTGCTGGAACGGCGCTGCGAAAAGACGCTCGTTGTTTATGACGTAAACGCGGACGGTGTGGACGCGAAAAACCAGTTTCTGATGCGCTTGCAGCGCGGCATCACGAAGGCACTAATGACGGGCGGCCACACGATTTCGCTTAAAGGCAAGCTGGATGAAGTCATTGAGCGCATCCGGCAGGATGAGCAGCATTTCTTCGCAAAGCGCGACGAGATGCAGGCGCGGCTCTCGCACCTGAACGCGGGCATTAAAACGGCGGAAACGTTGGAGAAAAAACTTCGGGATGCGAATCAGGAGGCGGGTCTGGTCAGCGACGCGATGCTGGTGCTGGAGGCAAGAAACATATATCTGAGTTTGAGTGCTGAAGAATTTCTGGAATGGGTGGACGCATCTTTGAATGCGAACGGACTTTCCAAGCTGGTCTATATCTGGGACGAGTTTTCGGCGTTCATGGATCGCAACCGTACGGCATTAAAGACGCTGGAACAGTTGGCGGAGGCCGCACAGCAAGGGGGGTTTTATTTCGTTCCGGTGACGCACACGGATATTTCGTCGTATGTGGCGGCGGGTTCCGAAAGCGCGAAGAAAGCGAACGACCGGTTCACGTTCAAGCGGATTGACCTGCCGAACGAGACCGCGCTGAAACTGGCGGCAGATGCCTTCGTTATCAACCCGGAGAAAGCAGCGGAGTGGAGGATAGAGCGCGACGTACTGTGGCACAGTGTGAACAGCGTGGTTGAAAACTACATGGTCGTTAACAAGGCGGGCATGGATGCGGTGGATTTCAAGTGGATACTGCCACTGCATCCGATGGCGGCGTTCCTGCTGAAACATCTGTCTGTGGCGATCGGATCAAACCAGCGGAGCATGTTCGAGTTCCTAAACGGCGAGGAGTTCAGGGCGTTCATTGATAAAGGCGGGCTGGAGGTTCCAGATCATCAGCTCCTGACGGTGGATCATCTGTGGCGGTATTTCGTGGAACGGGATGATCTGGGGACGGAACAAGTCGTGCAGGAGGCGCAGGCGGAGTACGCTCGACGCGAACAGGATTTGCAGCCGGACGAGCGGCGCGTGTTCAAGGCGGTGTTGCTGTTTAATTTGATCGAACAGATGCAGGGAACGGGGCATACGCTCTTGAGCGTGACAGTGGAAAATATCCAACGCTGTTTCGAGGGGGACGGAGCACTGCAAGGTGTGGATGCGATCCTACGCAATATAGAGCAGAAGCATTGTTTCACGATTGTGAACGGGCGTTGCGAACGTTTCCGTGACCGCTCGGACACGAAAGAGATCGAGGAGAAAAAAGCGGCGTTGGATGGCAAGTTTGGCGATCTCGTGCTGAAATACACAGAGGCGGAGCTGGTTAAACAATTGAAAGTTGTCAACTACGGCGGTCGTTTTGATGTGCGCGCGGTGAGTATCGGCGGTCTTTCGGCGTCAAGCATCGCGAGACGCGAGTCTTTTGGTTCGACAGGGAACCGAGTGCTTGTGCAGTTCATTCTGGCGCGGGACGAGCAGGAACAATTGCGCATTCCTGACAAGGCAAGGGAATTGGCGAAACAGTTCAAGGATCACCGGATGCTGTTTGTGACGCTGCCGGAGGTCAGCTTCTGCCGAGACAAAGCGAAGGCATGGGAAGAGTTCACGGAAAACAGCGCCCGTCTCGCATTGGCAAGCGACAGCACGAGCAAGAAGGTGTTCGAGACACAGGTCAGCAGCGCCAAGGCGACATGGCAATCCAAAGTGACGAGTGCTGCCAAATTCATCGTGTACAAACCCAATCCAAACGGGGAACCGTTCGCTGAGGAAGTGACGTGGGGGCAATTTAAAAGAGACTGGCTCACCGGCTATGCGAAACAGACGTTCGAGGCATATACGGATGATCTGTGTGGCTTTAACATCAGCGCGTTCGCTGCGCCGAGCGCCTTGCAGAGCTGGGCGCTGGCGGGCATGGAGTTCGACAAGTTCTCCAAACCAGGCGCGTGGAAGACCGTGGTGACGACATGGCAGAAGAACGGTGTCACCGGAGAGGATGAATGGTTTAATGCGAATCCGAACCATCCACTGACGCAGTTGCGGGATTTCTGCAAGAAACGGCAAGACACCACGGTGGGTGCTGGCAACCCCTGCTCTATACGCAAACTCTATATCGATTTGCAACGCCCCCCGTTTGGACTCCTGGGGGTGCCGCATTCGGCCTTCGTGCTGGGCTTTGTGCTGAAAACATGGTTGACTGGACAGCGCAAACTACAATGGACGGACGGCGTGACAAGCAAGACGATAGATGCGGCGGCGCTGGCGGAAATCATTGAGGTGGTGGTGAAAGACGATGGCGCCAATGCCATTAAGAAGGAGAAACTGATCTGTCGCTTGTCGAAAGAGGAAAAGACGTTCATAGAACAGAGCAGCATGATTTTTGGGAGCAGTACGCTTGCGGACGGAACGGTGGAGGCGGCGTTGAACGCTGTCGTGACACGTCTGGAAGATATTTCACAGCGTGTTCCGCTTTGGGTGCTGCCGGAACATATCCGTGCGCAAACCGAGCCAAGTGCTGAGGAGATGGGCAAGGTCATCAACGCGCTGTGCGCGGCGAATGGCATCAGTTCCAAAGGAGACACCGAGACTCGCGGCAATAAGGTGAAGGAAATCGGAGAGGTTCTTCTGGCAACGCCGGGGCTGGCGGAGGCGATGGCCAAGTATATGACGCCAGTGATGTTTGAAGAGGCTTTTCAGCGGTATGTCGATAGCGCCAAGCCGGAGTTGAAAGTGGCGGCAGAGCGCATGGGCGATTCGTTGCACAGCTATTGTAGAGTGGTCAAAAACCGTTTTGCGGCGACAAGCGGCTGGTTGTGGAAACGTGGCGACGCTGAATCCGTACTTGAAGAGGTTTACCGGCAGACGCTGTGCGCTGAGCATATCCGCAGGCAGGCTGGCTCATCGGGCTACATGAGCTTCGAGGATGCGTTGAACCGCTTAAGCAATGCAGTGCTGGGCGAGAACAAGGTGCCGACGGAGTTCTGGGCAAAGAAACATCCGGCGTTGCAGCGCTTCTTTGAATTGCTCAACAGACCGTCGTTGTCCGGCGAGGACGTGAAAGCCTTTGAAGAGATACTTGAGCAACAAGAAGAGGTTATCCGCGAGGTATTCTTCGACGTCGCACAAAAGCGGCAATTGAATGCGATGCGAGAAATTTTCGGAGAGATCTGGCCGATGTCGATTGCGGAAGGCCGCGAGCTTTACAATGCCTTCCCGCCGAATTTGGCGAGAGCCGATGAGCCGAGTTTTAAGGTGCAAGGGCGTGGAAAGATTGAGGAGTATAGCCGGACGCTGGTTTCCAAGCAGGTAGTGGCGGTGTGGCGTGAACGCACAAGTACGGATTCGCCTGACGAATGGAGCCGCAAATACGAGTTGCCCGCCGAATGCGTTTTGGCGGTCGACGATGCCAAGGGCATCGTCGATGCGGTCGTAAATCCGGGAGGTGTGTCAGCGGAACGCTTACAGATAGTGCATGATGAACTTGAAAAAGAGGGTGCATTTGTGGATGTGTCCACTGCGGGTGAAAAATTCCTCGAACGGGTGCTGCCCCCTCGGTACCAAAAAATCGGGTTCAGTGTCGGAGAACTGAGCGACTGGTTGTGCAGAAAATTGGGTGACGCACCGGACCGATGGCTGACGGATGGAGGACTTCGCAATGCGGTCGAGGCGTTCGTCAAACAGGGATATGAGACTCATGTGCAGAAGCAGGCTGCGGAAAAGGTGAATATGCTTTCCGATGCCGAGGCGAAGACACTGCTCTTGAAGCTGATTGATAAATTCCCCGATGTGGGGCTTTCGGTGCTGGAGTGATGCCATGACACTGATCGAATTTTGCGAATACATCAAGAATCCCCTCGCGGAGGCGAAGGTGCGGGTGGTGATCGTACCTCCGGGAGAGAGCTGGACGGCGTTGCGCCGGTTCTGCCAAGACCGCGGCGACTTTGAGTTGCGTTTGAGCGATGTTGTGAAGGAAAGCGCGTGGCTCCCAATGCCTGATGAAGTCTTCCAACGGGTTTATGAAGCAATGACGGCACAGGAGGCAATCGGTAAGGCTGTGGTATTGTTGGGGCTGCCCGGCTATCTTGCGTTGTTAACAGACGAGAATAAACGGGCTGCGATTGTCGCTTTACGCGAATGGGTGGACGGCTTGTCAGGGCGGGAAGCGGTCTGCTTTTTGAGGAGCGATGACGGCACAGGATTGATACTCAAGGATGTTTTCGCTAATCCGCGCTACCGCCAGGGTAAGCAACTGATTGCAATTGATGTCGAACATATCGTATCACAGGCCGCTTCTGAAGAAGCGAAAAGAATAACGGGGCGTACGGAGGTGATGATAGTCGAGGACACCTTGGAATCCTTCATACCGGAAGTGTGCGACACATTTCAGAAGTATTTGCGATATACCGAGGAACATCCGAACGACAGCTCTTTTCGGCGGATTGTTGTAGCCTCAAAAGGGCGGGAATTGGCGGGGCTCAGCGCTGAGGTACGACAGGTGGTGTGTCTGCGGGATTTCGCTCGCGTGTTTTACAATGTTGAAGATGCGGGATTGTCCGAAGATGCTTTGCGGTGGATGTGCGAGTGGGGTAAAAAAGGTGCGGGGAAAACACTGTCGGAAACACTCAAGAAGCTGTTTTTCCCAGAAGGTGGAGTCGCAAAGCACGCCCTGTGTGTGTTTGATGGATGCAATGGTGCGAAAAGCGAGATGGTACTCTGGCTGGTTAAACATGTTGCATCCAGGGGAAGTTACCTTGAGTATGTTGCAAGGCAAGAGGGGGTTCATGTCGGCACCTTCCGCTCCGCATACATAACAGGCGCTGCGCAATGGCTGGATGAATCGGTGTTTTATAACGAACGCAGGGATGCTATACGGGAAGCGAACGTTAGGATGTCCGACGCGGACATACGGCAGTTCATTGCGTGTTGCGCGGGCGAATCAACGTCGAGAGTCGCGCCGTGGTTGAATTGCGAAACGGACGCGGAGCGGGCGGAATTATTGCGGCGCTGCGTGGTGGACGGCATTGCGTCAAACGCCGTAAAACATGTGTATCCAGAAGTGGCAGCGTATCTGCACACGGATATCGTTTTTGGCGACGTGACGCTGGAAAACTATTTCAGGGAATACCGTGAACTGAAAATAACCGGCCGCGTGACACCGGAGTTTTACGAGAGGGCGCAGAGGGTGGTTCCTCCAAGTTCCGTGCAATCGCGAGACGCGATGGTGCAACGGTATGCATCGGACAAAGGGTGCGCGTTGCTGGTGGTGGACGCGATGGGTGCGGAGTGGCTGCCAATGTTGGAGGCGCTGGCACTGCAACGGAATATGGGCGTGGTTTCGATTGCGGTGGGCACGGCGCATTTGCCGACAACAACGCTGTTCAACAACATCCATTGGCCAGACGCGGCGCGACGGTTACAGGACATCAAACGCTTCGACAATATTGCACACTACGGCGTGGAGACGCACGAAACGCGGCGCGCGGAGGAAAATATGGCTGCGGCGTTGGATGTGATCGGTGGCGAGGTGTTACCGCGTGTGGCGGATGGGTTGTTGCGGTTTGAGCGGGTGCTTGTCACAGCAGATCACGGGAGTTCGCGGCTATCGGTGTTGGCGTGGCAGACAGAACCCAAGCTGGCGCGGACACTTGCCTGTGAGACTGGCGCGGAAGTCGCCGATTGGCGCTACCGTGAGCGGACGGCGCAGAGCGCCTGTCCGCCGGAACTGGAGGAAACATTGGACGGCAGGTATTGGGTGGTGCGAGGGTATAACCGGCTGCCCAAGAAGGGTGGCGGGCAGGGCTTTGAGCTACATGGCGGGGCAACTCTGGAGGAGCGACTGGTGCCGGTAGTAATTTTCTCGAGGACAGAGCAGTTCATGGCGAAGGAGAAGACTGGTGGCAAACGCGCGCAGATTGTTGAGAAAGATGATTTTGATCTGTAGTATCAATGAGGGCAATTAATCATGGTCGGTACTGAAAAATTACGGGCGGCATTCCCGGACACAACGGTCTTTAAGGATCCGAACATCGTGGCGATCTTCAAAGCGGCATCGATTCCGTCGTTTTTGCGGGATTGGATTTTGAAGCGCAAAGCGGAGTCTGACGGTAGAATTCACGATGCTGAAGCTTTGCGAAAATATATTTACGAAATCATCCCGCACCGTGAGAATTTGTTGGAATTGAAGGATGCGGCTCGAAGTGAGGGGCGCTCGAAGAAGTTTCTGGCTAAAATTGAAATCCAATTCAGTGTGCGGTCCGACGAGTTCACGTTTGCGATTCCGGAATTGGGGCTTGGGCATGCTGAAACGCTGATTGAGGATTATGTTTGGGATCGGATCAAAGAAGAAGTTGTAAAAACGGCAGGGGGCTGGGGACTGGTACAACTGGGATACCGCAGCCCGGACGGCGAGAATCCACGAGGATGTTTCACGCTCTTAGAGTACAAGAATTTCTGTCCGTACACGATTAATATAGACGCATATAGAGAGGCTCGCAGTCAATTCACTGCAGAGGAGTGGATCGACGTTGTGTTGGGAGCTATTGATTACAACCCTGATGGATATGAAGATTGGGTACAGAAACACACGGTGCTGACGCGTCTGCTGCCATTCATCGAACCGCGACTGAATTTGATCGAGTTGGCACCCAAGGGAACAGGTAAGTCGTATCTGTTCGGGCAGGTAGGGAAATACGGCTGGCTGGTCAGCGGGGGAACCCTGACACGAGCAAAGATGTTTGGTGACATCAATGGGAAGAGCCCTGGTCTGATCGCGTCTAACGACTTTGTAGCGCTGGACGAAATCCAGTCGATCAACTTCCACGCCCCGAGTGAGATGCAAGGCGGGCTGAAAGCCTATATGGAAAGTGGGGAGATCACGGTCGGCAAGAACCGAATTATTGGCGGGGCTGGTGTTATCCTGCTTGGGAACATCCCGCAAACAGAGATGGACGAAATCAGTGACATGTTTCAAAGGCTGCCGGAAGTATTCCATGAGTCGGCATTACTGGACCGGTTCCATGGCTTTATCCGGGGGCGCAACATCCCACGCATGAATGAGAGCCTAAAAATCAACGGTTGGGCGCTGAACACGGAGTATTTTTCCGAAATCATGCATCTGCTGCGCCAGCCAGCGGAAACACTGATTTATCGGCATGTCGTTGCAAGGTTAGTGGACTATCCTCCTGAGGCTGACACCCGCGACACGGAAGCGGTATTACGGTTGTGTACTGCCTACCTTAAATTGTTGTTTCCGCAAGTCACAGAGCCGGACAGAATCGACAAGGGGGAGTTCAAGCGATACTGCCTGCGTCCTGCCGTGCAGATGCGCACGGTGATCCGGCAGCAATTGCAGAAGATAGACCCGCTTGAATATGGTGGGAAGAACTTAGCCGCGTACACGTTACGCGAGGTAGAACAATGATCGGAGGAAATCAAATCAATTGTGCCTATTGTGACAATGAGAAGCTTTCCAAGAATGACATTGGACTTAACAAGAAACTCATCCATCCGCAGATTAAACGGATGATGTGCCTGACGTGTCTGGCCGAGTATTTCGAGTCGACGGAAGAGGAACTGAAAGAGATGATCGAAAGATTTAAGCAGCAAGGCTGTGCGTTGTTCGGGTGAGCAGGGGCGGAAAATGTTCAATCAAGGATGTCGAGCAGTGTTTGATAATACCAACAGTGATTCTCAGCAGCTTCATCTTTTCCTGGACAAGGTGTCCTCAATTGAAGCGGGACAACTCCCAGGACGGGCTTGAGGATATGAAAGTGCTGTTCATGAAATGACCGGGACTGATTCGGAATGACAACCTAAGCTTGCCCACCTTTGATAACCTAATTTTGACAATCCAGCCTGGTGAATAATTGAATTATGCTCGTCTCTGCACTCTTCTTTGTGGCATCCTTCATTTTCTTGTTGACACTTTCTGAGTGTATCCTTTATTTCCAGGCCACCAGTTTTATATATTTTGGCGGCCTTGATCGTCGTTCCATCCAGATCATTATGACTGATTTCCCCCTTTAGAAAAGGGGGATTAAGGGGGATTTGAAAACGTGGGTAAGCTACCAACAACCACTAAATCCCACCTAGCCCCCCTTTTCAAAGGGGGGAATCGTTATCAGTAGGGGCGGGTTCGGAACCCGCCCCTACTGAAATGATGATCAAGGATCATTTGGGCTCATCATAAAAAGTGTCAACTACTTTTGAGGTAGTATGAAGGATGCCTTCTTTGTATATACCAGTCTATGGCGGGGATAATAGGCCAAAATAAAACTCCGTAAGGGAATATGGTCAGTCGGTCAATGTCCGGTCATTGAATCCCAGATTCATCATTTCTCAGATATTGCTTTTCACCCATACTGTCTTAAGCAACAGCCTATTATCGTCTGTCCTGGCACATCTGGCGAAGCCCAATTATCAAATCTCGTTCTGATAAATCGCTTTCAGTTCTCCCTGATGGACGCACAGGTATTTTCAGCTATAGCTCGACTTCAAAACCGCCATATAATGGCTCTGCCAAAACTTATCAATATCCACCTTGCCCCTATCACATCCCAAATCCACCACCCATAACAGGCTCATTCTCCCCCAAAGAGATGATCACTATCTCCAGCAGGTCATCTCATATCTCAACATAAGCCGCCGCATCCCCCTTGCCAT
>JBAXVB010000750.1:0-2171 GCA_037129415.1 Deltaproteobacteria bacterium
TCATAAGTATATAATATGACTTTTTTCGTCAAGAGCTTTTATGCCTTTTTCCCGTATTCATCCCCCGATATTGTTTTGCGAGTCTGCCACGGAGCATGAGTCTTTGACGGTCGGTCGGAACATCTGTTTGTCACAATAACGATCTGCGACATGGCTCCTGGAACAACCCAATGGTAATTAAATTCATGTAAGTTGGCCAACTCGCCTTATATTTTGGCGGGTGTCTCCAGTTGATGCTTCTCGAAGCGTACATGAGACTTATTACCAAGTTAGATTAATCCTTTTCCGATCCTGCAGCAGGGCCTGAGTCCGTTCGATCTCGGCAGCCAGTTCCTTTTCATTGGGCAGGGCCGTCCGGTATTCCGCGGCCATCACTTTGTTCGGAAGTCCTTCCAGTGCGTATCGAGCGACGGCTTCGTCTTTCTGAGCGCAGAGAATCAGCCCTACCGGCGGGTTTTCACCCTCGTTGACCCAATGTTCCCGAGCATAGTTGAGATAAAGATGCATCTGTCCAGCATCGGCGTGTGTAAATTTACCAATCTTGAGGTCGATGATCACCATACACCGCAGGCGACGATGGAAAAAAAACAAGTCCACCCGATACCATTCGTCACCAATGCGCAGGCGTTTCTGGCGGCCAATGAAACAGAAATCGCCGCCGAACTCAAGGAGAAAGGTCTCAAGATGCCGTATAAGCGCTTCCTCCAGGTCGGTTTCGGAATATTCATCATTGAGTCCGAGAAACTCCAGAAAATAAGGGTCTTTGATCTCTTCATCGGGACAGACCTTATCTTCGGCCGTAGATATTTCCCCTTTGCTCAGCATGGCGGCTTTGTTTCGGGATAGGGCAGTACGTTCGTAGAACTGGGAGTTGATCTGCCGGTTTAGTTGCCGCACCGACCAGCCTCATCTCAATGCTTCGGTCTCATAGAAACGCCTGGCATTTTCGTTCTTCACCGAAAGAAGCCGGACATAGGCTGACCATGGCAAAGAGAACATCTTTGATGCTGTATCGAGAAATGATTTCACATGTTGATTCGATTCTATCGACAGTGTTGAGAGAATTGGCTGACCGGATTCTATCGACAGTGTCGATGACGCTTGACTAATTACCCTGAAAGGGTTATTCTGAACTATGGAAAAACGACGAGCCCATTATGACCTTAAAGCAATTCAGACTCAAATGAATTGTATTGAGGTAATGAACTTGACAGTTTCTGCTCGGCACGGCATCAAGACTGCTGGTATGAGTATTGGCGATGTTCTGGAAGTCGTCCAGGGATTGGGTAGAAGCAATTTCTACAAATCGATGACCACCTATTTTGACAATCGCATTTGGCAAGATGTTTACCATGCTGAATGGAAAAACAAGTTTCTGTATGTTAAATTTCAACGACTTGGTGAGTATTTCGTTGTATCGTTCAAGGAGCTGTGACATGAGTACAAAATGGAATGGAGAACCCTGCCCTTCCTGCCGGAACGGCATCCTCAATCATGGGGTGAAGAAGACTGTGTTTGATTACCGTGGGAAGTCCTTTGAATATGAACAGCTCGGCGCCTGGTGCTGCCAGTGTCCAGAGGGCGTATTGACCGGTGATGAGACCACAGCCACGGAACCGCTGCTTGATGCTTTTGTAACACAGGTTCACGAAGAAGAAACCAAAGAACTGGCGCGAATCCGGAAAAAGTTGAAGCTCACCCAGCAGCAGGCCGCAAATCTTACCGGGGGCGGGCATAATGCCTTTTCCCGCTATGAACGCGGAGATGCACGACCGTTGCCTGCCGTCATGAATCTCTTCAGGTTGCTTGATCATCACCCTGAGTTACTGAAAGAATTGTAATGGGAGCTACTTGTTTATGTCGGATGTTCGAACAAATCGCGTATCAACGATTTAAACATATCAACGGAAACACGCCTTGCCAGGGAGTTCCAGTTGGTCGCATTCTGACCTATCCGCCGGTCTAAAGATTTGCTTTTTCTTCCATAGAAGTAAAACTCAAAACACCGTTTTTAGACCCATTCCAAGTGAAACATGTCTTTACGATGTCCAATTGCAAGCCATCCCCATGTGTCTATAAAAACCATATCAGGCATCATTTTCCGGTTCTTCTACCATAAAGAGGAGATCGATACCCCAGGACTTCATTTTCCATCATTGCCATGCTGGAAC
>JBAXVB010000751.1:0-2170 GCA_037129415.1 Deltaproteobacteria bacterium
CCGCCTTATCCATGGTTTTGCCATAAGGCGTCAAAACGGTTTTCATCTGCTCGGCGAGTATGGCTCCCTGCGCCTGCCGATCCGCCCAATTTTCACCTTTTGGCACGGAGCAATCAACAGCAAGGCCTTTTTCCACAATCACCTTGTATAGACTTTTTCGCTTGTCCACCATATCAGAAGTCAGTATCAGATGATTACCCTTGGGGAACCCCTTTTCAACAGCTTGCTGCAGGATTTTGGAAGGGTCTTCAGCAGAGGTTTCTTTTGGGGGGTTTTCTGCGCAGTAATCCACAAGACTGTCCAGCCAGGCCGTATCGCCGACAACATCCATATCCAAATTCAGTCCGGTATATGTTTTATCGCGAACATCGTCCAAAGAAAGACCCATCAACGACAGCAAACTGAAAAAATATCGGGCTGATGTTTTTAAATCCTTTCCGTTATGGGCTTCCATAGCCTTTTCAAGAATGTCAGTGGCGTTTTTTTTGGCGTAAAATATTCGCGTGTCCAGAAAACCAACGACTTTTTGCTCTGAAAAAAACGAATAAGTATTGATCGTTTCAACCACCGGATAAACGTTTTCCGGAATGCCATCCACAGGCTCATAACTGAATGCCTGTTTTTCCGGAAGAATAATCGCATCCAGCAGGGTCTGAAGAGCAGACTTATAAAGAAGTTCATCTCCGAAGATCAGAATGACAGGCGGAAGCGGCCTGTTGCCGGAAGCAGTTTTCAGATCGCTTAGATAAGATTTGATTTCAGAATGCAGAATCTCTGGCATAATATTAATGTGAAAGCAGTCTGGACATAAAATCATTAAAAAACATTACTGATTCATTTTCTTGTATCGATATTGAAGATAGCCGTCTTTGAACGACAAATATGGTTCAATGGCCGCATTCTTCAATTCCTCGTATTCACTGATACGAAACGACAGATCATTGACGGCTTCCTCAGCTTTTAGCGCCCAGGCCAGCGCATTCGGTTCGATATAAGCTGTGGGAGTTATAAAATAGTCTCCGACCATGCCCAATGAATCCCGAAGCGTTGATGGTCCGATAACGGGCAAAACCAGGTATATGCCATTGCCAACGCCAAAGAGACCCAGTGTCTGGCCGAAATCTTCTTCATGCGGATTCAGATGGGGGAATTCCTTTGCCGGGTCCCAGAATCCCAATATTCCAAAAGTCGTGTTGTAAACAAATCTGCACATCTCGGATGCAGCAGCCTCCATCTTGCCCTGCAAAAAACAGTTTACAGTGCGAACCGGAGATCCAAAATTGTGTAAAAAATTCTTGACACCTCGACGAACCGGCGTGGGAACAACAGCCATATACCCTTGGGCAATGGGTTTCAATACCCAGAAATACAATTTGTCGTTGAATTCAAATACGGCGCTGTTCAGTCGAAAAAGCGGATCGGCGACGATGACTTGCGGCTCTGCATCGTTCATATAATCCAATTCATCAGATGAACTGGTCTGAGAAGCCGAAGAATCGGCGGAATATGCATTAAAGCCTGGCAATAACAATAAGATACAGGACAAGATCAGGATATTCGCTGTCTTTTTCAAAAAAACCTCATGTGGGTGGGTTCAAGGGTTATTGCGCGGGTTTTAATTTCCGATTTTAATTTCAACTTTCTTCTTTAACCGTTCGATCAACTGCGCAGGGGATTCCTTTGCCAGTATCTGATCAAACTGGGTTCGATAATTCTTGATCAGACTGACACCTTCGATGTTTACATCATACACCCGCCACTGATTATCGATAGAATACATGCTGTAATCCACTGGAATATCTTTGGTTTGACGCTGAATTTTGGTTTTAACCAAGGATTTCCCATCGGAAACCGTCTCCTGGTTCAAAAAAATAATTGTTTCATCCTTGTACTCACCCTGAATTTTATCCATGTATGAATTGCTGAGATGGTCAGCAAAAACATCTGCGAATTGCTGCTGTTCCAGAGAACTGAACGATTTCCAGTTGCGGGCAAGCGCCCGTTTGGACATTTCGGTAAAATCAAACAACTTACGGGTAATCACCAGAATCTTGTCCCGCTGTTGCTGTCGCTGATCCGGATTTTTATATACAGGATCTTTTAAAAGACTCAATACGGTTTCAATTGGAATCTTCAAGTCCTCAAGGGGAGAGGCGGCCAGAGATATTCC
>JBAXVB010000752.1:0-2168 GCA_037129415.1 Deltaproteobacteria bacterium
GAGTAAATACTCAGGATAATAAAGGAAAGTCAAAGGCATACCAGGTTCGGCAGGCGCCATTGGCTATGGGAAAGCTGGAGGCCGGTCATGGAACAAAAAAAAGATAAAGACACATACCAGGTTACCTGGTCTGAGGATGATAATGAGTATGTAGGCTTGTGTGCTGGATTTCCAATCTGGATTTCCAGGTTTGAGCTGGCTGGTACACCGGAAAAGGCTCTAAAAGGGGGGGATAAATCTGGTGTCAGCCTTAATCGAATTGCCGACTCCAAGTTAAACCAGTAATTTTCAATCCAGCGGTCGCACCAGTTTGAACTCCTGCCCTGCATACACCCGTACCGGATTGCCGCGCACCAATTCGTTATGAGCATCCCATCGCGCCTGGCGGGCCTTGTTCAGTTTTCGCTGTTCGTCACGGGCCACAAGAATCGCAAGCCGCTCCATCGCCATTTTGCGGTTGGCGATCTGGGATCTTTCATTACGCGCAATGGCAACAAGTCCGGTAGGCAGATGAGTTGCTCGAACCGCCGAGTCCGTGGTGTTGACATGCTGTCCTCCCGGACCGGAGGCTCGCATGGTATCAATACGAACATCCCTGTCGTGAAACGATTCGGTTTTTGGAATCGTTATGCGCCGAACGCCTACGAACCAGTTTTTTCGCTTATGTCCGTGCCTGAAGACGGACTTACCGATCCACTGCACTGTTCCCTCGTATCCGGCGATAAAGGCGTCACAACCATCTCCGGTCAGATGGATAAGCGCAGAAAGAAGCGTCCCTTTCTCGCTCCAATCTTCCTTTTCGATCAATTCGGCTTTTAGCCCCGCCAACCAGGCATCTTCGAGGATGGTATCGGCCAGGCGGGCTACGACCCAGGCGCATTCCACCGGTCCGCGCCCTGAGGTGATCTGTAGCAGAATCTCGCTCATCGTTCCCGCACTTTATAGGTCACAAGCGGAGAAAACGTGGCTATGACCCGAACAAGTCCAAAGGAAACCATATCCCCTATCACGCTTTGGATGTCTTTGTATGCCTGGGGAGCCTCTTCGTAGAGAAGCTCTTTGTCTTCGCAGATTACATAACTTCCCAGCTTTGTTCTGATAAGCGAATCGGATCGGTAGCGATCCCGCAATCGCCCTTTGCACTCCGAGCGAATCCACTTGCGTCCTGCTCCATGAGCTACTGACCAGAGATTGCGTTCCTGGTCGCCCATCGGCGCTACCAGATAACTGTATGATCCGCGCGAACCGGGGATGATTACCGCCCCACAGTCTGAGGGTGCTGCCCCTTTCCGATGAAGAAATTGGCCATGAACAGTACTATCAATAGAAGTCACGGAGTTATGGCAGCAGTCCACAATCTTCTGGTAGCCGCTGTGCAGTTGTTCAAGAAAACGGAGGGCGATCAATTCCCGATTTGCTCGCGCCCACAGAACGGCATGGTTATGGCCTGTAAGATAGGCAAATGCCTCATTGCTTTCCATCTTCAGACTGCCCGCTTTGAAGCGATCGGTGTGGCTGCGAAGAAGTGACTCACCCAAGCCCCTGGAACCAGAGTGAACGATAAGGAACAGCGCATCCTTATCAAGTTGCATTTGTTGGAAAATCTCACCGTCATTGATTTCTTCTATCCGGACAAGCTCGGCAAAGTGATTGCCGTGACCGATAGTTCCAACCGCCTCGATAAAAATCGGCTGAGCGGAACGTTCTTCCAGCCACATCGCAGCATCACCATCCCAAGGTTCCTCCAATCCTTTTAGTTTCTTGAACCATTTCTCAGGCTTGGCTTTTGGATATGTCAGCCCGGTAGCGAACAGGCTTATACCGCAACCAACATCCGATCCAACCAGATGTGGATAGAACTCCCCTTCAGTGAGCATGGACACCCCGATCGGTATTCCTTTTCCCGGAAACAGGTCGGGAAAACCAACCACCTTCTTCATGCCAGAAAAGGATGCAACCCTTTCGAGTTGACGGAGAGATTCCCCTTCGATCCAGGTGCCTGGGGTGGTAAAAATGCTTATATTTTTCGTATTGCTCATCAGCGTTGTCCCGATGGAAAATTGCTTGCCAGCGACAATTGCAAGCTGGTAGCATCTTAAATTATACTTCAGACGTATCATTCTTAAATTTCATCGAACGCTCTTATGCCCGCTAATCACAACTAAAAT
>JBAXVB010000753.1:0-2167 GCA_037129415.1 Deltaproteobacteria bacterium
GGAGGGTTGGGGTGGGGGATCAAAAACGTAAAATTATGCCAGTTCGCAGTATAACTGGGATTGGGGAATGAGGTCTATGCCACAAACATATAGAAGGATTCCGATGAAAGAGACCATCCCTGCGCCAAGGCATGACACAAGAATGATCCGGTCGATTTTTTCAAGCGATGGGGCTGGAGAAATCAAGACATTCATGCCGAGCGCGCAGATCACCCAGTGCAGCCATGTGTTGAATCCTGAAAATTTGTCCACAGACCATAAAATGGTAATCCC
The DNA here is from genome assembly GCA_037129415.1 of Deltaproteobacteria bacterium. Taxonomy (GTDB): domain Bacteria; phylum Desulfobacterota; class Desulfobacteria; order Desulfobacterales; family Desulfatirhabdiaceae; genus RAAP-1. The sequence continues at coordinate 274 of JBAXVB010000753.1, forward strand.
TGACCACAACAGCCACATCCAGACCCATGTGAATACCGGATGGATGAATATCTTTACCCGAAAACATGTCATCCAGCGGATGATCCATAGCAGGAAAATGGCACAAAGGCCAGACTGGATCACCAGTGTCTTGGGAAGATTTGAAAAATTGACAATATGCGGGTAATACAACAGCGGAGCAATTACCACCAGGATACTGAACAAAACCTCGATAGTGCGATCAATTGTTGTCTGATCGGAAGCATGAGGCAGTTGCGCCTTTTCGCTGCTGTTCGGTTTTACTGAATGGTATCGCATATAATGGTTTGTAAAAATGGTGGCTGGAGAATAGCGATGAATTCCTGTGTTTTCTTGTCGTCCTCGAAACAGGTAAGGCCGTTTCTTCTCATGGCTGTTTCTAAACGGCAAACACAGACTGTTTCTTTCTGTATAATTGATTGCCATGTTCTCTCGTTTCATATTCCGAAATATCGATAAAATTAACATTTACTCAGCATGAATACCAGAATTTTATATCAATATATTCAGATTATTGAATGCGTTGAATTTCAGATAGTTATGCATTAGAACAAAATCAACGTGTATTTTGAAATATTTAGTTTGCACTTTTCATTTTGTTCTGCTACGTTCAACATGTGTATTGTGAACGGGCATAATCTGCACTTTTCTTATGCTCCCTCCCCAGCGGGGGAAGTGGGAGTTCAAGAGTTCAGATTATGACCGTTGACAATATATTCATATCTTATCACTTACCATAATTCTACACAGCATGCACAAAATATCATTGAGTGTGGGCAATGGGCAGGCAACCACTAACCGAAAAACCGCAGATAAAGGAGGACACATCATGAAAAATGAGAGAGGGTTAACGGGAATTTTCGTATGCTTGGTTTTATTGCTTTTTACAGCAATTGTGTGGGCGGCGCCGGTTCAGGAGACCGGGCAGAACAATGTCACGGGTTTGATCTGGGAAAATACGACTGATGATGGGTCATTCGATTCTGCAGGCATCGAAATAGTCGATGAAGCTCTTACTATTACCGGCAGTTTATCGGTAAGTCCGGCCAGCAGGAGTGTAGCACAAGATGCCGGAACAACAACGTTCCGTGTTTCCAACATCGGAACAGGCACAATGCCCTGGACAGCCGCGGTGATATCAGAGGGCAATTGGCTGTTTATCGCATCAGGGACCAGAGGTACCGATGCGGGAACCATCACATGCAGCTTTACAGCGAATACCAGCACCTCAGTCAGCAGAACCGCCACTATCCGTGTAACAGCCGCCGGTGCAACTGGTAGCCCGGTGGATGTGACGGTGAAACAGTCGCCAAAGACGTGTTCGGCAACTTTAGATGGAAATTTACTGCTTCATATACCCTATCTTTCATCTGTCAATCAGATGTTGGGGACCATATTGTTTTGGGCGGATTTTGCTTTTGAGTTCAATCCGACAAAGCCGACGTTAATACCCTTTAAATTAACAAATTATGATATTATAAACAATCCTTCTTCATGTGAACCGTCAGAACTATCTATTGATTTGAAAATCAGCATTCCTGATCTCCTGCTTGCAGACGGAAACACCCATTTATGGGTGGATATGGAATACAGTCCAGATTTTTCCACCAATGGAAATATCTTCTTTGTTGTTACAAACTTTGGAGTTGTTTCCAATTGATAACGTTTCAGGATGGTATTTTGGCAACCGATGAGTTTTCCAAATTCTGCTCCAAAAACCCAGTCTAAACTTAAAATATTAACAGCGTCCCTATTCCCCTTTCTCAAAAAAAGGGGGGGGGGACAAGCACAGGCCTTGATCTGTCATGGTGGGAATAAAAAGGTATCATTCTTAAATTTCATCGAACAATCTAAAATACTAAAATCGAAAGGATTC
>JBAXVB010000754.1:0-2164 GCA_037129415.1 Deltaproteobacteria bacterium
TGGCGGAAGTGCATGGGAATCGAACCCACCCGGGACGGTTTTAGCGCCCCACACCGGATTTGAAGTCCGGGAGCCCCACCAGTGAGCTGTGCACTTCCAAGCCTCCCTTATGTATTATGTGCCATTGGATTGTCAATCTTTTTATAATATTCATGCAATTTCAAAAACCTTTTCCGTTCGATAAAAGCCATCTCCTTACCAGGGTGAGTGCATCTTCGCGACTGGCAAGTGTCTGCAAAAGCCTGGCTTCTTCAACAACATCAAGAATTATTTTGAATGTCGCCGATGGCTTCAACCCGAACAGGGTAATCAGATCATGACCGTTTACCAGAGGCGCTTCTCTCTTTCTCGGCACAAAATCCTGAAAATAACTTTTCAGCATATCTCCGATAAAACGCAGAAAGGACGGATCAATGTCGCAGACTTTTTCATTCTTCGCGCAGGCATCCGCCAGCGCATGGATCAACAGGTCCGGAGCATGACCAGTTTCATCAATGGTCAGTGATCTGAAAAACCGGACAATTCCTTTTCGGGTCAGTGTTTGATTCTGGTGAGCCTGATATAATAAAACCGGCCGCAAGTGGTTTTGTATCAGCAGACATAGATATTCCGTGTCCTTGCTTGAAAATTTCAGACGGGTTAGTATTTCTTTGGCAAGCTCGGCGCCTTTTTTTTCATGACCCCAAAAATGAACAGCGCCGGCAGGATCAACCGACCGGGTCAGGGGCTTTCCAATATCATGCAGCAGCATGGCCAGTTTCATCAATGGCTTCATGCGGCCGTCAATCCCATTTATCGCTATCTGAAGAGAATCGTTTCCTTCGATATCCTTGCCGTTCAGAAAAGATTCCAGATGCCGACAGGCATTCAGTGTGTGATCCAGCACATTGAACCGGTGGTGGTGATTCTGCGTACATGCAAACTCGGCGGCAATCTCGGGAAACAAATTAAACAACAGACCGGAGTCGCTCATTTTTTGCAGATATTCGCCTGCGCAGGGTGCGGCAAGCAGCTTTATCATCTCTTCCCGAATCCGCTCTCCTGCTGGCCGGCCAATGAAGTGGCCATGGGTTTTAACTGCCGATTCCGTCCTTGTTTCAATTTCAAAATCAAGCGTGGCGGCAAAACGATAGGTCCGAAGCAGTCGAAGGGGATCACGAAGGAATGCCTGTTCAGAAACCATACGAATGGTTTTATTCGCCAAATCTTTTTGTCCCTGCATCGGATCAATAAACGACCTATTGTCCAACCGAATGGCCATGGCATTGATGGTAAAATCGCGAAGACGCAGATCGGATTCAATCGAACCGCCTTCCATCTGAACCATATCTATCGTATAATCCTTGAATTGACCCCGAAGGACGGCTTGTCGGTTTTTTCCCATTTTAAAAAAGGAACCGCCAATACAAGCGAGAGATTTGGCAAGGGCTTTCGGGTCTTCCGGAACAACGATATCATAATCGGTCGGAATTCTGCCCATCAGGATATCACGGACAGCCCCGCCGACCAGATAGGCGTTATTGTCTCTGCAAATAAAATCAAGAATTGGCATAGCTCTAAAAAGAGCGGGAATGGCTGATGCAGTATCTATCATTGTCATTTGGACCTGGCGGTAGGGCGACCGGCCGGTCGCCCCTACGTATTTCGTGTGTTTCGTGGTTTAAAAGTATTTTCACGACAAGAGGAAAATATATCTGTGTGAAAATACAAGAATTATAAAAACAATCAAAAACCAAGAGTTTTTTCTAAAGCTTGATTATTTAAACTCAATCAATATATCAATACCAGTCCCCTATTTCGTCCCCTACTTTCCTATCATGTGCTGCACCGAAACCTACGGGCAAAAGATTTTGGGCCTACAGCCTGGAACATATCTGATCAGGCATGGTTCCTGAGTTTTAATGCAATGGGATGCGGATTCAGGTACACCTGCTGTTTCAGATATGGCTCGTTGGTTTTGCGTACATAATGGTTCAGGAGTGTCACCGGCACGACCAGCGGCACGAACTCGTTGCGGTAGTGGTCGAATATTTCAAGCATCTCCTGCTTTTCGTCGGAGTCGAGCTGATTTTTAAAATAGCCGAGAATGTGTTCGAGTACGTTCAGGTTTTTTTTGATTGTCGATTTCATGCGCAGCGTTTCGATAAGAAGTCTTTCATACTGC
>JBAXVB010000755.1:0-2162 GCA_037129415.1 Deltaproteobacteria bacterium
CTCTGTCGAAATTCCTGGAACTGCATCGCTGATTGGGCGAACAATAAGTAATAAAGGCCAGATATTCAGGAATAAACTGGATATCAAACGCATGATCGATGTCTATCAGATGGTCATTGAAATAGGCGACCCTCAAGATGAGGCTGTCAAACAAGCAATAGATATTCTCCATGAGCTTGAACATCATCTTCAACAGAGTGATAACATCACGCTAAAGGCTTATATCAAAGGGCTGGAGATTTTTGAACAGGCGTTTGAGGCTATGAACAATAAAAAATGGGAGCAAGCGATAACCCTTTTTCAGGAGTGCGCCAGATATTGTCCACGGCATCCCCAATCATATGGCAACATGGGAATTTGTTATGGCAAATTAGGGCAAAAAGCTCTGGCATTACAATCTTTCGATATGGAGCCAAAGATTATGGAAAACCAACATGAGGGGATAATCATACCACATGACAATCTGACTGAGGAAGCCTTACAGGGACTGATAGAGGAGTTCGTCACCCGGGAAGGCACCGATACTGGATATACTGATGGCAGTCTTGAAGAAAATGTCGAAATGGTAAGGCGACAACTGAAGCGTGGGGAGGTTCTTATTGTCTATGATGGAGATACCCAGACCGCAAATATCGTACCAAAGAAAAACGCCAGAATTATTTCACAAGATGAAAAGTAGGACAGGGAGACATTATGGCCAAGTTGCGCATCCTGGATTGTGATCTGTCTCTCATGTTTGGTTTCCCTTGATCTATCACCTGACTGTGGTGACAAACAAAAAGGGCTTAGAGGTTTCATTCTCTAACCCCTTGAATTTTTTGGCTCCCCAGCACGGACTCGAACCGCGGACAAAGTGGTTAACAGCCACATGCCCTCGACCTTCATAACATCCAATATAACACCAACCTATTAAAAACATTGAAGATACCTATTATCAGATTTTAGTCAATTTCCCATGTTTTGGGCAACTTTGGAATACAATTCACACACAGATTCACACACGGAAAGGACGGGGGGCAGGATGCGCGACTTGGCCATAATGTCTCCCTGTCCTACTTTTCTTCTTGTGAAATAATTCTGGCGTTTTTCTTTGGTACGATATTTGCCGTCTGGGTATCCCCATCATAGACAATAAGAACATCCCCACGCTTAAGTTGTCGCTTTACCATTTTGACATTTTCTTCAAGACTGCCATCAGTATCTTCCCGGGTGACGAACTCCTCTATCAGTCCTTGCAAGGCTTCTTCAGTCAGATTGTCATGTGGTATGATTATCCCATCATGATGATTTTCCATAATCTTTGGCTCCATCTCAAATTCAAAATATTACTGTATCTCGACACACCTTATTCCATCTGGTCGCCATGCTGGAGAGATAACATGACTCCCCTTTTCCTCAGTATCCATAAGGCTGACAAGGGGAGCTGGTCGGAGGATGGGGACCTACAAGACTATAGAAGATAAACAAACTTGACTTTGAACCATTATGAGCTACAATGTGACCCAATAGGGGGTAGCGTATATGCCTGTAAATTCTGTTGTTCGCGCACGCATAAACGGACAAATCAAGGTTGAAGCTGAAGCTGTGCTTGCATCTATTGGGCTTACCGTTTCCGATGCTTTCCGCATGATGATGATGCGCATTGCAAAAGAAAAAGCACTTCCCTTTGAGCCGTTTATGCCTAATGACGAAACCATTGAAGCTATGAGAGCCACACAACGCGGCGAATTTGTCTGGTCTGGTTCCGCAAATAAATTGCTTGTGGGTTTGAATGCGGACGATTAGATATACAAACCGCTTCAAACGAGATTACAGGCGGGAAAAAACAGGGCGGCACAGTAAGACCCTTGATGATGCCTTGATGGAAATCGTCAATCTGCTCGTTGCTGACATTCCTTTACCTTACCGCAATTTTGATCATCCAATTTCTGGTGAATGGATCAATCACCGCGATTGCCATATAAAACCAGACCTGATTCTGATTTACCGAAAAATTGACACCGATCATCTTGACCTTGTTCGTATCGGCTCACACAGCGAGCTTGATTTATAAAGGGCTTCTGTACATCGTCTTGTGAAAATCCGATAATCTTCCCAGACTTCGACGGTTTCGGAAGTTGTTTGCTACCTCCGGTTAATGGTGAACCCACCCATCGCCGGAA
>JBAXVB010000756.1:0-2161 GCA_037129415.1 Deltaproteobacteria bacterium
ATAGCTGCTTCTTCATCGGATAAGGCTTCAAAATCAATACCGGTAATTATGTTATCAGAAGAATCTGATTCTGACCAAATCCCAATCTGACGTCCGATTTCCTTGGCGGTTCCAGGAGTATCCCCTGTTACAATTACTACATCTATACCTGCATTTAAACATTTACTGACCGCTTCCGGAACATCTTTTCGAATAGGATCAGATATTGCGATAATGCCTAAGTAAGTTAAATTTGTATTAACCAGCTTACCATTTTCAAACCTGTCCATATCATCATCAAGAATTTCATACGCAAAGCCGAGCGTACGCATTGCCTGATTCTGATATTGTGATAATAGTTCTTCAATGGCGCTTTTACAGGATGAAACTGTTTTTTTCTCACTATCAAATAGTACATCATTACATTTCAAAAGTACAATTTCTGGAGCTCCTGTAACGTAAAGCACACGTTTTTTAAGAAATGGTGAGTCAACAATCGTTGCCATATATTTTCGTTCTGTGGAAAATGTAAGTTGTTCGATAATTGAAATATCATCTCTCAAATCGAAATAATTAAAACCGTTTTGGTAAAGCCATAGTAAAAGAGCGGCTTCTGTTGGATTGCCTATCGTTTTAATTTGTTGTGGGTCGGAAAAATCCAAATGAGCAGTAGAATTAATGGAAATACATTCCCTTATAAGATTACTTGGCTCATCATCTGATATAACCTGTTCGTTCAGGCTAAAGAAATTGGATTTATAGACCTGCATCCGATTTTGTGTAAGCGTGCCTGTTTTATCCGTGCAAATTACTGTGGCTGCACCCATCGTTTCACATGCGTGCATTTTGCGGACCAAGTTATTAGCTTGAAGCATTCTGCGCATACTTAAAGCTAAACTCAGAGTTACACTCATCGGCAACCCTTCTGGAACAGCAACAACAATTAAAGTGACGGCCACCATAAAATATTGAAGAATTCTTCCTGCAACATCAACACTTACCCATGATCCAGCATCAAAAGGGTTAATACCAATTGCATAACCGAATCCACAAGAAACAAAGAATAAGAGAACGCCATAAGATAGAAACTGAAGCCAGGACATCCAACTTTTTTTATTCTTCAATTTATCTTCAAGGACTTCAATCTCTTTTATTTTAATGAATTCTTTGTTCTTTTGTACTCTTTCAATTTCACGTTCAAGCTCTTCTTCTTGTTTTTTCCAATTAAACCAGGAACTTCCTTCAACACAATTTGGCAGTTCTTTCTCTATCCCAAGCAATTCAAATGCATCATAAATAATTGGAACCCATACTTTTACCAATGCAACGGTGAATGAAAGAAATACGATGCATAAAGAGCCAAGCTGTACCAGTGAATATGTATAGTTTCCGAGAAGAAGGTCTTTTGTTAATAATGCCAGGAAAGTTAATATAGCAAGAGCAAAACCAACAACACCAATTAATTTAGCCAAACCATCTAATTGTTTGTTAAGTGGAGTTTCTTCGCCGCTAAACTCGGTAGATTTCTGGGCAACCCTGCCATATTCCGTTAAATCACCGACTTTTTTAACTTCAAAGATAGCATTACCATCTACTACTTTTGTTCCGCGCATAACCCAATTGGACGGATAGGTTGAAGTTGCATCAAAATCCGAAGGATCGGTTGTTTTATCAATAATTGGTTCACCGGTTAAGCACGATTCATCAATTTGTAATGAAACCGACTTTTTTAGTTCTCCATCTGCAGGCACTTCATCACCAGTATTCAGTAGAACGATATCACCAACAACAATGTCCTTTTTAATAACTTCACATACATTCCCATTGCGAATAACTTTGATCAGGATGTCATCATTAACCTGATTAAGAACATCAAACTTTTTACTGGCATCAAGTTCAAAACAAAATCCTACACCAGTTGCTAAAAATATGGCGCAAAAAATACCTATGGTTTCAGCATATTCGTTATGCAAAAAAGAAATGCCTAAGGATAATATTGCGGCAATAAGCAAAATACGAATTATTGGATCTTCAAATTTCTCAAGAAAAAGTTTCCAAAGAGGTACTTTCTCTGGTGGTGTAAGAATATTAGCACCATACTTATCCCTGTTTGCCTGGACTTCTGCAGATGAAAGCCCTTTCAACTTTATTTCTTTTTTGCTCACATTACTATTTTCCATCA
>JBAXVB010000757.1:0-2158 GCA_037129415.1 Deltaproteobacteria bacterium
CATCTGAAAATCCCCAGAACCATGTTCTTTTCTCCGGCTGCAAAGATACCCAGACATCCGCCGATGCCTACATCAGCGGTACTTACAACGGCGCCTTCACCTATTATTTCTGCAAAACCCTCCGGGACGTCCAGGGTGCCATCACCCGCGCCGAGCTTCTCAAGCGCCTGCGCGCCTCCCTGAAGCACGAAGGCTACGACCAGATCCCCCAGTTGGAATGCCCGGCAGCGGCAAAGAAGAAAAAGCTTCTGGAATAATGGGTTGCAGCCTGCTGGGTTTTTGGAAGGGATTATAACCCTTAGGCGATACTCAACTTGTTTGCCGACCGTGATTGTGATATGGAACGCATCATCAGCCCAATTGATCAATCGCGGAAGGAATTTTATGAATGTCATCCCAACTTCCTTAAAAGAAGTGCTTGTTATTGAACCCGACGTGTATGTGGACAAACGCGGCTTTTTTATGGAAACCTATCACCAGGAGCGGTACCGGAGGGCCGGTATTTCTCAAGCCTTTATTCAGGACAACCTTTCCTTTTCCGTGAAAGGAACTTTAAGAGGGCTTCACTTTCAGATCAACCGGCCCCAGGCCAAACTGGTCCAGGTTGTTTCCGGTGAGATTTTTGATGTGGCCGTGGATATTCGAAAAGGTTCACCCACATTTGGTCAGTGGACAGGCGTGCATCTGTCCAGCGAAACCAAACGGCAGTTGTTCGTTCCAGCCGGCTTTGCGCACGGTTTCTGTGTGCTCAGCGAAACCGCTTTGTTTCTGTACAAATGCTCTGATTTGTATGCACAGGCGGATGAAGGCGGTATTCTGTGGTCTGATCCGGCCATCGGCATTGAGTGGCCCCTGTCAGATCCCATCATTTCAGACAAGGACAACCGGCTTCCCTGTCTTTCGGCGCTTCCGCCGCAACAGTTTTTCCGTATAGTGGTTGCCCCATGACTCTTTTAAGCTTTTGTCTTTGTGCGGCCGGGCAAGGTCGCGTGTTTAAGCGGGTGTGAATCCCGTCCCGGAAGGAATAGCCAGCCACCGGGTAGCAAGTTCTTGGACAAAATGGGGTAACCCATGAGTTAAGCGTAGAACAGCGAGACGGCAGGCCGTAAGCCGCAAGGCTGAAGTGATCGGGAGCAGCCGGTAAGGCTGCGAATCTTGAGTGGTGAAAGTCCCCTTACCGTCAGTTGCCCGAATCAGACGGTTAGTATATCTGAAGCACAGTGAGGTACAAACTGTGATATGCCCGGATGTAAACGCCGTGGCTGCTTAGTGTCGGAAGACACCGCGGTAGAAGCAACCTGTGTGGCAAGCAAATCTGCGGGCCTGAACATAAGAGAATGACTGCAGCCCCGAAATCAGCCTCACCTCATACTGCAAGTTGCTATAGTATGATTTTCGCTATGCGCCGACCGGCTCAATCATCCGGGAAGGCCGATGTTCTGCGAAAAAGAAACAGGGAATGAGCACCACAGGAGCAGCCGGGGTATGGGTCCAAGCACGCAGAGAAAGATTCGCAGAGATAACACCGGGAAGGTCCTTCCCCCAGCAGGGGCTGACAGCAACCTGCAAAGACCTTTTGCCAAGGGTACAACCGAGGTATGGGGAGGGTTGCGCCTTGCAAGCGCACGAGATACAGTTGCCTGAAATGGTTGTTAAGATGCGAATAGTGTAACGCTTTTTTTTCGGTCTGAAAGCGCAATATATCTAAAATATACTATAATAACAGTTAGTTGAATGCAATTTCATTTTAAGGCGATTTGCAAAATAGTGTAACGGTTTTACAGAATTCCATTTTTGAGCGTTAATGGCAAAAAAAAGATGCGCCGTTAAAGGCATTATGGTCAGAAATAATATTTGCCGGATTTCTTGGAAGCAGGGTGACCATTGTAAAGCTTAGTCCACTTATTTATAAATACACTAACGTATTTAGTCCTATACTATTTATTACGTATTGGCATGATGACTGATAAGGAAATTGGGGCTTGGTCCTAACTTCGCCCAGTAATAATCACCGGGTATATATACAATCTGCATTTTGTTAAATATCATTTTAGTTAAAACGGTACCGACAAATTTTACATGCTTAGTGGGCGAAGTTAGAACCAATACCCGTGAATGAATGTCATTCATGCAGCTTCCTGTAATAGTATATCGACAT
>JBAXVB010000758.1:0-2157 GCA_037129415.1 Deltaproteobacteria bacterium
GAGCCAGCATCCTGCTGGCTGCTTTCAGACTATAGATCAAGGAGGGCCAAATACAGATGTTACGAAATATAAAAATGAAGGCCAAATTCATGACAGTGTTTCTGGCAGTGGGAATTATTCCCTTTATAACCATTGGGATCATCTCCAAGGTTTCTACCGGCAAGGCTATGGAAGCACAGGCGTACCGGCAACTGATCACAGTCAGGGAGATGATGAAAAAAGAGATTAAAAATTATTTTGATAATGCTGCTGCAGAGATGAAAATCTTTTCCAGCAGCCATGATGTCCTGGTACTCTTTAATCTGATAAACTATATGGACACGACCAACGCCAAGCCGAACGGGTCATTTGATGTGACAACTCCCCAATATCAGCAAATGACCGAACAATACGCTAATAATATCATTCAGTTCAGGAAAGACAGGGGATATGCCGACATCTTTCTGATATGCGCCAACCACGGCCATGTCCTGTTTACCTGCTTAAAGGAATCGGATATGGGAACCAACCTGAACCAGGGTCCATACAAGGACAGCAGCTTGGCCGGGTTATGGAAAAAAGTTGTTCAGACTGGAAAACCGGCCGTTGTTGATTTTGAACCATATACGCCGTCTAAAAACAAACTGGCTGCCTTTGCCGGCTACCCTGTTATTGGAAATAGTGAAACAGTGATCGGTGTCATTGCATTTCAGCTTTCGATAGAACACTTGGAACATATCAACGCCATCACGAATCAACGTGATGGCATGGGAAAAACGGAAGTCACCTATCTGGTGGGTCCGGACAAACTGATGCGGTCTGATGTTTTCATGAATTCTGATCGATTTTCAGTAAAAGCCTCTTTTGCAAATCCGGAGACAGGAAGGATGGATACCGAGGCTGTCCGTGAGAGCCTTGCGGGTCGCTCCGGAGAAAAAATGACAAAGGATTATGAAGGACACTGGGTGTTGTCAGCGTATTCACCCCTGAAGATTGATGAGCTGAACTGGGTTATTGTAACTGAAATCGAAAAAGATGAGGCGTTTAATACGGTTTATTCCCTACAATGGATACTGGGAACAGTGGCTGGCATCGGAACCGTAATCATTATTTTAGTGGCCTATATGATCACCCGATCCATAGTAAATCCCATCAAAAAGAGTACCAGGTTCGCCAAACGCATATCAGAAGGTGATTTTACAGAAATGCTGGATTTGGATCAGAAAGATGAGATAGGAGTTCTCTCAAAAGCCCTGAACCTCATGGTAACTAATCTTAAAAGCATGATTGGTCAGATTGTCCAGGGCGTGGAAACTCTCTCAGCTTCTTCGACTGAGCTATCCGCCATATCCAGGCAGATGTCAGGAAACGCCGGACAGACGTATGATCTATCTGGAAATGTTGCTGCAGCATCCGAGGAAATGAGCGCCAACATGGCGTCTGTGGCAGCCGCAGCAGAACAAACTTCAACTAACGTCGATATGGTTGCCTCAGCCTCTGATGAAATGACTGCAACTATCAATGAAATTTCCAGGAATGCGGAAAAAGCCAGAAATATCACCAATCGTGCTGTTTTGGATGCCCAATGTGCATCCAAAACAGTTGACGAGCTTGGAACAGCAGCTCGAGAAATTGGAAAAGTGACTGAAGTCATAGCCGATATTTCAGATATGACCAATCTTTTGGCTTTAAACGCCACAATTGAGGCTGCTCGGGCAGGGGATGCCGGAAGAGGCTTTGCAGTTGTGGCCAATGAAATCAAGGAGCTGGCCAAGCAAACAGCCCGGGCTACCGATGAAATAAAATCTCGAATCGAAGGAATTCAGAATTCAACATCCGGTACTGTAGCCCAAATCCAGCAAATTTCGAAAGTGATCCATGAGATTGACGAAATCGTCTCCTCCATTGCAACGGCTGTGGAAGAGCAATCCATTACCACCAATGATATCGCCGGCAATGTTGCTCAGGCAGCCCAGGGAATACACGATGTCACCCAGAATGTGGCGCAAAGTTCGATGGTGTCCCTAAGTATTGCAAGAGAGATTTCAGGCGTAAATCAGGCAAGCGAAGAAATCTCTTCGAACAGTTCCCAAGTCAGCCTCAGTGCCGATGAACTCAAAAAACTGGCCAAGAGTTTAAAGGAAATGCTTGAGATATTCAAATTCAGGATATAGGCAG
>JBAXVB010000759.1:0-2156 GCA_037129415.1 Deltaproteobacteria bacterium
GATCACCATCATAACTTTTCTGTACAATTTCAAGAAATTGCTTCTCAACAGCAGGCGATAATTCTATTGAAATCATGATGTTCCTTTCGGAAACTGTAAGAAAACGAACATTTTTCATATCAGAGCCGAATATGCTCTGGCGAAAACATCCTCGGCATCTTTAAGCTCAACCATACCATCATCTACTTCTCTGCAACGCTTTCGAATCTCTTCACGCCAGGCAGGGGATATCGCCGCCACATTAGAATTATAAAGACTTTCATTGAGTTTTTCGGCCACCGATGCCCGATTTTGAGGCGGCAATGCTTCTGATAAAATCTCTTCTACTTTTATAAATTTTTCCACGCCGCTTCCTCCTCGGGTTTAAGCCAATCTTTTGATAAGGATGATTCGCTCATTATGGCGATATCCAGCTTTTCCCGAACTCTCTTTGCCTTCATAAAATGTACAAAATCAAGCACTTCTATTAGAAGCGGTTCCGGCGCCTCATCAATTTCGTTTATAAGCAATTCCTTTGTATTCATAATGCTATACCTCGTCATTGGGGTAGTCCTGAATCGGCAACTATTAGAATGGTGACAAAATCCTTGTTCGTCCAGCAGTGTTTGAATCCAGTAAGAAGGGCCTCCACCCGAACGTCTTTCAGGCGGTTTCCTTTGGGATTTCGGGTCAGTTCCAAATAATTGAAGACAGAGCGTTTCGAACCGTATCTCTAACAGCGCAAACCATCTCGAAAGCTTCCCTGGCTTCACTTTCGCCGATGGATTCCCAATCTCCAGGATAACGGGTTTCGGTGGCATAACGGTTAAGCGGCTGTACAGCCTCAATAGAAAACTTTAAATGCCCCACCTTCTGCAGCAGATTGAAAAGGACCACAAGGTCATGGGTTTTTGGAAAGTCCACATTCCGGTATATCAAGAGAGCTTTCAGATATTTTTCCGCACATTGCTGGCAGTGGTAAGAAACAGTGTCGAAAGGGCAGTTTTCCTTGAGAGTCAGGACGTACTCGGCATTGCGAAAATCATTTTCCGCCTTTTCTACCCATCGTCGTACTTCGGCATTGATTTCATGTGGCGTGGTCATAGATCACCTTTCCTTCCCGATCGGCCTGGCGAATGACGGTGCCTATAATATTTTTCTGTCGCTCATATTGTTCAGGCGTCAAAACCAGAAAGTCCATAGGGACGCTTCTGTCGGACATTAACAAATCGATTTCATTGGCTTTCTGCCGTGTCGAGCCATCAACACCCATTACGATCAACAGATCAAGATCACTATCAGGTCCGGGGTGACCATTGGTATATGATCCAAAAAGAATGATGCGATGTGGATGGAAGCTCGAAACGATACGCTGCTTCGCTTTTTCAAGAACATCAGTAATGTTGCTATGCATTGTTCACCTCTTCATCCTTTTTTTATCCTCTCTCTTTGGCAATATCGTAGAACATCAAAAGCTGTTCATCTTCCAGCAGGATATTCTGTGGAATTCTTTCGGCAACTGTCAGAATAGTGACGAAATCCTTGTTCGTCCAGCAGTGTTTGAACCCGGTAAGAAGGGCTTCCACCCGAACATCTTTCAGGCGTTTTCCTTTGGGATTGCGGGCCAGATCCAAATAGCCGTTGAATTCTTTCAACAGGATTCTATTCCTCATGGCTTCCCGGTCTTTGGCCTCGTGAATGTCCGGTGTACGCCATGAGCCGTCTGGCAGTTGGATAAAATTCTCTTCGAGAAGCACCTTCAGCTCCGGCAGGATATCGCCTTTGCGAACAGCGGTAATAGCCTTCATCCATTTTGGGTGCAGGTCGGAATAGGTCTGTGGGATTTTATTTAGTTCAATCTTCAACCATTCCAGCCCGTCGCGCTCGGTTTCAAAATTCATAGCCATCTGTTCAAACTGTGGATTGGCAGCCTTTTTTTCGTCATAAGCAGCAACCTGGTCCGGCAGGAAATACATGCCATCCCGCTCCCTGAATTTTGATATCAGCAGCTCCTGGAAATCCGCTGCATCCAGTGGCACGGGCAAGCCACGCATAATATAGAGTGATATCAGCCTGTCATACAGAATTTTTGGACTTCGTTCGATAATGGCGGTGGTCTTTTGATTTTTGATGAAATGAACCGGTAGGTGCTTGAGGTGTTCTTCCAGAAACATCCG
>JBAXVB010000076.1:0-14665 GCA_037129415.1 Deltaproteobacteria bacterium
ACTTATGGCGTGTCACTTCCTTGTGAACACTGTGAGGATAGCGATTGAGGGTATTGAGACAAGATCAAAAAAAGGGTATCCTTCATTTATCGCTTTACACCTTCGTCATTCACGAATGCTATAGGCGGGGAGTATGTTGTAATGACAAGGGAACAACGTCTATGATCAGATGGAAAAAGTGTCAACTACTTTTGAGGTAATATGAAAGGTACCACATTCATGATATGTCAGATATACAGCGACCAATTCAGCGACATTTGAAAGGTTGTGACATCAATATGCTTAATTTGCTTGAAAACGTAGATGCCGTTCGCAAAGAAATTGGGCGGAACATAAGCCAGAAGCGAAAATCCGAGATGGGGCAGTTTATGACACCTTCGACGGTTGCCCGTTTTATGGTGTCCTTCTTCTCAAGTTCAAACCTACATACAGTGCGGCTTTTGGATGCAGGCGCAGGTATAGGTTCATTATCAGGGGCTTTTTTGGATTCCATCGCTGCTGGAAACTTAGCCTCTCAGCATGTTGAGGTTGTGGCTTACGAGATTGACGACAAGCTGCGGAATCATCTATCCCGAACACTGGAGGAGTATCAGGGTAAGCTCAATCTGGATGTCTCTGTATTATCGGGAGATTTTATCGAAGAGGCTGTAAAGGCTGCTGACAACTCCAGCGCCGAACAGTTTATTAGACAATATGCTTGCCTGCTTCACCATGATAGCGGCCATTGTGGGTTATGGTTGGGTAGGATATCGGCTGGTTGAGCAACCCATATTGCAAGTCTCACATCGTTTGCGTACGCACTGGTTTGAAAATGCTCGCCGCAATAGTCACCTATAATCATGGATTATTTAAATGTGTGGAATAACAGGATTTATAACCAATGACCAGTTTGAATCATTCAGCCGGTCGCTGCCTGTGGCAACGGCATCCCTGGCGCATCGGGGGCCGGATGATTCCGGTATTTATGTGGACTCATTCGCGGGTGTGGGACTGGGCCATCGCAGGCTGTCCATTCTGGATTTATCACCTTTAGGCCATCAGCCTATGATCAGCGATGACGACATGGTTAGAATCGTCTTCAATGGCGAGGTTTACAATTTCAAGGTGCTTCGAAAAGAACTTGAGAATGCAGGGCATCAATTCAGGAGCGATTCGGACACCGAAGTGGTTCTGAAAGCTTATCTGGAATGGGGAACGGAATGTCTTAGGCGTTTTATCGGCATGTTTGCTCTTGCTATATGGGATGGCCGCAGCCGGCAGTTGTTCCTGGCCAGAGATCAACAGGGGATAAAACCTCTTTACTATTATCATCACGGCGGAAACCTGATTTTTGCATCCGAACTGAAGGGGATACTGGCATTCAAGGGAGTTGCCAAAATCCTGGATACAGAAGCTATACCGCTTTTTTTGCATTATCAATATATACCTTCTCCGCGCACCATTTATCAGCATATTTTCAAACTGCTTCCTGGGCATTTTCTGATCTGTGATTCCGAAACCTTCCGCATCCACCCCTGGGCTGAAACTCCAAATGTGTCAAGCAAGCGGTCATCCCTATTGGGGATGTCTGGCAGTGAATCGGCATGTATAGATCAGCTTCAGGAAATTCTGACCCAAGCGGTTTCAGACCAGATTGTCAGCGACGTTCCGATTGGCGCCCTTTTAAGCGGCGGCATTGATTCCTCGCTGGTTGCCGCCATCATGCAGCAGGTCAGCTCCCGTCCTGTCCGAACCTTCAGCATCGGGTTCATGGAATCCAAATTCAATGAGGCGCCTTGGGCCGCCAAGATTGCGGCCTGCTTGGGAACTTCCCACACCGAACTCTATGTGACTTCCAAGGATGCACTTTCGGTGATTCCCCGACTCCCGGAGATTTATGATGAGCCTTTTGCCGATGCTTCGGCGATACCATCCTTTCTGGTCAGCCAGTTGACCCGTTCCCATGTAACTGTGGCGCTTTCCGGGGATGGCGGGGATGAACAGTTCTGCGGATATACACGGTACTGGGCGACTCAGACCATGTCCTCCGGTTTTCAGAGATTGCCTGGACCCTTAAGAATCTGGCTTTACAAATGTCTTTCGCTGATACCAACCCCCTTTGTTGAGACTCTTTACAACAGGCTTCAGCCCGTTCTGCTCCCGGCGTTCAGGTCTGCCAATTTTCCGGATAAATGGCAAAAACTGATTGCCCAGATGGGCCATACGGATTTACAATCCCTTTACCGGGTTTCGGTGTGCCTCTGGGATATGGACAGAGTTAAACAGTTAACCGGCTGTTTTCCGGAATCATCCCGGTTTGAGCAGGTTTTTGATCAGACAACGGACTGGCCGACCCTGTCAAGACTCATGCGGGTGGATCAGCAGACTTACCTCACCGATGCCATGCTGGTCAAGGTGGATCGAGCCAGCATGGCGGCCGGCCTTGAAATCCGCGTACCGCTTCTGGATCAACGGGTAGTCGAATACGCATCGCGAATCCCTGAAGAGTTTCTTTTTCAAAAAGGCCAGGGCAAGCATATTCTTCGCAGACTGCTGTCGCGCTACATTCCAGCAGCTCTTTTTGAAAGGCCCAAGATGGGATTCGCAATTCCCGTCTCCCGATGGCTTCGAGGAGAATTGGAGCCTATGCTTCTGGATTATCTTGCCGAAGAGCGACTGAAGCGGGAAGGCATTTTTGATGCCTCTGTAGTTGCTGCAATGGTTTCAGATCATCTATCAGGCCGAGCGAACCATCCGCACCGGCTCTGGGCCTTGCTGATGTGGGAAATGTGGAGGGAAAAATGGCTTTGAACGTGAATCAGAAATCCATCTGGGGATGGTCCATGTATGACTGGGCCAATTCGTCGTTTGCACCTTAAACTCGACTCATTTTTGTCTTGACACATGGGTACACTGCATTATTATGGTTTCCATATCGAAATATCCATATCTACTATAGGGGGTTTATATGTTCAAATTCGTTTCAACAGCGATTCTGTGTCACTGTTTAATGGTCATACATTTTTGCGTACCGGGCATAACCATCGCAGCGACAACGCTGGATACAGATTTTAAACCGGTCCTGTCCACCACGGGAACGGTCACAGGGATTGCGCCCCTGCCAAATGGGCAGGTGGTTGTTATTGGTGACTTCACATCTATCAACGGCGTTGCGTGCACGAAAATCGCCAGGCTGAACGCTGATGGATCGGTTGATTCAACCTTCCAGATGTCTGCTGATATCCTGACAAACAGGATCGACGCCGTTGCCGCCCAGCCGGATGGAAAGATTATTATCGGTGGCCAACTGACGAACTATGGAGAAACCGCATCCAGGAATTATCTTTTCCGTTTGAACATAAACGGTTCATGGGACACATCCCTCAACGCCGGCGGTTATATCTTCGAAACGCAAGAGACATATGGCATCAACGGGCTGGTAAAATCAATCAACGTGGATACCAATGGCAAGATCCTCATCGGGGGCGAATTTACAGTTCCCACGAACCACATCGCCCGGCTCAATGAAGACGGCACGGCGGATACGGCTTTTATCCCAGGGACTGGAGCGAACGATACCGTCACCCATATCGCCAGGCAGTCTAACGGCATCATCATCGGCGGATCCTTCAGCTCTCTGAACGGAACCGCCAAGGCCAAGCTCGCGCGCCTGGGCATAAACGGAGCGTTGGATGCAACCGCATTCGGCACCGGACTGTACGGTGGAAACCTGCTTGCTCTGGCAGTTCAATCCGACGACAGAATTCTGATTGGCGGCACCTTTACGGTGCTTGACGACGTATCTGTCCCCAAGCTGGTCCGTTTGACTGCTGCCGGAGCGCTGGACAACAGTTTCACCCAACTGGTGCCTACACCACAAGGCGGAAGCATCCAGGCCGCGAACTATTTTGATGCAATTACCAGCATCCTGTCTCTGCTGGACAAGATCATTGTGGGGGGATGGAATCCGGTCATGTATTTCGGCGGCACACCGACGGATCATAACGCCCAGATATTTATTCTGCAGGCCAGCGACGGTGCGTTTGTGAGCTATATTCCTTTCAAGGGAAAACCAACTGATGTCTGGGCACTTTCAAAGCGAAGTGACGGCCTTGCTATAGCCGGCGGCAGTTTCACCCAACTGGATGACGGTACCGATGCGAACTATCCCGGTCTCTGTCTTCTGACTGGGCCTTATTTTCAGCCGAATGCGGCATTCAAACCGATTGTTGGCGGCCAGGGTGACGTTAGTTCTCTGGCAATGCAGTCCGACGGAAAGATCATTGCCGCTGGAAATTTTTACCTTGTTGATGGCATCGCAAAAAACGGCCTGGCCCGCATCGTCGCCAACGGCACACTGGATGCAACCCTGTCGGGGCCTGCCACGGCAGGTGGCACGGTTACCGGCGTTCTGGTGAGAGATGACGGGAAGCTCGTCGTGGGCGGCTCGTTCTACACAGGGCAGGATTATAAGGATGTGGCCCTGCTCAGCTCAACCGGATCTGTTGAAACCAGTGCATATGTGGGGGGGGTAAGCGAGCTGTCCTGGTATCCGGAATACAAAGTACTCGCCGTCACACGTTTTTCTCCGGGAATCCGGCGGATGAACGCAGATTTGACACTTGAAGATTTATCCACCTTCAATCCGGGTAGCGGGATATCCAACTTTCAGCAGCCTGATTTGGAATTCGACCGCGCCAACGCCGTCGCGGTCCAGAAGGACGGCAAGATCCTCTTAGGAGGTTCTTTTTTCAGCTTCAACAATGTTACACGTCAGAACATTGTCCGCCTGAATGTGGACGGATCCCTGGATACGGAGTTTTCTTCACCCGCCTTCTCCGTCTACAATCGGAGTGAGATTTTCTCCATCGCCCTTCAGCCTGACGGGAAAATACTCCTGGTTGGGCGTTTCTCCACGGTCGGCGGCATTTTATCCCCAACAATTGTCCGTTTGAACCCTGAAGGCACGGTTGATGCCACATTTCACAACACTTTTATGGATCAGGGTTCTTCGGCCTACAAAGTTTATGTTCAGGAGGACGGGAAGATTCTTGTCGGGGGCAGCATCCAGATTATTGACGGCAATAACATCTACAATAATCTTGTCAGACTCAACCCGGATGGTACCCGTGACACCTCTTTCAACTACTCGACCACCGGTACTGTCAGGTGCATCCTTGCATCTCCAGCCCTGGAAGGGGGCGGGCAGATACTTGCAGGCGGATCAATTGAGGCCGTGGATGGGTATTCCCGGTTTGGACTGGCTCGCTTTAAAACTGCTTTGACAACACTCTCCGGTGATGTCAACCATGATGATGTGGTTGATCTGGTTGACGCAGTGCTGGTGCTTCAAGTTTTGACCGGCCAAACGCCTGCAGAACAGGTGTATGTAGATGCGAATATCAATGGGGACGGCCGCCTTGGTTTGGCGGAAGCCATTTATGCTATGCAGAAGGCAGCTGGGTTGCAGTAACGATGGCAAGGATGAGGATACAATAGCAGCACTGTGAAAAGTTATGTATTGTTATCCCATTCTTGACTGTGAACCCACCTTCCTGATTTTGGTGGACCCACCCCAAAGTTGCATGTTTTTATTAAATGACGAAAAAAATCCGGAATTAGCTGTCCATAACGCCTTGAGTTGCCGAGATGGACATGGTCGAAACGGTTGACAATTCTGGCACGATGACGAATGTCGGTGATCCCGGCAAGCCATTTGTCAAAAAATTATTGGTGGTTTCAATTTCATATCTCACGGCTGGATTGTCGCGCAAAAGCGACAAATTGTCAAGTCCATGATAGTTTTCTACTGTGACATTCTGGAGGATTCCAGCGACCTTGAGTCCCTGGCAGCCCTGTCCCTGGTTCCAAAATCAAATAAGGCGACACCGTTGGCGGCATTGGCTGAATGATCTCAATCCGGTGCCTGAATGTAGATGCAAGACAATATCTTCATTTGATTTTTATATCTGTTCAGGTATAACGTATTCATGATGAATCATGAACGACTTAAAGTCGCGGAAAAACTTTCACAGGAGATGCGAAATGAATAACCCAATGATTGATGGCGTCGAGATTGAGATGAGTTCCGGCAATGTCTTTGTCGATATTGGCTTGCCTGACGCGGATAAACTGAAAATCAAGTCGGGGCTCATGCTTGAAATCACCAGGGCTGTGCGCAATCTCGGATTGTCGCAAGAAGAAGCTGGCCACCGTATGGGGTTGCCTCAATCCAAACTATCCAGACTATTCCATGGTGATTTTTCCAACGTATCAGAGCGCAAATTGATGGATTGTTTGAACCGTATTCTAAAATGTAATAAGGTGATAATAGGTGAAAGATACAACAAGGGATCGAAAATCCTTCACGGTGTTTCGTGCTGTAACACCTCATGCCATTCAGCAAGCTTGGTGGCGTAGAATCTGGTCATGTGGCGTTCCGAATACATGAATCTTGTGCCGTTTGATGTCTCGGTGAATTTGAGGTCGTTGTATTCGCTTTTCGAACCCAGGCAGTCAAGCAATTCCTTAAGCTCATCGTACCCGATTGAATAAGGCTTCTTCGTGAAGATATCCACCCTTGTGGGCCTCGGGTACTTTTGCGACTCATATCTCACTGTCTCGGCAATAAGCTCCAAAAGATTTTTATTCTTTAGCCCCAAGAGTATCTCCATATACCTGTCGGTCATCTCGCTGACGGAATAAAGGTATTCCACGCCGTTCCCATCAGTTACGCTCTTGAGATCAGTGAATTCCGGGTAATTCGGCAATCTGGCCAGAAGCGGCCCCACTTCATCAGCTCCAATCCCCATCACATCTTTCAGGGACTCTTTTTCCACAAGATTGCCTTTTTGAGACTCCTTTCTGATGAGTCTCACGACTTCCTTAAGCTTCACCATCTCTTCATAAACAGTCGATTCACTTTCTTCCATAGCGCAACCTCACGATACCAGAAGGTTAAGGCTCTCGGTAGCCGTAAGAGTCGAAGGCTGTTCGCCAGCGCGTCCTAACTTTTTCACGGCTTGCATCATCCAGTTGGAATTTGTTCTTTCTATAGCCTTTTATTGTTTCCAGATATTGAGATGTCCGAGTGCTGAACCGATCAAACCCTGGCAATTTGAGACTGTCGTAAATACTTTCAAGACTCTGCAAAGGATATCTTTCCAGATCCTCATACTTAAGTTCGTGAAGCTCACCCGCTGGAATCAGATGCCTGTCCCGTTCAAAAAGGAGGAAAAGTTCCATGTACCAGGATAAAATGATCTCATCAATCGTATCCCGATCAGGTATCTGCAGGTGGCTGTGCGCAAAGGTACTCATCCAGAGGTGTCTTGTGGACAGATAGACATCGTAGGGGTTCCTGATGATATGTATGAATTGTGCACCAGGGAACAGTGTTAGCAACATTGGTATCCTGCCCGTATGTGGCGGCGATTTCAACAGGATGCGTTTCGGATGCTTCCAAAGGCTGAGCTTTTTGATGTAACAGGTCATAGCATTCTTCCAGCTCTCCAGTGCATCGGGCTGCAACGACTGAGGATCAAAGGCAATAGCACCCGCTTCTTCCGTCATGGGGAATAGTATCCGCATGTAGGGCGATATGCCGCATAGGGCGGCAATAGCGAACTCATCCTCGTGCGGCGTTGATGCCCGAAGCGCCACATTGTCCATAGGTCGCTTGTTAGGAACCAGCCAATCGAATATCCTGCAGCCCTCCTCTTGACTGTAACAATAGTGGTGTGGAAATATCGCCTGATAGGTGCTGGGAAAATCGAAATTCTCATCCTGACTCATCAGATGGTGCAAATGTGTTGTGCCGCTTCGCATGTGCCCAAGGATGAAAAGAGGGGGTTTAACGATACATGCCTCTTCAATACTTGATCCGTGACAGGGCTTTTCATATCGCGAAAGGATCGAATTCAAAGCTCCCATGAATAGCAGAAATACAAGGCGCCCTGAGCATTTACGATCCACCCTGAAGCGGTTTCTTCTCAAAACGCGCATCAGCGTGCCAAACCGCATTCCGGGAATAATCTGTAACGGCGCACGCCATCTGTTTTCTTTTTCGACAGTTCTATTCAAACGGCCCCCGCTTGTAAAACCAGCCCATGCTGATATTTTTCACTGTCATGATTACTTCGCCATCCTTGGCTACCGCCCGGGCATCCCAGGTGATCCCTTCATCATCCTGCTCTCTCATGCGAGCTTCAATGGTAACTTCTTCTCCAACCAAACACCTGCGCCAGAACAGCATCTGACCGATGCGTAACGGGATCACAGACCGCTGTTCCGCCTGATCTCTCATAATGATATGAAAGTTCACCATCTGAAGAAGAGCTTCCAAAAGATATGGAGAATACTGGTAGTTTGTTTCTCTCGGCGATTTGAAGTCTATCCCGGCGCGATAAACCATGCGGCCTCTGATTGCTCTCGGAGCGGAGCCGTCCATGGTTTCTATCACACGATACCTGTTTTTCATATCACTTCGTTCTGCGTACAACCTGATCACTTCCTTGTGATCTATGGCCCTGGTATCCAGTTCTTCCATTTTGACGGGAAAATCGGCCAGATCATCGTCGGCCTGTGACATTGCCCCGAGTAGAACAAGGGCCTTGTATCCCAGATTCATAAGCTCAACAGGTCTGCCAGACGGCGAAATTCCTTTTGCTGAAAGGGATACCTCGCACACCACTTCATTGGCTTTCCACGATAGTGTCCTGCAATGAATCCGCGCATATCGAGTCATACCGGGGGGGCATACGATCATGTCCAAAAACTGCGCATCTTTAACCCCTGTAACTTTCAGAGTCGGATGCATAATCCTGCACGCTTCCATGAAACATTCGAGCGCCATGATTGCGGAAACGAGCGGATGTTTCATGAACTTGAACGGCTTGTGATCCGAAATCCATAGATCGTTCTCCGTATTGAAAGCCCTCTCGGCGGTAAATTCGGAAGTTTGGAGGTTCAAATTCGAGATGCTGTCAATAAGCGGAAATGTATTACCGTCATAAAGCATCCCGTTAGACTCAATGCCGCTGTCGCATCTTGCATCATCAATCAATAGATCGTTCTCCGGAGCCTTGAGGCACACTGACTTTATATCGGGAAGTGAGCGCATAAAGAGTACCCAGACATCCTCCGGCGGCCCCAGGAATAGCTCCTGCAAAAACAGGTGTGAGAGCTCATCGACATGGATGTATGCCGCATTCATGAACTTCATGATGTCTTTGATTTCCGGGTTCTCCGCCATTCCGGCACCTTCAATCGGGGGCAGCATGAATGCCTTGAAGATAATCCCGCTATGGATGCCGTTTAAATGAGACATCAGGGCGCTCATTGCCCTGTTGGCGCAAGAGTAGTTAAACTGGCCCGGATTGCCTTGAATACAGGCAACGGAGGAAAGGCAAGTAAAGAACTTCAGGGATCCGCATGTTTCCTGAAAGAGGCGCCATGCCCCTGTCAGCTTTACTTTCACAACTGCGGAAAAGTCTTCGGCTGTCATGTTTTTAATGAGATTGTCGCGCAATATGCCTGCGCCATGGACGATGCCGGTAATATTGCCTAACCGTTCCTGAATCGTGTTTACGAGCGAAGAAACGCTTTCCGGGTCGGTCACATCTCCGGAGAAATACTCGGCTTCAATCCCGGCGTCTTTCAGTTTCTTGATTGCACTGATGATTTCCAAGGCTCTTGGGGCGACCTGTTGATCTTCCGATTCTGCGTGATTCGGATACGGGGCAAGCGGGGTGCGTCCCACAAAAGCCGCCTTACATCTGTATGGAACGAGACCTTGCGCCAGATAGGGCATCACTCCCGAACATCCTCCGGAGAAGAGTATCACATCATCCTCCCCGAGTTTAAGATGATGCTCCTCACTGAATAAAAGTGGCGCAGCATTCCCGGCAAGGGTTAGAGTTGCTGGAACCTGAGCGCCTTCAAATATGGTCTCGGTATATTTTTGGCTTCGATCAAGGGTGCCTCTGATGACATCTCTTATATTCGCATCTCCGTTTACCCGCACAGTCCGAAAGAGAACGCTGGAAGCCTCATGGGCGGCGCTGAGAAAACCGCCCAGCAGGCCTTCCGCAAGCAACCGCGCGATCCCCAATGGTTTGTCCGAGCTATTGACAAGAATCACAAACTTTTTGGCTGGAGACTCAAGAAACGTTTTGAGCAATGCAAAGAATCCCTCCAGCACCGGGGAAACGTTATCCACGGAACTGAGGCGGATTTCGGCGGCGTTGTCGAGGATGATGGCGATACCCGCCAATGATTCGATGTTGTGCATAGTCCTGGCGGATAGGCTTGCGCCTTCAGGGATTCGTAGATCGAATTCAGCGTTTTTTGCATTCCGGCTCTCTTCAAGGAAACTCATTGGGAAGATGTTGCAACCGTAGTCCCGTCGAAACACATCGCCCACTCGCTTGCTAATATCTGTGCCGCTTCCGGAGGACAGCACCAAGACGGAATCCAGCGGCGAGAGTTCCACTGGCTCTATAGCCGTACTCTCTACAGCGATTTCTTTAAATACAACTCGCTTGATGGGCGGTTTTTCACCCGTTTCATCGAGCTGAGAAGTTGTCTCTCCCCCAGGAAAAATTCGACTTCTTTTCGAAGTATCATTTCCTGATTTCTCCCGCGCCATGATTCTGGAAATGCGATTCGAAACATCCCGGACCGTGCGAACATCAATGAAATCCTGAAATTCCATTCTTATTCCGAAACGGCCTTCCAGAGCGACCAGGATTACCG
The DNA here is from genome assembly GCA_037129415.1 of Deltaproteobacteria bacterium. Classification (GTDB taxonomy): domain Bacteria; phylum Desulfobacterota; class Desulfobacteria; order Desulfobacterales; family Desulfatirhabdiaceae; genus RAAP-1. The sequence goes on from JBAXVB010000076.1 coordinate 10,735, forward strand.
GAAGGCGGCTGGAACGAATGGAAAGATCCTCGCGTAAGTCCATATCAGGCTCTATCTCTTCCCGATCATAGCCCGTGACTTCCATTATTATACGGATCACTGCCTCAGTGATGTCTTCGATGCCGCCATCTCCAAGTTCGGTTATGGTTGCCTCTTTAGGAGGGGATGGGGCAGCCATCGTTTGCACTGGAAGATCGCTCGCGCCTTCTTTTTGATCAGAAGGATCGGACACCGCCGTACTGGCATTCCCCGATGGAAACATACAGTTCAAGGCTGTTTCAAGGCTTTGCTCCGTAAATGCCGGATCGTACTCGACCCGGATAGCTGATAGAATACCTGGTTTCAAAAACCTGCCGAAGCTTTGCAGTACGAAGGAATTGATCTGTTTTTGAATGATAGCTTCCAGTGGCTCGGAATGTCCAGGCACCGGCTCGGCGTTAGTTGCGGCGATTCTATCCTTTGTCGGTTTACCTGGTTTTTCCGCTTGCCGGAACGATATTGACCGTACAGGCTTCTGAATGGTCAGATTACCGCGTACATAGAGCTGTGCGAGCGCGGTTTTGAACACGAGAGCTTCGGCGGAAGGCAAACACGTCGTAATGCATTCGGCTTCTTCGATACAATCGGTAATTAAATTGCTCAGAACTTCCCGCGGACCAACTTCCACAAAGAGGCGAATGCCGAAATCATTCCACAGTGTTTGCACATTGGACATCCATTGGACCGGGGATTCCAGATGCGCCATGACAATGCGCTTGATTTCTCCGGGATCGTCGGGGAACAATTTCATGGTCGTGTTGGAAACAACGGGGATTTTGGGCGCATGAAACTCAATCGCTGCTATGAACGTAGCCAGTTCGTCATGAATGCATCGCATAATGGGCGAGTGAAAGGCCATGCTAACCGGCAGAAGAGTGCTGCGATATCCGTTGCTCTTGAGCGCTACGCCCAGTAGTTTGACCTCTTCGGTGTTTCCGCCTACCACAAATTGGCTGGGCGAGTTGATATTGGTAAGATAAACATCTCGCCTTTTGGCCATAAAATCCCGGATCACATTTGCCGGGGCATCCACAGCTATCATGGCGCCAGGATCCAGGTTCATCGCGCATGCTTTGTCCATGCACACGGCCCTCATATTGACAATTCTGAAACCGTCTTCAAACGAGTAAACCCCGGCCAGGCAAAGTGCTGTCAGTTCTCCCAGACTGTGCCCCGCCAGAGCGGCAGGACGTACTCCCAGAGACCACAGATACTGCACCATGGCATATTCCATGGTAAACAGAGCCGGTTGTTGCCACCGGGTCTTCTGAGCATCTTCCTCACGGTTGTGGAAAATTGAATGCAGCAGGTCGAATTCAGCAACAGAAGCGGCCCGGTCCATCCATTCTTTTATGATGGGAAATGACCGATACAGTTCGTAGCTCATTCCAGCATAATGGGAGCCTTGCCCAGGAAAGACAAAAGCAAGCTTGGGAGCCGGCTTATCCAGCGCTAAATGAATTCCTTGACGGGCGAGAGACTTTAGCCGTTTAGCCGTTACCGGCCCTACGTTTCCCAGGGATTCAGCCTCCATAGCCAGCTTGAGAGCAGACTCTTCTGATTCCGCCTGGACGGCCAGCCTGTATGGCTGTTTGCCGATATCAGTTCTGAAAAGATAAATGCCTTCTGGCAAAGCTGTCGGCATTGGCTCATGCCGGGCTTCGGGTTGTATTGGGGCCACAAGAACCGAATCCTCCCCTTCGATTGATTGTTCAAGCTGCACAACATAATTGGAGCCGCCGAAGCCGAAGGCATTCACCTGCATACGCCGCAGGCTCCCATCTTCGCGCGTCCATGTTTCCGGCTCGGAAAGAATAGCCAGACCGGAGCCATCAATCCCGATTTCCGGATCGAGATTTCTGCAATTGAGAGTCAGCGGAAATATCCCAGCATTCATCGCCATCACTCCACGGATCAGACTGTTGATGCCGGAAGCACCCAGAGTATGACCAATTTGCGATTTAAAAGATGTGAGTACGGTCTTGCCATTGGATTGGAAGAAAGACTTCAGCGCCTGCACCTCTTCAATATCACCCTGCCGTGTAGCAGTTGCGTGGCATTCAACAAGGTCGATACTTTCGGGGCCATAGGGTATATCCATGAGGGAAGCCCTGATGGCGATTTTCTGAGTGATGCGGGAAGATTCCACCATGCCAAGATGGTTATTGCTGGCGCCCATGGACGTAATGTAAGCGTGAATCCTGGCTCCTCGCTTTCGAGCGATGGATTCACGCTCAATCACGATCATGCCTCCCCCTTCGCCGAGCACCATGCCATCACGATCTGAATCAAAGGGTCTGCTGACTTGATGTGGAGGTTTCTCCACACCGGATATACCCGCCAATGCGCCTAAAGCGGAAAATTCAAGGAAATGCAATGGTGTGAGGAATTCTTCCGCACCACCTACAATCGCAGCGTCGATCACGCCGTTTCGTATCATCTGATAGGCGCTATACATTGCTACAAGCGAAGTCGCACATGCAGCCGAAACCGAAAAGCTCGGCCCCATAAATCCATATTTATTGCAAATGAATCCGCCTGCCGAGCAATTTAATCGTCCCAAAAGAGTAGTATCGTCAATTGCTATACGGCCCGCCTTGATTTCTTCCTCCACTGCGGCTTGAAGCTCCGGAGAAAGATGTATCACACGATTTACCGCTCCCATGATCTCGTTCATGGAGGCGCGGATAATGACATCCTGCAAAGTGGCGGCGGCTTCCCCGGAATTTTGGGAAATTAGCACGGCAATGCGTTCACGCGGGATATCAGTCTCAAGAAGTCCGGATTCCTGAATGGCTTTGGATGCAAGCCAAAGGGTAAGCCTGGTGGAATCGGTCATGGTGCGAAAATCTTGAGGCGGCGCGTCGATATCTTTGCGTTTGACATCTATGTTCTGGAAGGCTCCGAATTTGCAGTAGGTTTTTTCCGGAGTTCCCGGCCTTGGATGGTAAAAGAGCGCGTGGTTCCATTTATCCGAAGGTACATATCTGATGCCGCTCTCCATATTCAGACTGGCTGCCCACACGGCTTGCGGGCTGTTGCCGAGGGAATTGACGACGCTCATACCCGTAATGGCGATGCGCTCGCTCCTGTTGTTTCGTCTGGCGGTCATGGCGACTTTCGTGCAGATTTGGTCGCTATAATCCTGCTTCGCCTCTTGAGAGAGAGGACCCGTAAAGGGTAGGCCGGCGGCGAGAGGGCCTTCCGCCAATTCTTTATGCAGCTCTTCAGCAGACTTTACGCTCTTGATAGTTCCGGCAACCGCACCGCTCATGAATTGACCCTGCTCAATACATGTTGCATCGTTAAGAATGGAGCCATCCAGGCGATTGATGCCCCGAGCCGCGATGCGGAGACTGCCTGCGCTAAGGGCTTCTATTTTGCTACGAAACAAAGTTTCGTCCAATTTTTGAGAAACAAAATCCCGTTCGAGCGAACAAATCGTCTCAATTGTTCGTGTTTTGAGAGATCGGACCCTCAGCCCGGTAGCTTCACCCGTAATGATGGTCGAGCCAGGTTCAGATTCGAGAATCATCTTTTGATAGAGCTGGCTAAGAGAGCCTGTTTCGATGACGTCCGAAACTGCAAGGTATGCAGTCCCCATCTGGATCGCTTCCGCGCCGAGCATGGCAGCCATAAAAGCTGTTTCGCGGTTGCAAACGCCGCCGGCAAGTATGATCCTTCGGCCTTCAAACAAGGCAGGATTCCGTATCTTCAAATCCAGGATCACCTGCGCCCATGTAAGCGTTGAGTAATGTCCCACATGACCGCCTGCTTCACAGCCTTCACAAATAACAAGGCGGACTCCCTCTTCAAAAGCGAGCCGCATGAGTTCTTCATTGGGAGCGATGTAGATGGTTTCTATACCGGAAGATATGAGACTGGCTGCATG
>JBAXVB010000760.1:0-2154 GCA_037129415.1 Deltaproteobacteria bacterium
TTTCGGCTGACAGCGTTGCCGACTTTTCCTCCGGATGCCTCAATCAAAGCCTTGGCCTGACTCCGGGTTAGATTGGGAAGGGTTCCCGTAAGAACAAAGGACTTGCCTTCAAGTGTTTTTCCGGCAATTGGAGTCAGAGACAGAATTTCAACACCGCTCTTCAGAATTCCATCAAGGATTTCCCTGTTACCCGGATCACTGAAGAAACCATGTGCGCTCTCCGCAATGGTCTTGCCAATGCCTTCAACCGCCGCCAAGGACTCTGGAGTCTGCTGCATCACGGCATCCAGGCTTCCCCACTTTCTGGCAAGAATATCGGCGATATTCTCTCCTACATGTCGGATTCCCAGGCTGTACAAAAAACGGCTCAACTGTATTTTTTTACTCCGGTCAATGGCGGATATCAGGTTTTCAGCGGACTTTTGTCCCATACGGTTTAATTTTAGAAGTTTTTCAATGGTCAGTTGAAAAATATTCGCATAAGAGGTCAACAAACCCACATCCACCAGTTGCCCAGCCAGCTTCTCACCCAGACCATCAATATCAAAAGCGCGTTTGGAAGCAAAATGAATGATGTTTTCCTTGAGTTGCGCCGGGCATCGGGCATTGAAACACCGAAGTGCGGATTCAAGCCTGTCAGATTTTTCCAGATATGACCTTATAGCTTGCGAGCCGCAGGCGGGACAGGTTGCAGGCATCTGAAACGGAAGTTCATTTCCAGACCGTTTTTCGGTGACGACCTTGACGATTTTGGGAATCACATCTCCTGCTCTTTCCACAAAAACCGTATCGCCGATGCGAATATCTTTTCGCTGAATCTCTTCTTCATTGTGAAGCGTAGCCCGACTGACCAAGACTCCGCCGATTCTGACTGGTTCCAGATGGGCAACCGGGGTCAGAACACCAGTCCGGCCCACCTGAATTTCAATAGCCTGAATTTGCGTTGTTCCCTGAACTGCCTGAAACTTCCAGGCAATGGCCCACCGTGGGCTTCGGGCTTTTTCGCCAAGCATTCCCTGATACCGAAGGCTATCGACCTTGATCACCAAGCCGTCAATGTCATAGGGAAGGCCAGAGCGGCTTTCTTCCAGTTCACGGTAGCATTCCAGAACCTTCTCCAGCGTCAGGCAGGGACGAATCAGGGGGTTTACCCTAAATCCCATGGACTTCAACTGCTTAAGAACATCCCAGTGGGAATCGCTGTTCATGTTCGGGGCCAGTCCCGTACCATAAATAAAAATATCCAGAGGCCTGGTGGCTGTGATTGAAGAATCCAGTTGCCGAAGTGATCCGGCAGCCGCATTTCTGGGATTGGCGAAAAGCTGAAGGTTTTTATCCTCGCGGCCTTGATTCATTTTCTCAAAACCCTTGTGGTCCATGATGATCTCTCCCCGGACCTCCAGCCGACTTTCAACTGCGCCAGTCTGGAGCTGAATTTGAAGCGGAACCGAGCGGATGGTCCTAACATTGGCGGTAATCACTTCTCCTGTTATTCCGTCCCCACGGGTGGATGCCATGACAAGTTTACCGTCCTCATAGACCAACTCGACTGCAACGCCATCCAGTTTTGGCTCTGCGGTATAAAGAACCTCATCCTGAATTTGAAGTGCTTTTTTAACCCGGTTGTCAAAATCAATAATATCCTGCATGGCAAACGCATTATCCAGGCTTAGCATTGGAAGGGCGCGCGAAGCGGTTTCAAACACGGCAAGCGGCGGCGCTCCAACGCGAGCCGTGGGCGAATCCGGACTTTGCAGGTCAGGATGTGCATTTTCAAGCGCTATCAGTTCCTGCATCAGGAGATCATATTCAGCATCCGATATTTCAGGATTGTCATGCGCATGATACAGGGTATTGTGACGGTAAAGGGCTTGACGCAGTGTTTCAATTTGATTCTTGAGCGTTGAACTTGCTGGAGTATTCATGGTCTTCGTTCCAAAATATGGTTGAATTTAGCTCGTTATGCAGTCTTCGTTGGGGTACATTGGTATTTCACTGGACTGGCTCCCAAAACTGGGCATCTGCTCCATCAAAAGAACTCATGGTTTCTTGTAAATCGTTCATGAAAAGATCGTCATTAGCAGCTTGCTCCATTTGTGCCAGTTTGTCCGCCATACCAGAAACTGGCAAACGTTGATTGAGTGTATCCTCTAC
>JBAXVB010000761.1:0-2153 GCA_037129415.1 Deltaproteobacteria bacterium
ACAGCGCCCTCGTCTGCCGTGTCGTGATAAGCGACATCACCGAGCGCAAGCAGGCGGAGAATGCGCTGACTCATTCACATGATTTGATGCGCTACATCATTGAACACAATCGGAGCGCCGTGGCGGTACATGACAGAGACTTGAAGTATATCTATGTTAGCGAGCGCTATCTTGACGACTATAATGTCAATGTAAGAGATGTTATCGGCAAGCATCACTATGATGTATTTCCTGATCTGCCTAAGAAATGGAGAGATGTGCATCAGAAGGCGCTGTCCGGGGAGATTTCGAGTGCGGAAGATGATCCCTATGTGCGGGAGGACGGCACTGTGGATTGGACCAGGTGGGAATGTCGTCCATGGTATGAAGCCAATGGTTCGATTGGCGGGATTATTATCTACACGGAGGTTATCACTGAGCGGAAAAAGGTTGAGGATGCGTTAAGGAAGAGCGTGGCCCAGATGCGCGCCATTACTGACTCCGCCCAGGATGCCATCCTCATGATGGATCAAAACGGCCGCCTCTCCTTTTGGAATCCTGCCGCTGAGAGCATATTTGGTTATACCGGCGATGAAGCGATTGGCAAGAACCTGCATCAGCTCATAGTGCCGCAACATTACCATCAAGCACATCAAACAGCCTTTGTCAGATTCCAGCAAACAGGCCAAGGCGATCTCATCAACAAAACACTCGAACTGAAAGCCTGCCACAAGAACGGCCATGAAATTTTTGTCGAACTGTCTCTTTCATCGCTTCATCTTCAGGGTTGTTGGCATTCAGTTGGAATCATACGCGACATCACTGAGCGCAAACGGGCCGAGGAGGAGAAGACCAAACTTGAAGGCCAGATACGGCGGGCACAGAAAATGGAGTCTATAGGATCGCTTGCCGGCGGCATTGCCCACGATCTTAACAATATTCTGTTTCCGATCAGCGGTCTTTCAGAGATGTTGCTTGATGACATTCCGCCAGACACCCCCGAGCATAAAAGCGTTGAACAAATTCATAAATCGGCAAAACGAGGCAGTGATCTGGTCAAACAATAAGCCCCGTGAAACCGTTGGTAGACTGACTTTTTTCCAAATATTTCAGTTTTCCAAAAATTGATTCAATAACTTCGCTGCTTCCAGGTAGCCTTTCATTATGCTCGGTTCTTGCGCAGTCACCAATAGTGAACAGCGTTGGCATTTTGACGGTTCCGTCCTGACTTGTCGTCAATACCGTAACGAGCGCACCGGATGAACCGAAGCACCAAATAATGGCGGCGAGTGCATAAAACATATCGGACGTCTGCCCAAATCGCTTGTCAACCTGCTGCATAAAGGCTGTCTGGACTGCCTCCAACCTCTCGCGATCAGCCTGCGTGAAGCCATCCAGCGCCAAGGCAGGCGACACAAATCCGGATATCAAAAGACAATTTATTCCCGTCTTGATGCTGGTCAGCAAGCGGCAAGTTAGGGATATCTTGACCCGCCGTGAAATTCCGGCTATGGTATTCTAAAAACAAATATTTCAGTTCTTCTTTTGTAAGAACTAAGGAGCGACCATGAAAAAACTACCCATCGGTATTCAAAGCTTTGATAAGATCAGAAGCGCTGATTTTTATTATGTGGACAAAACCCGTTATGTTCACGAACTAACACAGAAGGGCCAGTACTATTTCATGTCCCGCCCCCGACGCTTTGGCAAAAGTCTGTTTCTGGATACACTAAGCCAGGCTTTTACCGGGAAAAAAGAGTACTTCACCGGGCTGTTTCTTGAACATCACTGGGACTGGGATGTATGCTATCCCGTCATCAACCTCAGTTTTGGGACTGGTGTCATAAAAAAAACCGCCGATCTCGAAACCATCATTATTTCATTGATGGATGAAATAGCACAAAATTATGATGTCAAAATTGATGGAGAACTGTTGATTCTGAGGTTCCGTGAACTAATCATCAAACTTTATAATCAACATCAGCGACAAGTTGTGATCCTGATTGACGAGTACGATAAGCCTATTCTGGATAATATTGAAAATCCGGACCTCGCCAGGGATATCCGCGAAGGACTAAAGAATTTTTATTCGGTTATCAAGGACTGCGACCGGTATCTTAAATTTGTTTTTATCACCGGGATATCGAAATTCAGCAAGGTAAGCCTTTTCAGCG
>JBAXVB010000762.1:0-2142 GCA_037129415.1 Deltaproteobacteria bacterium
GCCGGATTTATCCAGTACATGGACGATTTTACAGCTTCCAGCAGACGTTTCACATCCGCGGGATGGATATCGCCGATGTTTCCGATTCGAAATGTATTCATGTCCGTGACCTTCCCCGGATAGATGACAAAGCCTTTTTCTTTGAGCAGGTCATAGAATTGTTTGAATTCATAGCCCAAATCCTGCGGGCTGTGAAACGCCGTGATGACGTGGGACTGGTGGGTGTCAGGCAGCAGCGGACAGAAGCCAAGCTTGCGCATCCCGCCGACCAGCAGCCGGTTGTTGCGGTGATACCGCCGGGACCGGGCATCAATCCCGCCTTCGGCCTTTAGCTCTTTCAATGCTTGGGCAAAGGCCCGCACCACATGCGTGGGCGACGTAAACCGCCACTTGCCCTGATGGTTTTCCATGGTTTCCCACTGGTCATACAGGTCCAGGCTGAGCGAGCGCGCACGTCCCCTGGTTTTTTCCAGTTCAGTCTGTCTTGCCACGACAAAAGAAAAGCCGGGTACGCCCTGTATGCACTTGTTGGCGCTGCTGATCAAAAAGTCCGCCCGGACTTCGCCCATATCCATCCGGATACCACCAAAGCTGCTCATGGCATCCACAATATACACCTTGTTAAAACACTTCACCATCGCACCGATGTCCGATATGGGATTGAGCATGCCCGTAGCGGTTTCACAGTGGACAACGGCCACATGGGTGATGCGATTATCCTGTTTCAGCAAATCCATCAGATGGTCCACATCCGGCGCTTTGGTTTCACCGCATTCATAGACAGAAAACGGAATTCCGGCAAGCCGTGCGATTTTCCCCATGCGGTGGCCGCACGCACCGTTGGCCAGCACCAAAAGTTTTCCATCCCGGGGTACGGCTGTCGTGATCACGGACTCCAAGCCAAAGGTTCCGCCGCCCTGCATCAACACAGCCGTATATCCAGAATCGACAGTGGCCAATGACACCAGTTCCCCGCGGATTTTTTGGACGATCCGGTTATAATCATCATCCCAGGCGCACCAGTCCTGAAGCATGGCCTCTTTCACGCTTTTTGTGGTGCTCAAGGGACCCGGAGTAAGAAGCAGGTACGGGTTGTCCGGGTATCGATCCACTTTCATGATTGCCTCCATTTCAAACAAATATAGACTTCAAGATCATTCCTGTCCAGCCTCATTTTCCGCCTCGCCCAATGTCGCATCTCCGGTTAATCTGATTGCGTTCCCGCTATATCCGGTTTCGTACCACGTAAAACATGGTTATGGAGGCGGTTACCTGACTCTTGCCGGTGTAAATGAAAATCGATACGAAGATAATCTGCAACAAAATGATGACAAACGGATCCCATAAGGCGGCCAGTCCGTCCCAAGTGTTACCAGTGAAAAGAGCATCCACAGGAAACACCCAGCAGAAGATCACAGCCAGCCCAACCGATATGCCAGAGAGTATCTGATACACGGAAGTTTTTCCCTCTCCTCTGTAATCAGCGCGTAAAAGTTCGGACACAAATCGCCAGATTTGAGTAACGACAATGGCCTGAAGAAAGGCGGTACGATAATATCCTTCCAGAAACAGATAAAAACTGATTAGTCCGGAAGTACAGAATATCAGACTGGTGAGGGCTTGAACCGGAATTACCTTCTGACCATCCAGTCCATGCGCATAGGCTATTTTTTTTGTTTTGCCGGAAAATACAAAGCAGAGATTTTTCATGAACTGCTGCATCCATGATGGACATTCTGATAAACATTTACCGTAACAACATCCAAAGCTGATGCAGGCCAGTCGACCGATCCCCTCACCAAAGGTATATGCCGTCGCCAATCCGGCCATGACAACGATGACCGGCAGGTGAAATCCCATGCGGTCGCCGATGAAATGATTGATCGCAACAACGACCAGAGGGGTGAGGGCAATGCCGGTAAAAAAGGCGCCGCTGACCGTGAAGGTGCTGGATTTTTTTTCCACGATTCTGGCGATCAGTCTGGAAGCGGGAACGCAAATTCCGAGGATGCAGACAATCAGGATCAACAATCCGGAAAGGGAAATATTCACGGATTCCAGCAGGATGATCAGAATGGCGGTTGAAAAAGTGTAGGCTCCTGCGGTAAAAAGTCCGTAAAACGTAAAATTGATACCGTCCCA
>JBAXVB010000763.1:0-2142 GCA_037129415.1 Deltaproteobacteria bacterium
GAAAACTATTGGTACATTTCCAACTCAGACCATTGTTTTTTAACGGCGAGGTCTGGAATGGGAAATATGGAATTGTTTCCAGACAATGAGAGAGAGATTATGAAATCGTCCATGATTGACGGTCTGCAATTCAGTTTCTGTCAATTGGATGGATGTTTTACATTGGTCACGCACAGAAATCACATTAATACCAGGAGGAATGAAAATGTCTGGTTACAGAATAATCAAGCCAGAAGAAATTGACGACAATGTTTTTAAGCTTATCGGTGCCGAGTGGATGCTTGTAACAGCCGGAAGTAAGGAATCTTTTAATACGATGACGGCATCCTGGGGTGGACTTGGGTTTTTATGGAATAAAAATGTGAGTTTTATATTTATAAGACCAACCAGATACACGTTTGGATTTATTGAAAAATATGATACTTATACGATGTCATTCTTTGAGCAGAAATATAAACATGTTCTAAATCTATGCGGTACAAAATCTGGACGTGACTGCAACAAGGTCAAAGAAACTGGGATAACACCGGCTGAAACAAAAAGCGGATCAGTATATTTTACAGAAGCCAAACTGGTTATCGAATGCAGAAAGATTTATTACCAGGACATGCAGTCCGATAATTTCCTTGATCCAGAGATTGCAGCTAATTATCCGGAAAAAGATTACCACCGTATGTACATAGGCGAGATCATTTCCAGCTTTCATAAATAAATAACGAGGATATATGAAAGAGAAGATAAATTTATCCGCACCCTGCGGACTGGACTGCTTCAACTGCGACATTCACGAAAACAATCTGACAGATAGGCTGGCAGAATTGATTCATACTAAAATGGGTGTACCAAAGAAAGAAATTGCATGCAAAGGGTGTCGCCAGCAAGCATGAATGACGGTTCCCCATTACGCGCTGGATTTATTCTGTCTTAAAAAAACCCCGTCCTTTGGGCGGGGTCAGAGAAAATTGGCTTTGCCTGTAGAATGCCCATCTGCTAAACCTCTCACTTGAGTTGTCCCCACAATTCAAGGAGAAAGGAGCAGCAGATGAGCAGGTTTATGAAATTATCGCATGTATTATGGCACTGTCAATACCACATAGTGTGGGTTCCGAAGTTCCGATATCGCATTTTGAAAGGAGTTGTAGCAGAGGAAATATTCAACTGCATACAGGTATTCAGTGGCCAGTTAGGTTGTCATGTAGTAGAATTGAATGTCCAACCTGATCATATCCATCTACTGGTGAAAATACCTCCAAAGGTTTCCATATCAGAGTTCATGGGAACAGTAAAGGGTCGAACAGCGATACGGGTATTCAAGAAGTTTCCGTATTTGAAACAGCGCCCCTATTGGGGCAATCACTTCTGGGCCAATGGTTATTGTGTTGACACAGTTGGGCTCAATGAAGAGATGATACGGAAGTACGTTGTTTATCAAGAGCAAAAAGAACGCGAACAGAAATCATAGAAAATTGGAAGCGGGAGCGGCTTGGCGTGCCTTCTTTGAGGGCACGCTTACAGCACCCCTCTGGGGTGTCTTTCAAAGCCACGTCTTTTGGGCGTGGATTAAGCCGCCCGTTTACTTTTGAATGGTTTTTTCCGGATCATCAATGACTTTCTTGAATTCTTTAATGGCTTTTCCCAGGGAACTGCCAAGCTCAGGAAGTTTTCCGGGACCAAAAACGAGCAGCGCAATTACGAGTACGACCAGCAAATGCAACGGCGAAAAAAGTTCTCCAAACACAGTTTATATCCTTTTGTGAATTGATGGTGACATTATACTCTGAAAATAGTGATTTCTTCAATAACAAGCCATCACATTTAATTGATTTCTGTCTTTTATTTTTTAACTGCTATATCTGGCGAATGAATCAATTTTCTGCGTCAATGGTATCTGAAACGCCATCCCAGTATTGCTGTTCTGCCGGATCATATTCACAACATCTTGACATGCTATCAAATGATATATTAAATAATAACAAAGTTTTATATGATCTAATTTTAGATCAAGGATAAATAATGACAACGATTCCAATCAATACTGGTGTGGTTCCATTTGTCTTATAGAATGATTTTCCTTAAATGGGTGTACCTTCCGGCGATGGGTGGGTTCACCATTAACCGGAGGTAGCAAACAACTTCCGAAAC
>JBAXVB010000764.1:0-2139 GCA_037129415.1 Deltaproteobacteria bacterium
CAGCCGGGCTTGATGATTTGAATAATTAAACCCGGTTGCTCAAACGGCGCAATGAGGCGACTAAGGGCAATCGGTAAACAACAAACAGAAGGATATTACCATGAAAACAGAATTGAAAATGAAAACAGACGATGAACGGCATTACATGCAATGTCAAATAGCGGTTTTGAGGTTGGTTGCCGAACGTGTTTATCAACTGAAAAGGGAAGTTTCAGGGCAGAGAGGTTGCGATCCTGATGCAGCGTGGATCGAGTTGGAATTTTTACGGGGGTTCAGTGCGGATGGTTTTTCAATGAATAAGTTTGCGCTACCTGAAAGCACCGGCGATGCTCCGCCGATGCAGCCAGGAACGGGAGAGCTGTACGAAGTGTGGCAGGAACTTTGGATGGACATCTTGGACGGTTACAAGTCAGTAGCATAAAATATCTCCGGTTGCCCAGGTTGATAAATGCCCAGGCAATCGGAACACGACAACAAAAGGAAAAAAGATTATGAAATTAAATCAAGAACGTTTTTTCATCAAGAGTCAGCTTACAGTATTGAACACTATCGCGAAAAGAGTAGGTGAACTCCGGTATGATATTGAGGTTGGCAATGATGCGAAAGGCGCGCGAATCGAAATAACGTACATACAAACTTATTGTGTCAATGGCTTTGCAAAGATGGATAAGGTCCACCGACAGAACGAGGATTTGATTGAACTCTGGAACACCATTTATGGTTTTGTGATGAAAGACTATGTGCCGCATATCGGCGATAATTCGTAACCATCATCCTCCGGTTGCCCAGGCGCTACATGGGCCAGGCAGCCGGAACAGCAAGGGGGACACCGGGTGGGTAAAAAGTTAAATGATATCAATAACTAAACCGAGGGGTTAGGCATTCTCTTATGATGACTGCCCCGAATAAGATCGAACAAGGAGGATTTATGGTAAAAATACCACCAGGCTTAAAGGCCCAGGGAAAACAGTTTTGGAAGAAAATACAGGACGTTTACGGCATGGACGAAGCACACGATATTGAACGTCTCAAGATGGCTTGCAGATGTTTGGATGAAATCGAAGAAGCGGAATTGATTATCGCAGCAGAGGGCCGATACGTTCCGGATCGGTTTGAGAAAACGCAAGAACATTCAGGCTGCAAAGCTATCCGGGACAACAAGACGCTGTTCTGCAGGATCATCAGGGAGCTTGCGCTTGATCTTACCACCACCGGCGATTCACGCCCCCCCAGGCAATACTAACCATCAAGGAGGAAACCACCATGCCGTTGAAACCCAGGAAAACCAGAATCACAAAGCAGGATATCCCTGCATCATTGAGAGCATACTTTGAGAGTGGACATATTGGAGAGGAAAACGAACACGATGCAGCAATTTTCAATCTTGCAGGATCAGATGAAAGGATTGATGCTAATTGGCAAGAGAGCCAGGGGGAAATCATGGATAAATGGGAAACGCAACACCCATGCTCCAGGCCGTGGGCGTGGTGGAGGGATGCAGCAGAGCCGAGGCGAAGGATCGGCGGAACTGGCACGCCTTCAAGCGATGTTTTGGCGTATGCTCCAAGTTTTGAATACGGCATACCAGGACATTGGGTAAAGCCGTTTGATGTTGCTTATTATAATGGACGGTTCAAAGATGTTGACGGAAAAAAAGTGGGATCATTTCAAGAAGGTGACTTCACGGGCCGGGCGATTGATCCAGCAGATCCGCCGAGATATGAAAGTCAGGCTGTATATTTGCAGAGGCTTGGACTTTTGACAGCAACAGAAAAGGCGTACTTGAAACGGCACCCGGAATTGTTAAAGCCGGAAACAGTTACAACAGCATAAATGAAAAGGATGTTCTTGTCTTGCGAATAAATCTTGATTTTTTAAAACGGTTTTGATAATCAGAAGCTACCCTAAATTACACCGGCAGCCAGGCCGTTATCTGGTGTTTTTGTTTTCATTGCTTCAAAATTAACGCGCTATGCCTTACCAGGATCGAAAGACTGGAGTCCGTGTGTAACGGAAGGGGGGCTAAGGCGCGATTCTTTTTGGAGGTGTTACCATGTCAAAAAACCTGCCCCAAACTTCTGCAGCACCAAAACGTCAAGCGATATCCACAGATTCTTTGGAAATACTTTTTCAGGATAT
>JBAXVB010000765.1:0-2138 GCA_037129415.1 Deltaproteobacteria bacterium
TCCTCGGCGTTTGCTGCGGGTCCGGCCCTTCTGATTCTGCTTTGTATGATTATCCGAAAAGTCACCAATTTTGATCCGGGTAAAGAGCAGATTCAGTCCCTGGCCAAGATAGTTGCCTATGCTATCTGTTTGAATGTCTTTTTCCTTCTCTGCGAAGTGTTTGTGGTGTTTTACAGCCAGATTCCCGAACACATGGATCATTTGAGATACCTGTTTTTCGGACTTCAGGGGAAAAGCTCTCTGGTTCCGTGGATGTGGACGTCCATGGCCCTGATGGTTCTAAGCATCATTCTTCTGGTCAATCCGACTACCCGCAAAAATGAAAATGTTCTGACAGTCTCCTGCCTGATGGTTTTTGCAGGCACCTGGATTGACAAGGGGCTGGGAATGATTTCGGGCGGTTTTGTGCCGTCTCCGCTTCATCATGTCACGGAATATTCGCCTACGGTTCCCGAGCTTCTCATTACGATAGGTGTTTATGGCGCCGGGTTCCTGGTGCTGACCATTCTCTACAAGATGGCGATTGGCGTTAAGGAAGAAGTTCGGTCTTAATTATTCATTGCGTTACCATTCGAAGGGCATCTTTTTAAAAAAGAGATGCCCTTTTTTTATGGAAGTCGCAGAAAGGTTATGAAATCATTCATGGAGCTTTCAGAAAAACTGGCGACAGAAGCCGGCCTCAAATGGGAGGCATTGCAAGATTCCGTCAATCGCCATGGGGTTGCTTTTTCTGAAGACTCCTTCAGAGGATCACTTCGTCCGGTTTTGGCATTCAGCGAATTTGTGTCGCAAAGCTGTATCCGCTATCCGCTGATGCTCCAGGACTTGGTTCAGTGCGGAGACCTTTTTCGGTTGTATTCGAGGGAAGAGTACGGCGCCAAACTTCACCAGCACCTGGCGAATGAATTGACTGAAACTTCCCTGGGAACATGTTTGCGGCATTTCCGGCGAAGGGAAATGGTCCGTATTGCCTGGAGGGATCTGGCCGGATGGGCCAAGCTTCAGGAAACCATGGACTGCCTGTCTTTATTGGCTGATTCCTGCTTGAATCGTGTGGAAACGGTTTTGTACGACAGGCTTTGCCTGGAATACGGAACTCCAGTGAATGCCAAAGGAACGCCGCAAAGGCTGGTGGTGCTTGCGATGGGAAAGCTTGGCGCCGGTGAGCTGAATTTCTCATCGGATATCGATCTGATATTCGCCTATCCAGATTCCGGCAGTACTGTGAACGGGCCAGTGGATATGAGCAATGAGGCTTTTTTCATTCATCTTTGCCGTCAGTTGATTGCCGTTCTTTCCAAGCCGACTTCTGAAGGGTTTGTGTTTCGGGTGGACAGCAATTTAAGGCCTTTTGGCGAAAATGGTCCCCTGGTGATGAGTTTTGACAACATGGAGGATTACTACACGCGTCAGGGCCGTGAATGGGAGCGATATGCATGGATCAAGGCGCGGGTGGTTGCGGGAGACTTTGTGGCCGGCTCTCAGCTCCTTTTGAGACTTAAGCCATTTGTGTATCGACGTTATCTGGATTTCGGTGTTTTTGACGCGCTGCGGGAAATGAAAATGAAAATATCCCGGGAAGTCACCCGAAAATCAATGGAGGGAAATATTAAACTCGGTCATGGCGGGATTCGGGAAATTGAATTTTTCGGGCAGGTTTTTCAATTGATCCGGGGAGGTATCAATCCCGAGCTTCAGGACCGCTCCATTTTGAAGGTGCTTGGTCTGCTTGCCGGAAAACAGATAATATCCCAGAAAGTACATGATCATCTGCTTCAGGCATATATCTTTTTACGCCGAACTGAACACCGGCTGCAGGAATTCTCCGATCAGCAGACGCATCAAATTCCCGTGGATTCAGAAGGGTGCGAGCGCCTTGCCGCTGCAATGGGATTTTCAGACAGACAGTCGTTTAATGATGAATTATCACTACATAGGGGCCGGGTTCACAGGCATTTCAATGCTCTTCTGGAAAATCTGCAACCAAGTCCATCCGCAGCAGTCGGCCCATCCGTAGAATCCGTTCTTAGCGGCGTATGGCTGGCTCCAGCGGACCGGGAACAGGATCAAAAATCGCTTCAGATATTGGGATTTCTTCATCCCGATACGGTGCTGGATTTACTGGACAGTCTTCGCAC
>JBAXVB010000766.1:0-2134 GCA_037129415.1 Deltaproteobacteria bacterium
TTTCTTCAATGCATGAACCCAATTGATTTTTCCCCGCGATGCATCTTCTTCATCTGCGATTCTTCCCGCAGGGAATTGATCAGAGCTTTTGGAGTGATCCGCTCCTGCGGCATAATGGCGTATCTGTCCCGGACTACCCGAAAATCACCTGGCGCCAGCTCTCCTATAGTATGCAAATCGTTTTCATGGTTCTGATTCAAAGCCGTTGCCGTAAGAGGTTCAAGGAGTTTCCGGTAGAAAATGAGATTTCCCTCCGGCTTCAGACAGTTAAATCCGATTTTGTAGTTAAAACGCCGGACAGAGGCGCTGTCCAGTTCTGTCATCCGGTTTGTGGTGCAAACAAGAATCCCCTGATACCGCTCCATGCGGGTCAGAAATTCATTGATAAAGCTTACCTCCCAGGAACGCTGAGCCATTTCCCGGTTGAACAAAAACGTGTCCGCTTCGTCAAATACCAGAATCGCCTGCTCCCGCTCCGCCTCGGCAAAGGCATCTTTGATTTTTTTTTCCGTCTCGCCAACATAACAATCCATGATGTCACTGGCCCTCTTGCATAGAATCTCCCGTTGCAGGTGATTGCCGATATACCGCGCCAGTTCACTTTTTCCCGTGCCGGGAGGGCCATAGAACAGCAGATTCATGTT
Source organism: Deltaproteobacteria bacterium (assembly GCA_037129415.1). Classification (GTDB taxonomy): domain Bacteria; phylum Desulfobacterota; class Desulfobacteria; order Desulfobacterales; family Desulfatirhabdiaceae; genus RAAP-1. Next base: position 645 of record JBAXVB010000766.1, read on the forward strand.
TCTGCTTTCGGTCTGTTTGGGTTGCCTCAGAAATGCATCAAACGATTCCAAATCCTGCATCAACAATCCAAGATTTCCTTTGATGTTCAAACCCTCCAGAGAATAGTTCTTTTCAATGTTTTCCTTACGATTTTTCCTTTCCCCGCCGGCAAGCAGTCGCTCATGGGCATCCAAAGCCAAAATGACGGATTCCTGGAACTTTTCTTTGGAGCTAAAATTCATCTCTTGAGCCTTCTTTACAGCCAGATCAATGACCCCGGCGCTGACCTGATATTGCTGTACCAGTTTATCCAAATCCTGAGAATTGAAAAAGCGCACCGCTTTGTTGCTTTTCAGGATAACCTGCCACAATTGCAGCCGCTGTTGACGGTTCAAGACCTCAAAATGAAGGCTGTATGCAAAGCGCCTTAGTACGGATTCCTCAATATCGTCTATGTTATTGGTGATCCAGATTACCCTTGCTCCCGGTTCTTCAAGTATCTGATTCAGCCAGCCTTTGTCTTGGGTTTCTCCACGATTGAACCAGGAATTTCGGGTGTTCAAAACATTGTCCGCTTCATCTACGATAACAAGAGAGCCATCGCCCTGATTGGTCATATTCAGGCAGGCGATAATGGCGCTGCGGCGATTCAATGCCATGTTGCTCTCTTCCCGGATAATCTGGTGAGCGGGAAGCTTTAAATGATGCGCCAGTCCATACGAATATGTTGTCTTTCCCGTGCCAGGCCGTCCATAAAGCAGAATATGGGTGGAGCTTTTGGACTTCTCCTTTAGAAGACGCAGGACATGCTCGGTCTCCTCTTTGGCGATATGGTGATATTCCAGAGGAATCGTTTTCTTTGGGATGCAGGTAAAAAACGATTTTGTCAGTTTTTCCGTTGAGGGCGAATCCAGATAATTCAGGAACTCGGTTGAAAATCCCACAGATGACAGATCGTTTTCCAGAGCTTCAATCTTGTGAAGGTTTCCGCTCAAGATGTCGCTGAATTCCCGGTGATCCATATCCAGAACCGTTAGCAGGTGCGGCCTGCGGGAAAAGTCGTTTAATTCTATGTGATCCATAAAGTAATTCTGAGCCTGCCGCCATTTGGCGCAGATGAAAAAGAGCCAGCACAGTTTCTCTTCCCCATCAGTCAAATTAAACATCGTCTTCAATGATGCCATGCCTATTTCAAGCTCGGAGCTGCCCTGATATTGAAGCTGGTTGCACTTTTGTTCCAGAATCAGTAAAATCTGGTCAACGAGGCGCTGAATTTTTCCCCTGGTAAAACTTTCGGTGATGATGTCGATTTCCTGGGGATATGTTACCGGATTTTCTGTACACTGCAAGATTTCATCACTGAAATAATCTTTATCTTTCTTGCTCAACATGCCGATGACAAGTTTTACAATATTTTCATCTTCTTCCGGAATGAGCCACTGGATAAAGTCCAACGTTTCCTGATCCAGAATGGGAAGACAATGCATTAGCCTGCCGGTGTAAATGATGC
>JBAXVB010000767.1:0-2134 GCA_037129415.1 Deltaproteobacteria bacterium
AGTTTGTTACTATGGAACAACTAAGACCGTATTTCGAAAAATAAAACAAAGGAAATATTTTATCATGTCAATCACGCTCGACGATAAATCGGTAGATGTATTCAAATTATACGATGAGATGGCTATCACCTATTCTAAAGACATTCAGGGTTATAGGTCCTTTATTGATGCTATTGAGGTTATGATAGCGCAGAAACAAAAAAAGCTCCAGGACATTAAGGATAAAACGATTGATTTGATAACAGATTCTATAACATCTCTTGAAATTTCATCTTCTCAGGAGACACCTTTGCTTCAAACGGATAAGAAATTCAATTATGCGGGTATAGATATGGAAGCTTTAATTCCAGAGAACGAAATTGAATCAGTAGAAGCAGTTGTTGAAATAACTCACCCCATTCCTGCTGAGAAAAAATCTCAGACAATAACTCCACCCATTCAAGTACAGAGGCCCAGACCAACCCGCCACAGAAAAACTAATGGCAAAAGCAAGGCCAAGAGGGCTGACAAACCTAAAACGCCCTCCCTTCGATCCAAAAATATTCCTGAAAAAAGTGAAGATGATCGAATTGACACTTTCTTCGAAGATATTTCAACAACTGAATCAACCCACGATATCACAGAACCCAAATGCTTGTACCACCCTGAATCCCCTGTATTGGATCAGGCCAGACAACTATGTTCTTCTTGTAAATGGAAACTTATTAACAATGGTCTGAAGGAATATGATAAAGATCCAGCAGTGATTGCGTTTCTAAAAGGACAGACTAGGAGTATCCCTGATTTGGGTCAAGCCATGTGTCCGGTTCATCATACAGTTCCAGCATACAACCAGAAAACAGGTTTATGCAAAGCCTGCCAAAAGAAAGCTAAAGAAATGGGGGTTCAGAATCGCCATCTTACGGAAAAAGAGTTAAAAGTATTGCGGAATCTTTTTTCATAAATATAACCGTTCACTCCCCCCATTGGGAGAGGGAAGTCTGAATGATTACCTTGTTATAAGATGTCTCGTCAGCCAGGTGACAGCGAGACAGAAGGATATATTTACAAAGCCATAAAAAATATATTGTAACCTTTGCAGACTGGTATCGTTATACAATCAAAAGCTATCGAACACGACGATAGTCATTCAAAAGCGGTGGAATTTTACCGTAAGATAAACGGGGATTTTCATTTAACGACAACTCAGTCTAAAGAAAAGCAAAAGGAGAATGTAATGAAAAAGCATTTAATCAGCATGGTTTTGGTATGTGCGATGGTTTTGTTTGGGGCGGGAATGGGTCTTGCTGGGCAGGGTAGGGGCCCAGGGGATGGAACAGGGCCGATTCACGATATCCTTTCCGGAGTTCCTTTTACGTTCACAGGAGATGTGATTGTTTCTGCAATGGGTGGCGGCTTGACTCTTGCCACCGCCACAGGCAATGTTCAGATTTACGGCATCGGACCAGTCTTTTACTGGACGAGCCAGAATGTGGATTATCCTGTGATTGGTGATACTCTTACCGCAAAAGGCTTCACAGTCAATTACAATGGGGTTGATCAAAATGTGGCTATGTCGATTACAATTGACGGTAGCACTATTGATCTGCGTGATCCAGTTACTGGAGCCCCATTATGGCGGGGAGGTAGTGGTGGGGGTGGGATGTGTAAATAGCGGAAGATGAATCCCTTCTCATTTTTTGTCCGACTGCTTACATCATAAAAAGGCTCTTCTGATCAAGGAGAGCCTTTTTAAACATTTTCTGCTTAATATACGTTTTCGCCTTCCCCCTTTTCCCCGCAATATACGCTTCCCAATTTCATTGACTTGAAATACCTTTCTTAGTATTATCCCCGAATTCAGTGGTGATTTTTCATCGGCGTCTTGGGTATTGACAAAGTGTCCCCAAATATTCTATGTTCAAGCCTGAATTGCATGATCATGGTCGCCATAAACATGAAATTTTTCTGCTGATGTATGATAACCTATTGAAAGGAATCACATAATACTGGTGATGTTGTCATTTGCTCGTTCAGTATGACATCTTGAGTTCAGAGGGCGGAATGCCTGTTCAATTTAAGTGATTTTCCGCCAGCGCCTCATCCTGTTACCCACGAATGTGAAACAATGAAAAATCGAACTATTTATAATCAA
>JBAXVB010000768.1:0-2131 GCA_037129415.1 Deltaproteobacteria bacterium
TCAACACTCAAGGGGTTAACTCCTGTAAAACAAAGATTCCCCGAAACCACACTGATGAGCGCAGGTAAAAATCGCATAAAAAAATCCCGCCATCCAACCGGAATCATTTGTGTTCGTGAAGAAGATACGCACGGCTGAAACGTGCGAGCAGGTGCAATCGTTGAAAGAAAGCTGTACAAGGTAAATGTCTTCCAAAGATGTTCTTCAGGTTCGGCCGGGAGCTGAAGAACCTGACTTTTAAACCATATTGGCCCTTTTCGTGTGAATTTCAAATAAATTGCGGTAACAAGCAAGGCCGGCCATGTTATCATAAGAAGAAAGATTGCAGCACTTCGCGTCAGGATAGTCTGCCACCAGTGTAATCCAAATGATTGAGACATTCGCCCTATAATAAAATCTTCTCTGATAGCAATCACTGAACCCAATCGTACATTTACCAGCAGATTTCTATCAACCAGTGAATTGGATATTTCAAGAGATTCCCCGATATAGCTTCCCTTAAAGACAATTGAGTTAGTGATTGTGGTTTTTTCATTAATCACACAATCACTTCCAATCGTCGCATAGGGACCTATTTGAACTCCTTTGGATATACTGCAATTTTTGCCGATATAAACCGGTGGAATCAATTGGGCGTTAGGATGAAGGCGGACATTTCTGGACAACCATATCCCCGGCTCAATTTCCCTTCCGGTCATTAGCAGCGAGCTGACTTCTTTCGACAGAACTGCTTGATGCCCCTCTAACAAGCCTGGATATGACAATACGTTCATGGGTTTTGAAACCAGAATTTGACGGTATTGTCCATTGGCATAAGCCGTCAAGAACTGGTGCAAACCGGTTTCATCAACATTTATCGGAAAATTTTGCCGGCATGAAAAGGGAATCCATCCCCATCCGGTCCAGCAGGATATATTTTCGGTATCCGGAACATATCCATATAGAATCGGAAATAAGCTGTCTTCCGGGCAAAAGTGCTGTGCGACATTAGATATGACCAAACGGTTTGTGTGAACCAGGAGGATGGGATCATTTTCTGGCATGTTCAGCAAATGAATTGGGCGATAGGGTTTTTCCGAATCCTTGACCAAATGATACCTGCAAGTTACCCCCCAGCGAGAACCATCCCCCAACAGGCTTTTATAGGATTCCGGGTAATTACACAGAACAATATCAAACGACTTGAAACCCTGCAGGACAAGCTGTTCAAGCACATGTTGAATAAAAGGCCGATCCATCAAGGGCAGCAGTGAAGGGGTCTGCTCTTTTCTCTCTAATTGCTTTTCAGGCCATTCCTGAGTGCTTACTAAAAATGCTCTCATATATCTCCAATGACAGTGGCGAGGGGTGAGTCGTTTTCTCGACCCTTATCCCTCGTCGCTCTCCCCTGAGTTTAATAGGCTCCCCTTCCAAAAAGAACGGCAGGGATTGTCTGAAGTAGAATTTTGAGGTCAACCCACAAACTCTGGCTTTCTATGTATTCTGCATCCAGCTTAACCTGCTGGGAAAAGGGAATGTCTCCCCTGCCACTGACCTGCCAGATACAGGTCAGACCAGGTTTTACATCCAGCCTTCTGCGATCGGAAAGAGTATATCTGGCCACTTCCTTGGGCACTGGAGGACGCGGCCCCACAACGGACATCTCACCCTTTAATACATTCCATATCTGGGGAAGTTCATCAATGCTGAACTTTCGAATGATTCCGCCAATCCAGGTGATCCTGGGATCTTTTTTCATCTTGAAAGTGATACTGTCCTGATGATGGCTTTGCTCCAGTATCGTGTCCTTTATCGCTTCAGCATTTATCACCATGGACCTGAATTTGATAAACTGAAATTCACTACCCCATTTTCCTACACGCGTCTGCGAAAACAGCACTGGCCCACCATCTGTAAGCTTAATCGCAGCAGCAACCACTATAAAAAGGGGAATGGCCGGAATCAACACGGCCAAAGATATCAGAATGTCCAGCACACGCCCAAAAAATTTTGCTGTTCCTACAACCCAGACCCATGCGTATTTTTTTCGAATGTAGCGGATCCGTTTGCCAATGGAATTGATGCTTCCGGCATCGCCGTAACGACGGTAAAGCGCTTCCATCATTTCGATACGCCTGTCAGAATTATTCTG
>JBAXVB010000769.1:0-2130 GCA_037129415.1 Deltaproteobacteria bacterium
GATATGCTTCAGTAGCCGGATACGAATATCATCTTCATCAAAATACTTGTTCATGGCGCAAACTTTTAATATATAAAAACACTGCCGTCAAGAGTCAAGAATAAAATGGAGCGTACGTTCGCTCCTTGCGGTCCCAAAACGCGGCTCATCACTCAAATGCCGGAATTGCCACTGCCCAGGCAACGTAGGTTGGCTGCTCCCGTAAGTATTTGAGATTAAAAGTGTCCCGGTTTATGTGGGTAGCCCAAGTCGGCGTCCCTTCGGTGCCGGTACAGGGTCTCCACATTCCAGCGCCGCATCAATCCATAACCGAAGAGCATCTTTTGCGTTATTCAATGATGTTTCATGGGTGTCCCCATGCGCCATACAGCAGGGCAACTCAGGTACCGCAGTAGTAAATTCCGCAAGTCATCGAAAGGAACATTGGCATCCGAAAGGCTTCGTCAATGGCGTCTTCCGTGGTTTCGTTTCACCTCTGTGAATGTGGGCCAGCGGCACCCGGCAGACCTGAGTCGCGGTAGTCATGACTCGGCGCTGGTACCGGTGAAAAAGCAGATTTTTCTCATTTGTTCTTCTTCTTTATCGTGTGCTTGAACTTCAAGACCGCAAAGTTCAGCTCGATGGATGTTTCCGTGTCGGTTGTTTGCAAGTCGTCATCAAAGATGCTGGCGATCAACTCTCCGCTTCTCTGCATCAGGTTTTGTTGTTCGGTTTTATCCTTGATGTTGGAAAGGATCGTGATATTGCGGGACAGTTCCCTGATTTTGGAAAAGGTTTCAATGATCGCCAGTGTTGCCTGAACTGCCTGCGGGCTTTTAAGGATGGTGGCCAGCATATACAAGCCTTTTTCGGGGAAAGCGGTTGGCAGCTTAACTTTTCCACCTTTTATTGAAGTCGAAAATTTCGACTTCAATCCATCCCACTCAGTCTTATCCAGCTCAATGATGTATCCGGATGGAAACTTGTCGGGATTATTCTTTACGGCCTCATTAATTCGTTTTGTTTCAACGCCGTAAATCTCAGCAACATCGACATCCAGCAAGACCTTTTGATCTCTGATTTCGATGATGCAATCCTGCAAATTCTCAAATTTCATGATGTCGCTCATATTAGCTCATCCTTTTCGTAATCTTTTTGCGAGAGCTGCCCCAAAACTTCATCCCGGCGCATGGGAGAGATGCCGGCGCCGGGGCGTTTGGCTGTGATGTTGTCCGCACTGAACCGTTCACCTATCTTGATTGGTTGGGTCGCCACCAGAGATTTGCGCGCAATGGTCTTGTTTTTTGCTTCACTTGGGCTGGGGCGTTTGATACCATTGCCAAGAGCTTTTTCTATATTGCGGATCGCCCGCACCATCGCCTTCAACTCATCAGGCTCCAGGCTGGCTTTGTGGTCGGGACCCGGAAGGTTTCGATCCATGGTAAAGTGCTTTTCTAACACCGCTGCTCCCAAAGCCACTGCGGCAACCGCCACTTCAATGCCGGTCGTATGATCGGAATAGCCAATGGCTACGCCAAAGGTTTCTGCCCACCCTTGCGCCAGCATTGATCAGCGCATGATGCATAACGATGGTTCCATTGGCAACCTGAGCATGAGAGGAGATATAGGCCAAGGGTGATTGGATAACCGGAAATTGCGCGCCCATCTCCTGTAAGTCATTGAAGAGTTTCATGCGTCGTACCGGTGATTTGATCTGGCCCAGCGTAATCAGAACATTTGGACAGGATTTAAGCAGGTTAGGCAAATCCTCATCACTGCCACTGAGCTCACAAATCACAGGCATACTTACACCTTGCAAATGACAGATGATTTCATTAAACCTGTTTCCATATCTTTTAAAAAGTCATCTTCATAAAGATCTGTTTTTTGAAAATCTGAAACAATTTTCTGAATATTATCATTTTTGAACTTTTTCAATCTTACCGGCCTGCTTTTTAATCTTTCTATCACCGAATATCGTTCATCCTCTGACAGATTGTCAATGATCTGATAGATTGCATTCAAAGGGATATCAATTGTCTTTGTTATCTTCTCTTTAATAGTTATGATAGGCATAGATGTACTCCTCGAAAGGAAATTCCTTGCGGAGTCAGCACATACGAGTATGCCGCCTTTTTGCGGGAATTCTTG
>JBAXVB010000077.1:0-14538 GCA_037129415.1 Deltaproteobacteria bacterium
TTTGGGCTCATCAAAAAAAGTGTCAACTACTTTTGAGGTAATATGAAGGATGCCGCAAAAAGCTATTAAAGAGTGGTTGGATAAAAACGATAAGATTGGTCTTTCTGAGTATTCTAATTTTAATGGTTGGGGAAAGGCCTATATTGTTCATGAGAAATAAGGGAGTCACTCTGTTGCCAATTATCGTCAATGATTGACGCATCTCTGTAATAACAATACAACAAATTGTGATTAAATGAAAATATGAATGAATTTGATCTTCTAAATACCCATCCGAAAGCAAATCGGGACTATGACAAACGTTCCCAGGAAAAATCGCCGGAAATAATCCGTCTTGCCAAGGAATTCGGCAGAGAATTCTTCGATGGCGATCGTAAATGTGGCTACGGGGGTTACAACTATGACGGACGCTGGAAGGCTGTCGCGCAGAGAATGAAGGATTATTATCTGCTGTCTGAAGATTGTGCCATTTTGGACATCGGGTGTGCAAAAGGTTTCCTCCTTCACGATTTCAAGGAGCTGATGCCAAATTGCACCGTGGCAGGGATAGATGTCAGCGAGTACGCCATAGAGAATGCCATGCCCTCCGTAAAACCTCATCTTAAAGTTGCCAGCGCTGAAACACTGCCCTACCTCGATAAAAGTTTTGATCTCGTTATCTCGATAAATACCATCCATAATTTAAGCATGGAGCCTTTAAGGGCGGCCCTGAAGGAAGTGGAGCGGGTCAGCCGGAGCCATAGTTATATCACCGTTGATGCCTGGAGAAATGAAGAGGAACGAGAGAGTCTCTGTAAATGGGTCCTTACTGCCGAAACCATGATGCATGTGGATGACTGGAAGAAGTTATTCGCTGAAGTTGGCTACACGGGCGACTACTGGTGGTTCATTGCTGATTAATAATATGAAGACAACCGCTGCGGTACTAACAGAAATCAATCGGCCGTTACAAATCGAAGAACTGACAATTCCACCTCTGAAAAAGGGGCAAGTGTTAGTGGAGGTTGCCTACAGCGGCATCTGCCATTCGCAATTAAACGAAATTCAAGGATTGAAGGGTGAAGACAAGTATCTTCCACATGCCCTTGGCCATGAAGGGTCGGGTATTGTCTTGGATATTGGGCCGGATGTCACAAAAGTAAAGCATGGAGACCATGTCGTGCTGACCTGGATAAAAGGGAGTGGACATGATGTTTCTTCAACTCAATATTCAAGAAAAGATGGAAGCATTGTAAATTCCGGCGCTATTTCTACATTCATGACCCATGCGGTAATTTCCGAAAATCGCCTTGTTCCGATTGCGAAGGAGATGCCTCTGAAGGAGGCGGCGCTTCTTGGGTGCGCCATTCCTACGGGGACTGGAATTGTGCTGAATACGGCACATGTCCAACCGGGGCAAAGTATGGCTATATTTGGCTGTGGTGGCATTGGCTTAAGCGCGATAATAGCGGCGACAATGGTAGGTGCAGCCGTTATCATCGCCGTTGATATTCGAGAGCAGAAATTAACACAGGCTAAAGAAATCGGCGCTACACATGTCATTGATGCATCACGTCAGGCATTATTGGAAGCAATACAGACGATCACGGGCGGAAAGGGCGTCGATTTTGCAATAGAAGCGGCTGGAAAGCGGGAAACAATGGAAACAGCCTTCAAATCCGTGAAAGATAAGGGCGGCCTTTGCATCCTCGCCGGGAATTTGCCCGTCGGCCATTATATTTCCATTGATCCTTTCGATCTGATCAAAGGCAAGCGGATTATGGGTACCTGGGGAGGGGAAAGCGATCCTGACCGAGACATTCAATTATATGTATCCATGTATTTAGAGAAGAAACTTAATCTGCACTTGATTCCTGTCAGTTTATTCGGACTTTCACAAATTAATCTGGCTGTAAAATCTTTAGAGGATGGAAATATCGGGAGGGCAATTATTGAATGCTGAGCATGTAAAAGAGATATTTAGAAACAAAATCCTTTTGATTACGGGCGGCACCGGCACTTTCGGGAATGCTGTTTTAACTCGCTTCCTCGAAACAGACATCCAGGAAATTCGCATCTTCTCCCGAGACGAAAAAAAACAAGATGAGATGCGTAATGCTATACATAATCCCAAGGTAAAGTTCTATCTGGGAAATGTGCGGGAGTATGATAGTGTTGTTTCCGCAATGAGAAATGTTGATCTTGTTTTCCATGCTGCTGCGCTAAAACAGGTACCTTCCTGTGAGTTCTTCCCCTTGGAAGCTGTGCGCACGAATACTCTGGGAGCGGAAAACGTAATGAATGCCGCTTTAGCCTGCGGAGTCAAAAAAATGATTGTCTTGAGTACCGATAAGGCTGTCTATCCCATCAATGCCATGGGCATGTCCAAGGCGCTCATGGAGAAGATGATGGTTGCCAAGGCCCGGGCCCAGGGGGATTCGAGCACTATCTTCTGTGGGACCCGCTATGGAAATGTTATGGGCTCTCGCGGCTCTGTGATCCCATTCTTTATTAATCAGATTCTTTCAGGGGATACAATAACGGTGACCGACCCGAATATGTCACGTTTCATGATGTCTATCACTAACGCGGTGGATTTGGTGGTCTATGCGTTTCAACATGGGAATCCTGGAGACACATTTGTCCAGAAGGCGCCTGCGACTACCATCGCGAATCTGGCCAATGCTCTGAAACGGCTTTTTAACGCAAATAATGAAATCCGGATCATCGGTACCCGACATGGGGAGAAGTTGTATGAAACTCTTTTAACCCGCGAGGAAATGGCCAAGGCTGAGGATATGGGTGATTATTATCGGGTTCCCGCAGATATCCGAGATCTTAACTACGCATGCTATTTTACCAAAGGAGAAACAAAGATTGCTGACCATGAGGATTACAATTCTCACAATACACGCCGGCTGGGTGAGGATGAACTTGTTGAGTTATTATTCACACTTGAGTGTGTGAATGAAGCAATGAGTAACTGAGTGTCAAGTGAAATGAAAATATTAGTGACCGGCGCGAAGGGTTTCATTGGGAGGAACATGGTTGTCGCCCTCAAGCGACGGGCCGACGTTGATGTCATCGAATACGATCTTGATTCCCCGGCAGGTCTCTTGGAGGAAGGGCTGGCCAAGGCGGATGTGGTCTTTCACCTGGCAGGGGTAAATCGGCCGGAGCGGATTGAGGAGTTCAGGTCAGGCAATTTTGATTTGACGCGACAGATCTGTAAAGCCTTGTGGCGATTGGGCCATGTGCCCCTTTTGTTGCTGTCCTCGTCAATCCAGGCAGCCTTGGACAATCCCTACGGGCTTTCCAAGCGCCAGGCGGAAGAGGCTGTGTTTGATTTCGGCAGGGATACGGGTGCCTCGGTCTTTGTCTTTCGCCTGCACAGCGTTTTCGGCAAATGGTGCCGGCCCAATTACAATTCCGTTGTGGCAACATTCTGCCACAACGTCGCCCGCGATCTACCCATCACCATCTCCGATCCGGCAAGAGAAATTGAGCTGGTTTATATAGATGATGTGGTTTGTGCCTTCATCGGCGTCATGAATGGTCGCCAGCCTGTTTCAGATGGTAGGTATTGCCTGGTGGAACCGAAGTATAGAATATCATTGGGCGCCTTGGCGGAAACGATCCAGGACTTTAGGGTCAGCCGGGTCAGCCTTGCCCTGCCGGACATTAACCATCCTTTTGTCCGTGCCCTCTATTCAACATATATTTCATATCTTCCCTCGGATTCTTTCGCCTATACACTGACCCAGAGAGCCGATCCTCGGGGTGAATTGGCCGAACTGCTGAAATCGCCCCACATCGGGCAGATTTTCGTGTCGCGCACCCGGCCGGGCATTACGCGAGGCCACCATTATCACGATACCAAGGCGGAGAAGTTTGTCGTCCTCGAAGGGGATGCGGTTATCCGCTTTCGCCATATTCTGGGCGGGGATGTTATTGAATACCCAGTTTCCGGCCGCGAGTTCTGCGTGGTTGATATCCCGCCAGGATACATCCATTCTGTCGAGAACGTGGGACAAAACGATCTGATCGTGCTCTTCTGGGCGACTGAAATTTTTGATCCGGATATTCCAGACACCTTTGGGCAGACGGTGTGTGGGATTCGGAAGGAGCTTCTATGAAAGTCTTGACCATTGTCGGCACCCGGCCGGAAATCATCCGCTTGAGCCGGGTGATCGCCGCGCTGGAACGTTATACTCACCATATCCTTGTTCATACGGGCCAGAATTACGATTATGAATTGAACCAGGTTTTTTTTGAAGAATTGAAGCTGCGTTCGCCCGATCACTTTCTGGCGGCGGCGGGGAAGACTCCGGCGGAGACTGTCGGCCTCATCATCACGAAGGTAGATGAGGTTCTTGCGACTGAAAAACCCGATGCGGTCCTGATTCTCGGGGATACAAACAGTTGTCTGGCGGCCTATCCGGCGAAACGGCGCAAGATTCCCGTCTTTCACATGGAGGCGGGTAACCGTTGCTTCGATCAGCGCGTACCGGAGGAAATAAACCGCAAAATCGTAGATCATATCAGTGATATCAACATGCCTTACAGCGCCATAGGTCGCGAGTACCTCATACGCGAGGGATTGCCGCCGGATCGCGTGATCAAAACGGGCAGCCCCATGTACGAGGTGCTTCATTACCACCTGCCTAAGATCGAACGATCTTCTGTACTTGAGACATTGAGCTTGGAGCCCCTGGATTACTTTGTCGTGAGCTGCCACCGGGAAGAAAATATTGATGGTGAAGGCAATTTCCGAGGGCTTATTGAGGTATTGCAGGGGTTGGTAGCCTCTTACGGCAAGCGTGTCATTATGAGCACCCATCCGCGAACGCGAAAACGCATCGAAGAGGAAGGGATTAAATTGCCAAAGCTCGTGGCACTGCACAAGCCCTTTGGGCTGCTCGATTACGTGAAGCTCCAAATGAACGCCCGTGCCGTCCTGTCGGACAGTGGCACAATCACCGAAGAATCGTCAATCCTGAATTTCCCCGCCCTCAATATCCGTCAGGCCCATGAGCGGCCAGAGGGGATGGAAGAAGGGGCCGTGCTGATGGTCGGCTTATCTTGGCCGCGAATACAGGAGGCCCTCGCCATCCTCGAAGGCCAACCTCGGGGCGCGGATCGCGCCCTTCGGCTGGTACGGGATTATGATGTTCCAAACGTCTCTGAGAAAGTTGTGAGGATCATCCTGAGCTACACGGATTACGTAAACCGCGTGGTTTGGCAAAAGACAATCTAATCAAAGGAGTCAGTCATGACATATCAGAGTACCATATTGCTAATGACATCGAAATCTTGGCAATGGATGAATGCAGCGCCGGCTATTGGACTTTACCGGCTGAAAACCTGCCTCAACCGTGCAGGGATGATTTGCGATATCCTTGATTTTGATATTGATGATGAGACTGATTATGAGCAGAAGGTCGCCACGGGATTCTATGATGTCATCGGGATGAGCCTAACCCACGTTAACCTTGAAGAAGATCTGAATACACTTTTCAAATTCCGGCAACTCGCCGCTTCTTCCGGAAAGAAGGTAAGCTTTGTAGCGGGAGGGCAAGAGGCGACACTCAATTATAAAAACATGCTTTCCACCGACATGCTCGACGTAATCTTTCTTGGGTTTGCTGAGGACAGTTTAGTGGATTTCATGTTGAAAATTGCGCAGGGAACTTACTCAAATACTGCCAGCATTGCACAAGAACTCGACGGTGTCGCTTTTCAAGATCACAACGGCGCATGCTGTTACCGCCCAGCCAAACAGCTCACTGCTGAGCGCTTTCGCGTTTTGTCATACGAAAACGTCATTTCATCTCAAATCCCATATCAAAGATACTGGAGTAAAGTCCGGGAAAACCTTGTTCCCGGTGCCAGTCATGCGAAATTCATTGTCGAAACCGCCCGCCTATATACCTCCAGCCATTGCCCAAGAAAATGTGGTTTTTGCAGTTCCCAGGCTTTTTTGCCCAGCTCCCAAAAAAGCCATCCACCGATCTTGATGCTTTCCGCTGAAGAAGTTTTTTCCCTCATAAAGCATGATATCCAAGCTTACGGTGCCAAAGGGTTTCTCTTGAGTGATGACGATTTCCCGATTGGCACAAAGCAAGGTATATCAAGAGTCATCACATTTTGCGAATGCGTCATAAATGCGAAGAAATGTGGAGAAATACCACCTGATACGCAATTTTTTTGCCAGGCCAGAATTACCGATTTTCTCATGAATCATCAGGTGCGATTAGATTTAATAGCTGCCATGAGTAAAGCCGGCTTCGATAACGTAGGATTAGGTGTGGAAACCTTTAGCGAAAGACTGCTGCATGTGCCATCTATTAACAAAGTCGGCATTTCCGCAAATGATTGCCGCAATGTTCTGGACGCATTGCTGGAAAATAAAATCACACCCATCATGTATATCATTTTGGGAATCCCTGAAAGCTCTCCTGCCGAGCTGTTGGAATCCATCCAGCAGGCAGTTGAATATATTCGCAAGGGGGCCGATGTCAGGGTTAATCAAAGAATGAATGTTTATCCAGGTTCTCCCGCAGAACGTAAAGGGGCTTTTGATATTGTCAAGAAAAGTTGGAGGTGTCCACAAGGCCATAACCAGATTGATATCGAGGAATACTTCGTTCCGATGGATCAAACGGTAGCCCGTGTGATTGATAGTGTTACGGAAAAGGGGAAATCAGAACTGAATGTTATCAAAGTGGACCGGGGTTGGAGCAAAGACTATATCCCAAAGTGTGGAATCGGTTTGGCCTATTTTATTGCGGTTGCGAAATTATTAGACCGGCAGGATTTGGGGGATGCATTTACTAAGGTCTTTGATGAAATTTCTTGATCAGTGGCTATCTTCTGTGCATTCAGGTTATGCAGACAAACTGTTACTGGATGCCGGTTCCCGAATTGAAATGCAAATTGCAATGTGACTTTTTGAAAGGCGCCACCTTATGACTGTAGAATTATCTAATCAAAGCACAGGAAATAAAAAACTACTTGCAGTTTATGATCTCGCGACACAGCCTTTAAGTATTGGCGATGTTTTGCTCTTTGTAGCCGGTGCTACTGCCATTGCATACATTAACCAAACTCCGTCGATTGACTACATTTTTATCAGTGATCCATCAAGACAACCTCAAGATCCAGTCTTTGAAGACCAGCAAAGCAACAACAATCATTTATTGAATGCCACAAAGCTGTGCCCAATCGCCTTATTGTTCGCCAAAATTGGCTCATTACTTATCCTGAATTCATTCGAAGATTTTGAGAAGTACTACCAGGATAATCAATCTCGAAGCATACTCTGGCCGTCTTCACAGGAAATAGCTGCCAGGAAGTACATGTATTATGACATCTGGAGGATGTTAGCAGCATACCATCGTGCTCACCGAGATTTACCTCAATTTTTTACAATGCCAGGCGAAATACAAAAATGGGTCTTCAATTTTTTCAAAACCCATGTCGGCAATTGCATTTCCGTAACCATAAACATCCGCAACAACAAAGAGTTTCATATGGATAGAAATTCTGACATTGATCAACTCCTTGAATTGTTCCGTTTGACCCAAGACGTACCGATAAAATTTATTATCATTTGTTCTAAATCAGAAATTGACGATCGGCTGTTAAATCTTTCGAATGTGGTTGTGGCAAAGTCCTTCAGCACCTCCATTATTCAGGACCTCGCTCTGATACACTATGCTCAACTGCACCTTGCCTCCGCATCAGGCCCCGCTACTATGCCTATCCTCAACAATAAACCATATATAGCGTATAATATGCAGGGCATAATTCCATATTTAGCACTGTACGGCGATTCACTCAGGATTATTGATCAAGACAAGGCCATGTTTAGCTTTGCTGCACCAAACCAATACTTGCGCTTCAAACAGCAAACGGCAGAGACCATGCTAAGTGATTTGGCGGAAGCCATGAAATCCATTGACCCGCAAAACATTCAAGCTTTGGATGCTCCTGATTGTAAAACGCTGGCATGGCTTGATTGAATCTATTATTATAAGGAATTTCTACTATGAACACGGAAGAAATAGCGCAAAGACTATCCAGCATACTACAGAAACTGCGTGCAGATCAGCAAGACAAAAGCATTAGTCAGGTAACTGCCCCAGATGTGCCACTCTTTTCGGTTCTTGTTCCCACCTATAATCAGGTCCGTTTTCTCCCTGCAGCTCTTGACAGCCTATTAGCGCAAACCTATTCCAACTGGGAAGCCGTGGTTGTCAACGATGGATCAACGGATGATACCGCACAGGTAATGCGAGAATATGCAACCCGTGATAACAGATTTAAAATGTTCCACAAACCCAATGGCGGTGTTGGCTCCGCCTTGAACGAGGGAATTCGTCAAGCCCGTGGGCAGTGGATTTGTTGGCTTTCTTCTGACGATCTTTTTGAACCGAATAAACTGGAAATTCACTTCAAAGAGATCAATGAAAATCCTGATATTTATTTTTTCTACAGCCATTTCTCCTATATAGATGAAGCTGCCAGCATGAAGCTCGAGGGTGGTCTTTGGAACCCAATACCTGATCCCCCCTTCCAGGTTTCCCGTTTCTTTCACGGTCCATACATACACGGCAATAGTTTTGCCATTCATCGAGATGTCTTCAGGGTTATTGGGCTGTTCGATGAGAGATTGCATAATGCCCAGGACTTCGATATGTGGTTGCGGATCAGTGCAAAATATCCATCGCATTTTATTGATCGTCGTACCTGCATAACGCGCAACCATCTTGGTCAGGCCACTGTTGAATTTCCAGAAGCAGGTTTCTATGATTCTGCGCTTGCGGCTATTGAATTTATCAACCGCACTCCTTTTTCAGGAATATTCCCGCTACTGAACCTGTCTGACCCTAATCATATACTGGCAGCGGTTAAGGAAACAATTGATATAACCATAAATCCTTCTGCGCTGATTCATTCCTGCGGACCAGCGACAGCACTTATAGATCGGCTATCCGAATGGCTGGAAAACACTTGTGATTCTTCGCTACAGCCTGTAATACGGACGACGATATGTCAACTTGTGGAGAAACTTGAAAATAATCAAGAAATTGTGCCAAAAATACGAGATGCTATGATCAGCCTCAAATGCCCGACAGGATATGTTTATCAAAAACACAATGTGATCATGGAAATTATCCTTTATATTAAGGAGCTTGAATTGCATGGCGATATGGAAAAGTGTAATTTGCTACGTCGTTACATATACAGAATTACATCTAGATCAGGCGCTGCATCGTGTTTAAAAGTAGTTCGTTTTCCTGAAGATAATAACGTAAGGGTATTGTTCTATTATCCAAATCTGTACAACAGTGATCACTCCTTTGCAGGCATAAATGCAGCCACCATATCTCTTGTACGCGAACTTGCCAGGATGCGCGACAATTATTTGATTCATTTGACTGGCAATCATGCAACGCGAAAAGAGAAAAGCGAAAAAGCATGGATTCTTCCGATGCCGAATACTGAAGAGCTATCTTATTTCCTGACTGATTACGATGTGGTCGTATTTGCAACGAACCTGCAACACTTCCAAGATATTCCAAAGCCCATTGGTCAATCTTGGATTCTCCAACATCCTTGTTGGCGACTTGAGCCTGCCGAATTATCCCGCATTAACGACTTTGATCAAATCATTTCTCTGTCCAAATGCCATCAGGAAGCCATTATCAGCCAAGATGTCCCCTATGCTAAGGTTCAAGTTGTGCCTAATGGTGTAGATACTAATATTTTCTTACCGAATCGTACACAGAGGAAACCGCGTTCCATCATGTTTGCTGGATCAGTTGTTCCAGATATGGGCGTACACATTCTCTTGCAGGCATTTCCTCTTATCCGAAAAAATTACCCCAACGCCCAACTACATATTTATGGCAGTACTACCATGTGGCTCATGACCAGCGACTATGAAAAGCAACTTAAAAGACTGGCTCTTAAAGGCTGTTATTTTCATAATCCTGTGCCAAATCGAAAAATGCCTGACATTTATTCTCGACACAGTATCCTTTGTCTGCCAACACAGTTGAAGATCACTGGTATGGTCACAATCGAAGCTCAAGCATGTGGCTGCATCCCCATTGTTCATGACATGGGCGGAATTCCGGCAACCTTCATCGATGGTGAAACAGGATTTCTTTATGAATCGAACACACCAGAAGCTCTTTCTGAAACCATCATCAAAGCGTTCGAAGCAATAGACAGTAATCCATCAATGCGCTTCCGCGCCGTAGAATTTGTACGAATGCAGTTTGATATAGCCTCCACCGCAAAACAGTACGCTACATTGATAGATCAATTGTGGAAAGCTAAAATGCCTGACGATACATACACGACTGAAGATCTTGCCCGGAATAATACTGGGCCACTCCAGAAATATAACGGCTTAAGAAACAAGGATATTGATATATTCAGAACAATGCCTGTTCTTCTCTGTTACCCTGGAGTTAAGGAAATCTGGCAATCTTCGATCATTTCGGAAAATGAAGTTTTCTGCGGTCCCGACTGCACTACAGTAAGCGGTGCAGTCGGGTTAAAAGAAATCAAAACAAGCACAGGTTTATATCAAATTCCCATTATATTGGACAACATCCCCAAGACCAAATGGCCTGAACTATATGTGGTCAGACCATCCATGAATAATAGACCTGTCAATGCGGGGATATTATCTTGCCCCAGGGTGATGATCATCGGTAAAGAATTTTATGATCCACTTCAGACAAATATTCTTGCCGAATACGTGAAAACAGAAAAGTTTGATTATATGCTGATTGATACGACCCAGGTTCCTGTTGAGTTGTTCGATTTCGACACAGAGCAAAAACCATCAAGTCTTTACAGTATTCTTACAGGATGCATGCCAAAGTCTGAAAAAAAAGGGGCTGACACTCATGAATTTATACAGATCAAACAGGAATCGCTATCCGTTTTGTCCAATCTTCTTCTAATGGGCGAAAGGCTTTACTCTGCTGGAAAAACCGTGGAAGCGATGAAATGTTTCACCTACATTATAACAAATTCCAGCGATAACAATTCCCGATGTCAGGCGTTTAGCAACATAGGGGTTATTGCACACAGTATGCATGACATGAACCGCGCGGAACAAATGTTTCTATCAGCTCTTGAGATTGATTCCGTAGATATTAATGCGCTTTTGAATTTATCAGATCTGTACCTAACTCAGGGACACCATGGCCAGGCTCTGAGTGTGCTTGACAATGCTTTTGCGGCGCATCCTGGCAATGAGCAGATATCAGAAAAACGGTTGTTGTGCATTAATGCGTCCCCCATGCCGAAGTATCCTGATAATAAAACCATTGCGTTTTTCCTCGGCCAACGAAAAGCCTACAGGCCAATCATGTTTTCTATTAATGAGGTATTCTGTAGTCCTGACTGTGAATCAACAACAATAAATGGAATTACAGAAACGATCAAAACAAATGGGAGTGTCTATGATATTAAGCAAGTAATCGATCAGCTTTCTCCATCTCAGACACCTGAATTGATTGTTGTCAAAACAGATGCATCAGGAAGGAATTTCCCCATCAACCTGCAGCAGTATAACTGCCCTAAACTCCTCATTCTGGGAGATACCCATCACCTGAAAAAGCCGATACAAACTTTGCTTGTTTACGCTGCGCAGGAAAAGTTTGATTATATTATTTCGGATCATGGCCGTCACCATCTGCACTATTTCAAGGAGGCAGGTTTTAATAATGTCTTTTGGATACCCTGTTTCAACGTTTATCCTCACGAACAAGCCCTAAGTGAAAATAATGTTTATGACGTGTCTTTTGTGGGTAGTTTTGATCGGTGGCATCCATATCGAGAAGCTGTGCTACAGTTTCTCCAGACAAACGATGTTCCTGTACAAATCATGCAGGCGCCACATGAAAAGGCCGCCGAGATTTATGCAAAGTCCCTGATCAATCTAAATATCAGCCTAAATGGTGATTTCAATCTGCGAGTATTTGAAGTTCTTTCCAGTGGCGGCTTTCTATTGACAGACAGGCTTAGCAGGGAATCCGGCCTTGAAATGATCTTCAAGGATGGGGAGCATCTTGTTTGCTATGACAGCCCACAGGATCTTCTTGAGAAAATCCACTATTACCTAAACCATCCTTCAGAGGCCAAAGCCATTGCTCAGAAGGGATACGAGGAATACAAAAGACATCATACCCCGGAAACAAAAACAAATGAACTCATGGATTTTATTTTAAAAGGACGATTAAATCCTCTTTATGAAATTCAGAAAGACAGCAGAAGCATACATGTAACAAGCAAATCCAAAGAGGATATCTTTCAAAGAATTTCCACTTATGAATATTTTCAGGATGTTCATCTGAAAAATCATGAACCAGCAGCACTTTTTTTTCCTTCGGCGGACCCCCGTCTTCTCTGTGATGTATCGGATCTGCCACGGCTACGACTATACATAAAAGGTATTGAGACAGACATTCCCGATACGAGCCTCCAGCTTTTCAATGATACGAATATTGCTGCTCGGATTCATGCCCTATCACTGGAAGACCTCAAGAAAATACAGGGTGCATGGGACATAATTGTACTAACCGCCTCCGATCTTGTCGATCATAACCTGGAAGATTTTCTGATTTCGATGAATTTCAAACTATTGGTCGTTTCCGATAGTCTCTCTTCCATTGATGAAGATAGTCGCGTTAAACTACTGGAATATTTTTCGGCAAATGGTTTAGAAAAAATTCATGAAAACCCGGATGTTTTCTTTTGGAAGGACAAAAGTCTCTGGGGTGAATATCTCTTTTCGAAGGGATTTACAGCAGATGCCGTCAAGAATTTTGAACGGGCATTGGCTGATAATCCTGCTAACGAAAATGCCCTGAATAACTTGGGAGTTATATCTTATCAGTTGAACCGTTATGAAGCGGCCGAAAAATTTATGGTAAAATCTGTCAGTCTGAATCGACGAAATATCAATTCACTGAACAACCTTGTCCAGCTCTATATGACCATGGAGCGATTTGAAGATGCTGCAGGGCTTTTATTGGAAATTACAGGCATGAATCCAGAGCAGCCCGAACCTTGGTATTTGCTTGGATTATGCCAGGAAAGGCTGAACCAATTAGATAGGGCATTTGATGCCTTTAAAAAGGCTGAAAATTTTGACGGAAGCACCTATCCCATGCCTGAAGGGTTGCATGTGCAACTCGATAAATCCATGTTTGAAAAAAACAATTCTCAATCCAGAATTCCCTCTAAAAAAATACTTGTCATCAATAACTTATATCCACCTCAGGAGATGGGCGGATATGGACGTTTGCTTTTTGACTTTACAAATATTTTGAGAAACCGGGGACATTCCATTTATGTTCTAACCTCTGATTCACCCTATCTGGGAAAGACCGACGGAGATAAACCTGATGTACACAGAAGTCTTGAGCTGTTTGGCGGATGGGAGGGCGGCGTATGCAAAACCATGGAAAACCCGGCTGATATTATTAGAATCGTACGAAAGAACATTGCAGGACTCGAACAAGTATTAAAGGAATTCCGACCGGATGCCTGCCTTTTGGGCAATATAGATTTTCTATCCAAAAATATCATTGATCCCATGCTGGATAAAAAAATCCCCATCATTCACCACCTGGGCAATCAGCAACCGGGTTACGTTGTAAATGAAACACCGAAAAACAGACTTTACCACCTGGCGGCGGCCAGCAACTGGCTCAAGAATGAAATCCAGAAGCAAGGTTATCCCCTAAAAGACATTAGCGTGGTCTTCCCTGGCGCGCTGGTTGAGGAATTTAGGATGCGTATTCCCCCCGCACTGGATAAGCTGCGGATTGTCTATGCCAGTATTGTTCTCCCATACAAGGGACCGCATATTCTGATCAATGCATTGAAAAGACTTCATGATTCGGGAATTGATTTCTACTGCTCGATAGCAGGTACTTCGACGGATCAGAATTTTGTCGATTCCCTCAAATCATACGTTGCTGGAACCGGTATGGAAGAGAAAATCCGTTTTCTTGGCTTTCTTGCCAGAGAAGAGCTGAAGAATCTATTCGCTCGTCATAATGTGCTGGTTTTTCCCTCCATCGTCAAGGAGGCGTTTGGAATCAGCCAAGTGGAAGCCATGGCCGCAGGACTTACAGTCGTGACCAGTGGAACCGGAGGAGCAAAAGAGATTGTCGAGCATGGGGTAAGCGGAATCATCTTCAAAACAGAAGATGATGCATCCCTTGCTGAAGAGTTGATACAACTTACCAAAGATCCCCTTAAATGCCAACAAATTGCTCTTGCCGGGCAGCGTAGAGCCATCGAAAAATTTGATATTGAGCGATCTGTGGATTCCCTGGAGTCCTGTTTCGCTCGGCTTCTGCAAACTAAAGGCATTCGCTGATTCAAAATAGTAATGTGCCGGAGATGTTCCTGCAGATCATTTCCGGCTTCATGCATTTTTTAGGATCAATCGTTCTTTTGGGACTATCCGTGTCCAGGCTATGTGTTTGCAGAAGCCCGCAGATGTACGCCTAACGCGCT
>JBAXVB010000770.1:0-2128 GCA_037129415.1 Deltaproteobacteria bacterium
AGGGGCCGCGCTGCTCGAAGTCGGGCTCCGGAAGTCCGGCTTTACGGCAATCGGCGATCATATCGGTTGTGCCGGTTCCAGCTTTTTCCACATAACTGATCCGGTACAACGGTTCGGCAATCAGTGGATTGCGAGGCATCGGACCATGCGGCTCCCGTAGCAGTTGCGGCGTCAGACCTGGCGGCAGCTCCCCCGGATTCCACACCTCCATCCGGTCGGAAAAGACGATGACCTGGACAAATCCGTTGCTGTGGTAATTCCGGTGGGCAACCGCATTGACGATGGCTTCGGTAATGACTGGGCGGGGGATTTCGAACTCAACCGGAACCTGGGTGCTCATCGCGCGGGTACCCACGCTTCGGTCAATCTTGCCCAGGACGAACTCCACTGCCTGATCAATGACTTCAAACAGTCTTCCTTCATAGGGTTGTTGGGATGCAATGGGTTTGTGCTTTTCCGTGCCATAAAAATGGAAGCAATGCACCTGCACATTGTTGAAAAACCGTTGAGGGTTCTTTCCGAACAACAGTATGGCTGCATTCGTGGGGTGGCCATCTCGCAGAAGATTGAAATTCTGAAGCACCGCTTTTGGAGAGCGTGGCCCTTTGAGTTTCAGCCGGCCAACAGCCTCAGCAGCTTTCACAAAAGCGGCAACATGTTCATTGTCGATATCGTGGAGCGTTGCTCCGTCACAAACGCTGCCGTCAAAAGGCGTTGATCTGAGCGCGCCACGATGCTCCAGGCACTCGATGAGACTGGCATATACCTCTCGAATCAGGCCGGGGGTATCTGAAAAACGGCGTCGGGTGACCTGGCGGCCTGCCTTGCGCACCAAGTCAGCCATTTCAGGGGCACGTGCCGTGTCGTCATCGCCCTTAACAAAAATCAGGCGTTCACAATGGGTTTTGGTGGCGTGTTCAAACTCCAGTTCGGTCGGCGACATTCCGGCATCGTTCTTCCATCCATATTCGTTACCGAGAATGGCAAGGTAGATGTCACACCCTTCGACCTCACCCAAATAGATATCGTCGGGTTTGCGGTCTCCGGCCGGTATATCTTCAAACAGGAACACATCCGATATGAACCGGCTAAACAAAGGATCATGGGTGATAAAATCCTTTACCGCCCGCCGTTCCACCGCGAGCTCCTTCTGAACGCTGCTGATAAAGAGGCGATAATGGTTGGCATCCGGTTTCTTCATTTACGATCCCTATTTGAGACTGAAAGGCCGCTTGTGTGTTTATCAGAATCAACCACATCCAATTAGTGAGTTCGTAAACAACGTGGATCGCTGTGGTCTTGCCGACACCGGCTGGAGACACCAGCATTACGAGGCTTTGAATACATTATACCATGCTTATGCCTTACGGTTATTGTCAGTTAATGTCAACCGTTTTTCGGAGCTTCGGTGATATGGACGGGATCAAAACGAGGTGGTAGTGGCATGGGAAGGTATTGCATACCCCATGCATGAAGCTGGTTTCACTTCATTACATTCTGGTGCCCCGCTGTCGCGCAGGTGCTGCGTTCGAGATATGGCAAACCATTCATGGACAAAAATGAACCCTCTCACGATTGCTCAGAGACCGAGCTCATAATTCGGCCAGGTTGATTCGTTGTCCATTGTCATTGCGACCAAAAATGGTCAGCATTTGAATCGGCGTATCTATTGAAGTCTGGATCATCCAAAAGGCGGATTCTGTCGATTTCATTGTTCCCACCATTGAATTTAATCACAGTATCCGTGCAGAAATAACAAACCCGGTCACGGGGATTGATTACGACGTAGAAACCCACGGTACCGTCGGGAACAAAGGCTTCTCTCCGCTTCGGTTGATTGTGCCGAGTGAAAGTGTTTCGTTAAAAAATATCTGTCAGACTTCGCCAAGTCAATCACAGTGACGTTAAAAGCCTTTTTGCTCATGAATGATAACCGCTTCCACAAGAACGCTTCGCGAGGATGGAATGGAAGGAAGAGAACAATTTCCTGGCACCGGGAAATTGATATACAGAGAGTGAGGAAAGAAGAATGATAGGCTCAAGTTGCTGTTTATATTGTAATTAAATGGGCAACTGGGGGAGTGGTACACGTTGGGCGCCTGTATGTGTTTGTTTGAGTGGAAAGGAC
>JBAXVB010000771.1:0-2125 GCA_037129415.1 Deltaproteobacteria bacterium
GCCTTCTTTCAAATCTTCACCGATCATGTCCGCCATTTCCTTGCTTTCCAAATCCTTTTTCAGCCTGGCTTCATCAACACTCAATACTTGCTCGTTATTTTGTCCTTTTTTTCAGTTTTCTCTGAGAATACAGTTCTGGTAAGCTCAATTGTCTGTTGCATCCACCGGCCAAACATGGTAGCGTGGACACCATATTGTGAATATGGTCCAGTTATTGTTTGGGTTTCTCTTATGGCTTCCAAAGCGACCAAGACCCAGCGTTGTCAGGGAGCTCCCTTTGGTCGCACCTGACCTACATCTACATCAATTTTGTCCAAAATCCAATTTTTATTATCATTTCCCTCCATTTTGGGTTGTCTTGCTTCTATACCTTATAGCTTAACAGACTGTCCAGTTTTCGGGGGTAACTATAGTGAAAGAAAGTTATTGGGGGCGGATCAGGAAAAGAAAATATTTGTGTTAATCTGTGTTAATCTGTGGTTTAAAAGTTTTTAAAGTACTCATGGACTCCCTCATGGCGGATGGCGACCAAAATGAATCTTCTCAAACACTCACCCGGCTTCTCCCTGAGCATTGTCGGCCTTTGTTGCCTGCTCTGGCTTCTGGCGGGTTGCAGTGCTTCCACAGATACTACCGTTCCGCAGACCAGCGCCCAAGGAGTAACAGACACGAAAATCCTTCTCGGATCTTCCCTTGCCCTGAAAGGCCATGCCAGTTTTCTGGGAAGTCAAACCCTGCGCGGCGCCTCATGCTATCTCAATTATGTCAATTCACTGGGAGGTGTTCACGGGCGGACGATTGATGTCATTGCCCATGACGACAGCTATGATCCGCTCATGTGTCTTACCAACACCCAGCGCCTGATCATTGACGATCAGGTGTTCGCCCTTTTCTGCTATGTCGGAACGCCTACAACGGTTCGAATTCTTCCACTTGTTGAGGAAGCCCGGATTCCGCTTCTGGGAATGTTCACTGGCGCCAATGCCCTTAGAGATCCTTTCAACCGCTGGCTGATCAATGTGCGGGCCTCCTATTACCAGGAAACCAAGATAGCTGTTCAGCACCTTGTGACCGACCTGGGATTGAAGAAAATAGCCATTTTTTACCAGTATGATGCCTACGGATTCGACGGCCTCACCGGTACCGAGCTGGCGCTAAAGGAGTTTGGCCTGGTTCCGGTCGCCAGTGGTTCTTATACTCGCGGTACGCTGGATGTGCAGGAGGGGCTGGCCAAAGTCATCAGTTCGGACGCCGAGGCTGTGGTGATGATCGGTACTTACGACCCTTGTGCTGCATTCATCAAGATGTCCGACGAAAAGGGATTTCGCCCTGTTTTCTACCTGGTTTCCTTTGTCGGTGCAGACGAGCTGGCTCGCAGGCTGGAAAGCTACCAGAGTCTTGCAGTGATTGTGTCTCAGGTGGTTCCGCCTCCGGATCCGGACAGGCGGGATGCCAGCCAGCTTCTTACAGGAGAGGCCGGTTATCTGACTCTTCTGAAGCGCTATTACCCCGAAGACCGGCCCAGTTTTGTGGGCCTGGAGGGATTCATCAATGCCAGGGTTCTGGTTGAGGGACTGCAGCGGGCCGGCAGCGATCTTACCAGGGAAGGGTTCATCCAGGCCATTGAATCCATTAATGATTTTACGCCCGGACTGGATATCAACATATCCTTCAGTCCATCCGATCATCAGGGCCTGGATCGTGTCTATTTCACTCGGCTGGAAAACGGCCAATTTTCTCTGATTAAAGATTGGACAGATGTCAAATCCCAGCATACTCTATCCCGTTGAGCCTGCCGTTCGGTATGGTTTTATCCATGGAGCTCTAATCGTTTTGGCATGATCATCGGCGGCGGATAGGTCAGAACGCGACCAACGGGAATTCCCTGGCAAGGCGTGTTTCCTTTGATATGTCTAAAATGTTGATACACGATTTGTCCGATCATCCGACATTGTGACCGATATGGATAGGGAAAAAGGCATAAAAGCTCTTGACGAAAAAAGCCATATTATATACTTATG
This sequence comes from Deltaproteobacteria bacterium, assembly GCA_037129415.1. Lineage (GTDB taxonomy): Bacteria > Desulfobacterota > Desulfobacteria > Desulfobacterales > Desulfatirhabdiaceae > RAAP-1. The sequence goes on from JBAXVB010000771.1 coordinate 2,022, forward strand.
AGTATAATACTGTAACGTATATAATATGGAGGCAACATGACATTCATCAATAGAGAAAAGGAGATGGCGTTTCTTGAAGACAGATGGCAGGAACCCGGATCTCA
>JBAXVB010000772.1:0-2123 GCA_037129415.1 Deltaproteobacteria bacterium
ACGGTGTCGGTTTTGTCACCGCGGGGCTTAGCCGTGGCACCTTCGATGATGCCCTGGTCACCCGGCATCGCATCCGGGAGTTCGGCTTCAGGCGGGTGATCCTGGTCACATCCGACTATCATATACTGCGATCCAGCGTGCTGCTCAAACTGCTGTTAGCCGGCAGCGGGGTCGAGGTGCAACAATTCGCCGTAGCAGGCGGAAAGCCAGGCGAGTATTGGCTGGTTCTTCGCGAGATGGTCAAGCTTTGGACCAGCCTCGGCGAGCTTGGCTACTACAGCGTGACCGGGAAGCTGCTGGGAGATTGGCCCCTGGTGCAAAGGGCCAGGGCATGGAAAATTCGACCTACATAAGGGATTCTCAATACAGGTCCGGCTATCTTTATTCCCCCAGACTCAGAAGTGATCTGATTTTGGCCTTGATCTCATCAATTCCAACGGTCGCCGCTTTTCCCTTGCGTTCAGCACCACGCGACTTCCAGTCAATGCTTTTGATTTCGAATGGTATGTTCATTGATGGAAATCGCCCCTCATTTTTCCACAAAAGAATTACTCCGGGGTGCCTATGCAGTGGGAGTACAACCCAATCTCCAAAATGCTCGTCGAGAGTGACCAATATGCGATTATCATTTATTGCTTTTTTTAATATTTGGCGATCATCTGCACGCGATTGACCCACTTCCGATGCACGGATGATGTCATAGCCCGTCCGGCGTAACATAATTGCGACATGCGTCTGGAACATTTGATCCATGTAGAGCCTGACGTTTTCAGGTATATGCAAACCTGATTTCTGTGTGGTCAATTGATTCTCTGGCATAGATCAAAGCAGCCTGAATATCTTCTTTCTTCATTTCCGGGTAATTAGAAAGCACGGTGTCCCATGAATCGCCGTCCGCAATCTGTTCGAGAATCACGGAAACAGGGATTCTGGTTCCCTTGATGACCGGCCGTCCATTGCATACTCTTGGATTAAGTTCGATTCTATTCATGTATGCCATGCCCTTCTCCTTTTTTTCTGACGTATAAACCTTCAAAATAATTTATCAGAAACCGATATACATAACAATGGGAAAAAATGATACTCACGGGCATCCTTCATGTTCTGGTTTACACTTTCCAAGGATTCGCAGTTCTTATTGAATCCCAACGGGATTTCGTCTCATAGTCTTGGTATGACTGAAACACAAATTACGGTTGCCATAGGAAAAGGTTCCTTGGTGGAGGTCGAACATGAAGCATGAACGGCATAAGAGCCGCTTACTAAGCGCGGTTCATGAAACAGCCAGGGATCTGCATAAACTCGGGTTTATAGATAAACGCACGATGCGTGAGTACGACTTTTTGTGTATCGAACCGGTTTCTGCTTATTCGTCGGAACAGATTCGTTCTTTGCGCGAACGCTACCGACTCAGCCAAGCAGTTATGGCGGTAGTGCTCAATACCAGTCTCTCTACGATTCAGAAGTGGGAGATCGGAGATAAGCATCCTGCCGGGCCTTCTCTCAAACTATTGAGCATTCTTGACCGTAAGGGACTGGAAGCGCTTAGATAATTGATACGGGCTGGAGATCAAACACGAACTCAACAAAGGTAGCGGCCTGCCGATTTCTGAACTCGTCGCACGGAACTGGCTTTATGAATAAGCGGTGAGTACAGATTTCTCTTTTATGTGAGGACCAGCAGCAAGAAGTGTTCATGCGCCGTTTTTTGAAACGCCATGTGTATGCCGCATACGGAGTTGGTTACAGGAGAGGCATCTGGAATCGAATGTGTTGTTTGGGGGCGATCTCATGTCGAAACCAAAAGTAAGCTGTCTTCTTGAACGTGAACGATTTGAACTGACAGCAAAGTCAGGTGGCGGAATTTTGCAGTATGAGGTGTGGGGATATCAGGAGAAAGGTAAAACGATTGTGACCCGATATAACCTTGCATATATAAATCCGGCAATTTTTGCTGATGACAATGGGCGGGTGCTGGGTTATGATAACGCACATGGATATCATCATCGGCATTACATGGGATGTGTAGAGCCATTTGAATTCGAATCTTATACTTCTGTTCTGAACAAATTCCAGACAGAATGGCAATATCTGATTAAAAGAAAGCTGGAGAAGAGACCATG
>JBAXVB010000773.1:0-2122 GCA_037129415.1 Deltaproteobacteria bacterium
GAGCATACAAAAAAAATATCAAAAGTCAAGAAATATTTTTCGAAAACTCAAGTATATGGAAGCTCATAATTAGCAATAAACACATAACCAGGAAGTGGAAAAGGGACGAATATTGATATATTGATTACCGTGAAAATACTTTTAAACCACGAAACACACGAAAGACACGAAAAAAATGTTCTTCGCGGCTTTGTGCCTTTGCGTGAGAAACGCTCTTGTGTCGGCTAATTTTCATTTCACTTGCCATCCCAGCGGTAGGGCAAGTGGTTGGCGCTACAGCATCGCCAATATCTCCAAGTCTGTTTGCAGGGAAAAAAATGATGCCGAAAATACGAATTCTGCTTGTTGATGACCATCCGCTTTTCCGGGAAGGAGTGAAGGTTATCATCGCCCGAAACATCAAATATGAAGTGGTTGGGGAGGCTGCCACGGCTGATCAGGGACTTCAAATGGCCCGGGAACTCAAGCCTGACCTGATGTTGATTGATTTGTCGCTTCCAGACCGAAGCGGTATCGAACTGATACGGGATGTTCGTTGTTTATTGCCTAAAATCCTCATGATGGTTGTCAGTATGCATTCCAAGATCGACTATATCGTCAGAGCATTTCAGTCCGGCGCTTCCGGCTATCTGGCAAAGGAGTCAGCCTCGGAGTTGATGATGCTCGGAATTGATCATGTTCTGCATGGCGATTACTATTTGGACCCTTCAATCTCCCCTCAAGTGGTAAAGAAACTTGCCGGCTTGCCTCCGCAGAATGTGATCGTGAATACTTCAGGGTACGACACTCTGACCCTTCGGGAGCAGGAAGTGCTGGTGATGCTGGCTGGAGGACTGTCCTCAAAAAAGATCGCTGATAAACTTTTTATTAGTCCCAAAACAGCAGAGAATCATCGTTCCAGTATCATGCGAAAACTCGGGTTGCACAGTGCAATCGAATTGGCGCGATATGCCGCCAGGATTGGTCTGATAGACTTGGACCTCTGGAAATCGTAATCCCACCCTTTCTTATCCCCGTATCAAATCTCCCGTAAACAAATGAGGAAAACTCCCGACTGGGAGATTTCCTCATACGAAATGAAGCCATCCCCCTATGGACAAAACAAATGGAAACTGTAATATGCTTCCAGCGTGAACGCCCGGTAAAAAAAGTTCTTGGGGCGATAAGCAAAATATGTTTAGCGATTGTTTATGGGAAATTCACACTGAAAAATTTTGGGGTAACGATGGAAAGAACAACCCATGGAGCAGATGGTAAATTTCCGGATTTATTGCGCCTCATTCGGAGCATTCAGCGAATAGAGGGGAATCCGGATTGTTTCGGCGCTGCAGGTGAATACTGCGATCGTCTGGACTGCAAGTGGCGTTGCTATTGTCTCGAATTGCCGGAAAATCGGTCAGTATGTTTTGAACAGACGTCTTCACAAGATGCGGGGAGGGTAAATAATGACTGTTTCCAAAGATGAAAAAAGTGACGAACGATTTGACTGTGAGATCCCTATTGTTGTTTCTCCCTTTAATTCCAGACATTCCAGGGATGCGTTGTTGGTGACTCACTGGGCGGATGGCATCAGTTTTATATCAGATGACGCTTTCTTTCTGGGAGAAGCAGTCATGTGCAGAATACGCTCATTTAAAGATTTCTGCAGCAGTGATCTTGAGAGGTTGCCGAGCATAAGCATGGGAGAGGTGAAATGGTGTAAGAAACTTCCTGCTGATGAAGCACCTGCTTCATACGAGGTAGGAATCAAATATTACCCCCAAGTTTATTAGTTTTCGAAGACATCTTCGATCTGTGCTGCAATCATTGGCTGATCTGTCCGACTACGAAAAGCTCCGCCAATGGATGAAAAGGGAAGGAGCTGACAATGAGTAAGATACATACCAGGCTGTATATTCCCTGGAACAACAGGTACACGCTCTGGGTCGTGCTGGTGGTCCCTCTGATGATTACCGCCGCTGCAGTCGTCCTGTACATGACAGCGAGAGCGCCTTACCTGTTGGTATGGCTCGCCGTGGTCGGCGGCATCCCCGTTGCTTTACTACAGTTCGCTCTGGTTCGTAATCTGGGCATCCTTCATTTGAGCCAAAAAGTAGTTTACACTTTTCGCAAGCATGAATTT
>JBAXVB010000774.1:0-2116 GCA_037129415.1 Deltaproteobacteria bacterium
GCCCGCGACACGTCTATATCAAAACCCATGTTGTCCAGAATCTGCTGCGGTGTGATGCCAGGGAAAAAGCCGGTCAGATACATCTCCCTGGTGATGTCATCAAACCCCATCGTCGCCATGTTGGTAATGACGGATTCCGGCCCGCCGTCAGGAAGTCCTGCTTTTTTGCGACCTTGCGGCCCGTCTAACCAGCCGGGGCTGGTGATATAATCCACTTTGGGGACAAATTTTCGCTTTTCATGCTGCATGAAGGTAATAGTCCTGCCCACAAACGAGGCCACATCGCAGGCCCCGCCGCTTCCGGAAAACCTGACCTTGGGTTTGAAATAATCCCCAATGGCAGTTGAATTCAGATTTCCGAACTTGTCAATTTGGGCGGCGCCCATGATACCAACCACATGCGGGCCGGTGATCCGGCTTTGCATGGTGGCGAAAGCATCCGCCAGGTTGCCGTTCACCGATGTCCAGAACATCACCCTGGAGTCCGCCACTGCCAGAGGGACTTCTTCCAGCAGGGAGTCAATGGCTCCGGTCTCAAAGAAAATGACGCTGTTTGGAGCACAGATGTGTTTGGCGGCCATTGCGGCCAACATTGAAATGCCCGTGCCGCAAAAAACAATATCGCCGTCCTTGATCTTGCGCGCAGCGGCAAGGGTCATCAGTTCTTTTAACGTATAATCAAGCATGTCTTCCCTATCTCCTGTCCAGTCCCACTGCATAGCCTGTTCTGGGATCAGCCTTGATGGCATCAAGCCGCCCGTTTCCGATCTTGTTCAGAAGCCCCTGATGATCGGGTACGCCATAGACAAATTCTTCCAAATAGGCGTTGTATAGCAAATCGTCTTCGGCATTCTTGCGGTAGGCGTTGAGATAAGCCGGGTCATAATCGTAATACCGGTAACAGGCCGTGGGATAGGCCCCGTAGGGTATATGGACTACGGCATCCACACAGAAAGAGGGAATCTGGTTTTGGTCCGGACTGGCCTTGAGGAAATCGGATGACACCAGCTCCTCGCAGGTGACGATCAGATGCCTGGCGCACTTGGCCTGCTCGACATCTGAAAATGACAAGCCTTCCATGCGCACTGTGCCTTCCAGGTCCGCCTTCTGAACGTGAATGATGGTGACATCGCAGTTGATGGCCGGGACCAGGACAAGTTTCGGAGCATCTGCCCATGACCCGAAAGGATTGTCCATCACCCGAAGCTTTTGATCCGGAAGCTTGGTATCTTCTAATCGCATCTGCCTTGAAAACCCCCATTTTTCGATGATATCCGTTCCCAGAGACGACCGGGTTGGCAGAAACGGCACACCCATGGCGCCTGCCATAAATCGCAACGTCATCTGGTAATTGGAATAATCTTCGATGGCAATGGCGCCGGACTGGGCGGCTTTTTTAAATCGGACGCAAGTCGGGGCGAATCTGCCGGTTCCGGCGTAGGCGATCTCCAACCGGGACACGCATCCAGCGCCGATCAGCTCATCAACTCCCTGGCCGTTGGAGTGCGCATAGAGATGGATGTTGCTGATTTTCTGACGGATGATTTCATAAACTGCCGCCATTGGGTTCCGGCTGGCTGTGAATCCACCGATGGACAGATGGCAACCGCTGAAAACAAATTTTGTTACTGCCTCTGAAAGGCTGATTGTTTTATCCTGACTGATATTCATGCGTTTTTGGATCCCAATTCAATCAAAGTGTTAAGTCAAGGGGATGATTCTTTTGCTGAAGTCAATGCGTTGTCCAATGCAATCGCCTGAACATTTAGTTCAAAAATATAGAGTATTCATAAAACAAAGAAGTATCCATGTCAAAATAAATGATTCGATCATCATCTCCTTTATGAACAAATGTAAACATTTCGCCGCAAGAAACCTGGAGGATCGGGATTGCTAACGCAAGCTCAGCGGGCGAGCGATCGCGAAGTTTCGATGGAGTGTTGAGTTAGATTTGGCTGTTTGATCTGAATTTTGGCTTCGATAGGCTGAATATCGAATATGCCATGTTGGATAGACTTTATAGATTCAATTTTTTTGAATAAACCAATTTTATTGTCTGCCTTTTCAAGCGATGTCTCGCTCATAAATTTGATTAGTTTTTCGATGTCTTGAACGT
>JBAXVB010000775.1:0-2109 GCA_037129415.1 Deltaproteobacteria bacterium
CCACCGGTTTTTTGGTCATATCTTATGATCCCGCCGTGTTTCATCAGAGTTTTCAGCGTAAAGGTCAGATCGGGCAGATATTCCGGGTGATCGATCAACAGCACCGGATTATCAGTGATCCGGATATGAATCAAATCGGCAAACCACTCGACTCGTCACTTGCAGCCAGGATAGATTCACAATCAGGCTTATTCCGCACCCAATTGGAAGGCCAGGACACTCTTGTGCTATATGATCAATTTGAAGATAGTAAATGGACTCTCCTGAGTTTTATTCAGACATCGCAAATTGATGCTCAGGTCAGTGGTATTGCGAGAAATACCTTGTTAACAACATTGATCAGCACCGTTCTGGCTGTTTTACTCATTTTTCATTTTTCGAAACGCGTGGTTGCTCCCATAAAGGATATTACTGCGCGTTTCAAGGCTATTCGGGATGGCAGACCGGAGTCGGATCTTCACCTGACAACCACATCACGGGATGAAATCGGCGAATTGGTCTGGTGGTTTAACACATTTCTGAAAAGCCTGGCAGAAAAACGGCGAACAGAAAAAGAACTTCGCACTGCCAAAGAGGCTGCCGAAGCAATGGGAAGGGAGTTGACCCAGAGCAACGAGGAACTTAACCAGGCCATCGAAATGGCCAATCGGATGGTTCTGGAGACAGAGGTGGCTACAGCCGCAAAAAGTGATTTTCTGGCTAACGTGAGCCATGAGATCCGTACTCCCCTCAATGCAATCATCGGGATGGCGGACCTGTTGGCAGACACCGAATTAACCCCGGAACAACGCCAATATGTGACGATTTTTATATCCTCCGGTGAAAATCTGCTCAATCTGATTAATGATATACTGGATTTCTCCAAAATCGATGCAGGTCATCTACGGCTGGAAAACCTTGAATTCAGCCTCTTGGAGTTGATGTCGGACATCGGAGCCATTCTGCAGGTTCAGAGCCGCAGGAAAGGTCTTGAATCCAACTGCTCCATCGACCAGGAGGTTCCAGTTCAACTGCTGGGAGATCCGAGCCGTTTGAGACAGATTTTAATGAATCTTATTGGCAACGCCCTGAAGTTTACCGAACATGGCTCAATCACTCTATCTGTTCATCGCATTTCCCCGACTGAACAAGGGGCTGATTCGTTCGATGCTCAAACATTGGTACTGGAATTCAGTGTCCGGGACACAGGAGTGGGCATTCCAGAGAATAAACTGCTCACCATTTTTGATGCCTTTACCCAGGCGGATTCATCAGTCACCCGCCGTTTCGGTGGGACAGGTCTGGGGTTGACTATATCCAAAAAGCTTGCTGAACTCATGGGCGGATCATTCTATGCTACCAGTCGGCTCGGTCTGGGGAGCGATTTCCGCTTTACCGTGCGATTACGGTCACTATCGGAAATCTGTCCAGATATGGTCCATGATCCTCCGTTGAATGTCTTGCCATCTGGTTCAATAATTTCCAATTATTTGGAGTCACTATCACCAGAGGTACTGGAAAAACTGCCCACCCGGCGGATTCTGCTGGTCGAAGATTTTGAACCTAATCTAATTTTGCTTCAGGCCTTTCTCAATGCCGCATGCTGGCAGCTTACCATCTCCAGAAACGGGTTGGAAGCACTTGAACATCTTAAGAAGCAGTCCTTTGATTTGATTTTAATGGATATGCAAATGCCCGTTATGGACGGATATACAGCGACCAAAACCATCCGCCGGCAAGAAGCCATGGGTAATCAATCCAGAGTTCCCATTATCGCGCTCACTGCACATACCTTCAGTGAAGATGTAAAGAAATGTTTGGCTATTGGCTGTGATGCTCATCTCAGTAAACCCATCCGAAAGGAGAAATTGCTGACTACGATGATCCATATCCTGGATGTATTTTCAAATCAACAGGAACGAGCCAAGATGGACGAGGGGCGAGAAAATCAATCAGTACGGGCGACCAGCCGGCCGCCCCTAACTTGCTCGCCCCTCACCTCTGATCCGACAGAGCAACCTGCTCCTGTTAATGCTCCTGTTAAAGAGGCCCCTCTGGCAGACTGTGAATTCCATTCGTTAAACGAAGAGGAAAATGGGATGGATGATATTATTATGGTCTCGGTTGATC
>JBAXVB010000776.1:0-2107 GCA_037129415.1 Deltaproteobacteria bacterium
ATCATCCGTGACAAAAGAATCACTGACCCTTTCCAAACTGTCAAAATCCAGTTCGCTAATACAGTCCTGCTTAACAAAGTTACTGTGAGCTGGATTGTCTGGCGACTTGCATTTTTAACCGCAGTATGGTAATTGTCTTTCATGAACACTGATGAAACAGATACCATACATAATCTATCGCATAAACTGCTCGGAAGAGTTTTTGAAGAACTGCTTACGCCGGTGAATGTCACAGTAGAAACCGGGTTGCGAATCATGGCCGAATCACCAGAAGCCGATGTCCTTCTGATCCGACGGGATCAGCAACGATGGACCGAAGCACAGCGCAACCTGCTAAAACGCCGTCCCAAAAGTTCAGGGTGGATTTTGGATATCAGGAAAGCGACAGGCCAGGAGTCTGGCATAGTAACAATACCATGCTGGATATTCTGGACATTTTGGTACTCAATGATCTTTCAGATGCACCCCACAACCTGTTCATAAAATGCTTTGCCAGCCGTAAAAAAGAGAAAGAACGGTCATTCAGAAAACTGTTCGAATTCAGTTGGAAACAGTTAAATGCTTCACTTCAGCAGCTTTTCATGGGAATGAGGAGCATCTATGCCGACGCGCAGGAAGGAAAAGATATGATGGAATATGCACTGACACCAGAAAAAGTTATGGAGATCGGTAAAGGATTTGAAGATGCATTCCTGGCCGGCTTACCCATCGAGAAAAGGCTGAAAGGCCTCAAACCCGAAGAGATTCTTGGTAGTTTATCTGATGAGGATATTATGGCCTATATCAATAAAAAGGTGAAAGGGGTAAAAGCCAAGAGGTAAGGGCTATCCCTGCAATCAGCAAGACAGTACTTCGGATTTCAGTGTCAATCGTCATTTTTAGGCGCTCATTTCTCTCACAACCGCCCGGTAACGGGCTTCAGCAATATTTTTGTCGTGCTTCGTTGTTGCTTTGGTTTTCTTCTGGAAGCAATGCAGCACATAGAACCACACGCAAAGACGCAAAGGCGTTTGCGTCTTTGCGTGACCAGAAACTCCGGCATCGTCACCTCACTCCGCCGCTATTTTTGCTCTCACGCTTTTACGCAATCTGCAACTTTCAACCCAAAATGCACCAAACCACCCCGCCAGCACCCCCAATACAGTCCGAAAGCCTACCCACAGAAGATACTGCCGACCACCAGGAGCCGCACCTCCGCCACCAGAAACGATCACAGCCGCCATCAGCCCCAGTTGAATGACCAGACGCAACTGGGCTGAAAGCTCGATGCGATCCCCCCGCCTTTGGGTGTCGGCGTACAATGTGAACTTCGACCATTCGGGCAATCCACCAGCCCGATTTTATCCCCATGTCTGCTGATGGCCCATGCGCCAAAAGCACTCATAATCAAACTGGCCACATAAAGCCCAGCCCATGTCATCATTCCCCCCTTTCGGAGCGTTAAAACGTGAAGTCGTGAAAGCGCGCGAACGGATTTGATGAGGATCAGTAAAGGATGTAGGGTTATAGCTCTTCTCTCTCTCAGGCAAACCAACAAAGACATCGTAAGGTATATCCAAATGGATGATCGGTTCAGGGATGGGTTTTCCCATTTCCAAAAAGACATCAAAAAAACCTTCCCGTACAGATTCAAGTTCCTTTAATGCTTCCTCCGCTGTATGCCCGTACACCTTACACCCCTTGAGCATGGGAATGAACGCGCAGAATCCCCCTGATACCTTTTCGATTTGATTGGGGTCACTTGGAACCGTCTCCAACATAAGCTGTGACAAGGCATTGAACAGTTTCACATTGGCATTGGACTAAAACCCCGCCGGGTCATGTACCTTCGCACGCAAAACGGCGGCCTCAAGCTTCTGTAGTTGCCCGGCCAGACAATCGTGGAAGAGCAGGTTCCACCCATGACACTGAATCACAACGCCACATCGCCCTCGATCTCTTCATTCAGATCGACAGGTTGTTTGAGGGCAGCCAGCATCAAGCCAGACAGATCGTCCGGCAAGGTAGTGATGTGCTCAGCTTACCCATCGAGAAAAGGCTTTCACTCAGCTCTTGAGCGTGATCTCAATAAATGATGGTTGATATTTCACGATATTTAAGGGAAGGA
>JBAXVB010000777.1:0-2106 GCA_037129415.1 Deltaproteobacteria bacterium
AGCTGCAACCAAAGCCTGTATTCAGTGGGCGCAGATCCGAATGTCGTCCTGCTGATTCATAATTCTTGAAACATTCGTATTCAGACACCAACAGATTGGTAATCCATCATCCTCTAACTCTATGATTCAGATAATACATGACAATTTAATGCCTACGGATAATGGTGTGGTGCGGAATATTACCCAATTAATAGACGAAACCTGGCTTTCGCGTATTTTTAACATTGTTGATTACGCGTTTCAGCCCATAGTCAATATTCATTCCGGCATTTGTTACGGGTATGAAGCACTGCTGCGGAATCATGAAGCGGCAGGTTTTTCATCCATTGCCGATTTTTTTGATGCGGCATATCGTGACCATGTTTTGTATTTGGTCGATCTGTATCTTCGCGAAAAAGCCATTGCGAAATTTGCACAACTGGAATGGAAGAATCAAGTCAAACTGTTTTTCAATCTTGACAATCGGGTACTGAACTCCGTTGATTACAAACCCGGAAATACGCTAAATCAGCTCAAGTTCTCTAACATGTCTCAGGATACACTCTGTTTTGAAATTTCAGAACGGCACGAACTGAACCACAATCAGGGAGTAGCAGATGTTCTGAATAATTACCGGGCCCAGGGATTTAAAATTGCTGTTGACGACTGCGGCGCCGGATTTGCCGGATTGAAGCTGCTATACCATGTCCGGCCGGATTTTATAAAAATAGATCGCTTTTTTATTCAGGATATTACCGATGATTTGAATAAGCGGATATTCGTCTCAAGCCTGGTCAATCTGGCCCATATACTGGGCAGCATCGTCATTGCCGAAGGGGTTGAAACAGTGAAGGAGTATTACAGTTGCCGAAATATCGGGTGCGATCTGATTCAGGGCTATCTGGTTCAGCGACCTACGGTTGATATCGGTCAGCTTCAAATCCATTATGATCATATCAAAGAACTGAGCGATGAAGAACAGCGAAGAGATAAATCAGGCGACAAGAAACTCATTGATATGCAGATGGAATACATCGAGCCGGTGTTAAGCTGCGCCAATGTGTTCGATGTATTTGAAACATTCAAAACCCGGCAAAACCACACTTTTTTTCCGGTTGTCAACAATAACCACGAACCGCTGGGTATCATCAGCGACAAAAGCTTCAAGGATTATACCTTTTCACGCTTTGGTAGCCAATTGCTGCAAAATCCGGCAATCGGAAAAAATCTGAACCGGTTCATCACCAAGTTTCCGATTGCCGATATTCACACCCCCGTGGAAAAGATTCTGGAAATCTATACCCAGAATGAACATATTGAAGGCATCATCATTGTGGATAACCTGAAATATAAGGGGTTTTTGAATGCTCGTTCCCTGTTGAAAGTGTTGAACGAAAAAAATCTGGCCATTGCCCGGGATCAGAATCCCCTGACCAAACTGCCCGGGAACACACTGATCCACAAATATGTCTCCGAAGCCATGCTGGAAACCGATACCCCATATTTTTTTGTGTATTTCGACTTTGACAATTTTAAACCCTATAACGACACGTATGGATTCCGACAGGGAGATCGGGTGATTCTGCTTTTTTCAGAAATACTCAAAAGCCGGGCTCAAAATCTTTATGGATTTGCCGGTCACATTGGCGGTGATGATTTTTTTATGGGGGCAAAAAGCATGGAGCTGAAAAAAGTGTATTCAAAGGTTCAGAAATTAGTCAAACGATTTGAGAACGATGTGTCCAGTTTCTATGATTCGGAAGCCATCGAAAAAAGGTGTATTTTGGCCAGGGATCGGGAGGGCAGGAAAGTCTGCTATCCACTGCTGACAGTCAGCGCCGTCATTCTGGAACTTCCGGCGCCCCGGTCGTATGTTTACTCAGTCGAGGAAATCGGGAAAAAAATGGCTGACAGGAAAAAAACTGCAAAAAACAGTGCGGACAAAATATGTGTCGTTCGGGTGACCGAAACGAATGAACTGATCATCATTTCAAATGAATCGTTGAATGGTAAATCATCCGCTGCACCAGTCGCACTTGATTGGATATCTGATTCCTCGGAACGAATATCGGCAATGTGCTGAAATGCGTAACCGACATGAGATAATCGTGAAACCGGGAGGTTGTC
>JBAXVB010000778.1:0-2105 GCA_037129415.1 Deltaproteobacteria bacterium
GCGGAAAAGTGGCTGCGGGCATTTACTGGGCCGTAGGAATGGAATCTGCGCATGAACATCTCCTCTCATTACAGGTAATTCAGTGGTTCAATTTGGGTTATGTAATTCTTCACGGACAACACGTCTCAGCGTATCTTCCAATTTTTCGTGTTCTATCGCCCGTCGCAGCGTATCATTTATTAATCTCTGATAATCGGTTTCTCCTGCTCTGGATTTGAAATATTCAATAAGAACAGTATCCAACTGGATCGTGATTTGCTGTTTGCCTGATGACGCAAGTCTCAGCCCTACACGGAATACAGAGCGATCCATGTCATCCTGAGTCACTTCGGGATATTCATCATGATCAGCAGAGATTTCTGAGGAATAGTTACGCCGTTTTTTTGGATTTCCCAGGACAGTTTGGCCAGGACCACTTCACCATCCACCGATATTGTCTCCATTATATCGTACTGATACTTCTCCATCATCCCGTTTCATTTTTGCACGGGATATCCCGCCACTCCATTCGTAAGTGGCATCAAGTGTGTCGTCGGATTGCAGACGGTAGGTAACCGTTGCTGGCCTTCTTAGGGACATCTTTAGTACTCTTGGTTCAATTTGCACCTGAACCCTGGCAAAGCCTGGGGCGACTTTCCAGGACAGTGCTTCGCCCACAGCGTAAATTGCCGTTGCATTGGGAGGATTTATCTGTTCGACAACCAAAATATGTTTTAAAACCCCGCCCCACACACCAAACCATATTCCTGAAAATGCTTTAATTTATGGTGACAATGTGGGATCTGGTGCAACGATCTGCACATCCTGCGGCAGAGGAATAGTCGTTTTTGCATCTGCGGGATTTGAATCAATCGTCAGCCGATACTCCGGTTGGGGCGTCGCCGGCAGGCCGGATGCATCCGCGGCTGTTTGCTGGGCAACTGCCGTGGGTTTCAGCTTCCCGCTTTTGACCGCAATGGTCTTTCCGGTTTTGACGATGATCCCTTCCGACTCAAAAACAGCCGGATCGTTATCATTCATGATGGACTGCCAGTAAAGCGCCTCCATTTTCGATTTGGAATCGGATTTTGTCGGTTCCTGAGAAATCTCAACCTTGATCGGGCCTGTAAAATAGAAATCACCCGTCAATGAGCCATATTCCCATGGAGTTTGCCTGTTGTCGGTTATTTTTTTTTACATCTTCCCGAACCTTTCTAAGCATCTGGGAAATTTCCATAGGCGCTTCAATATGATTCAATATGGCCTGTGAATAGGGACTATGTTTGCCTTTTCCGTCAGAAGCCACTTCGCCATCTTTTGTGGCATAGGATATCATGGTTCCGTCACTGGCCTTCATGGGCGCAAGCCCTCTGCCAATAAGAGTGGATCGCCCGGAACCCATTCCCTCTGCCAGCTTTTTGGACAGCGGGTTATCCCGGCACGCATCCAGAAACACCAGGTTTACACGCTGTGCGCCTTCCATCTGCTGCAAAACCAGATTTAGCTCCGATACTTCAAAATACAGATCCTTCTCTTTTCGGAGCGTGGCATCAATAGGAATCAGATAATTGGTTCCGGCAACCTGTATGCCATGTCCCGCATAATAGAACACAGCCACCTGCGCCCCTTCGAGCCGGTCTCCAAACTGTCTTAACACTTTATCCAGCGTACTTTTGGTCAAATCTACCTGAACATCCACCTCAAAACCCAGCCGTTTTAACACTTTTCCGATTTCTGTAGCATCATTTCGTGGATTGGCCAGGGCTGGCGTATTTTGATAGGCGCTGTTGCCAATCACCAGGGCTACGCGCTTCTCCAGAGAAGCCGCATCGGATGGAAGGCATTGAACCCAACAAATCAGATTCACGATTACCAATAGTCTCAATAAAAAAGAGTTATTTCTGTGCATACGGGACCTCTATTGCGTAGGTGTTCTTATGTCCACCCGATGGCCACAACTGTTACGGTTACGCCATTACCCTGGTGTTCTCCAGACAGTTTGGCAAGAACCGTTTCATCATCCACCGGCACAAATAGAGCCAGCGTGACCGAATTCAGATTGAGACTGCGAGCGTAGGCGGCAGCCTGTTCTGTGCCTTTTCTGGTTTCAGACATATCCACAAAGC
>JBAXVB010000779.1:0-2104 GCA_037129415.1 Deltaproteobacteria bacterium
ATAATTCCCTGCATTTGCGGGTTTCCACCTCTTTGCCCGGACTGGATCCAGATTTCATGGAATCATACGATGTAACGCGGGTGGCTTCAATCAACGATCTGGAAAAAAAGATCGTCGTATCCGATGTTCGGCACGAGGAAATCGTTTCAGTCTTTACCGAGATTGAAAAGCTGCTGAAAAAACACAAACGGGCCATAAAAGATGGCCCCGGCTTTTTCATGGACGATAACCTCTTTATTATCGAAGAATCTCTGGCCAGCGCCTTTATCTACGCTGAACTGCCCAACCTGATCGCGCGATTCTCCATCATGGGGGCGGAAAAACTCAAAACCTATAAAGTAAGGGCTGTCACGCCGAAACTGTCCTTGTCCCTTTCTCACGGCATCAATTTTCTGGAGGGAGATGCCAGTCTGGAGATTGAAGGGTTCACCATGCCCTTGTTCGACGCTCTGAATCAGTACAATAAGAACTCCTACATCACTCTGAGTGACGGAACCCATGCCATCGTCAACCAGAACTATATGAACCGGCTGATGCGCCTTTTCAAAAAACAAAAGGACAAGGTCAAAGTCTCTTTTTTCGATCTGCCTCTTGTTGAAGAACTGATAGACGAGAAAATCGCGGAAACGGCATTCAAAAAATCGCGTGAAATCTTTCTCGGATTTAATAACCTGGCCAAGTCCAAATGCGTTATTCCGGAACTCCGGGCAACCATGAGGGACTACCAGAAGCAGGGGTTTAAATGGGCGAACTACCTACATCAGCACGGACTCGGAGGATGCCTTGCGGATGATATGGGGCTGGGAAAAACGCTGCAGGCGATTGCGCTCCTTGCCAGCATTTATCCCAAACAAAAAAAGCCATCCCTGGTGATTGTCCCCAAAAGCCTGTTGTTCAACTGGGAAAATGAAATTTTGAAATTCAGGCCGGATCTCACATATACCATCCATCACGGCTTGATTCGTGATCTGTCGGCGGCTAAAGACAAGAATCTGATCATCACAACTTATGCTACAGTCCGAAACGATATTGAGGCTTTCAGGGCGGAAGAGTTCTACTATGTCATCCTGGATGAATCTCAAAACATCAAAAATCTGAACTCCCAGATTTCCAGGTCCGTAATGCTCCTGAACGCCAAGCATAGGCTGGCCCTCAGCGGAACACCCATTGAAAACAATTTGAACGAGCTTTATGCGCTCTTTCGATTCCTCAATCCGGCCATGTTCGGTTCCCCCGAAGAGTTCAGTCGAAACTACGCCATTCCTGTTCAAAAAAATGATGACAAGGATGCTCTGCACGAACTGAAGAAAAAAATATATCCGTTTATCCTCAGACGTCTGAAACGTGATGTACTCAAGGAACTCCCGGAAAAAGTGGAGCAGACCCTGTATGTTGACATGAGTGATGAGCAGAAAATATTTTACGAGCAGCGTCGCCTGTTTTACTATGAAACAGTGAAGGCCCAAATATCCCGAAACGGCATAAAAAAATCTCAATTCTTCATACTTCAGGCCTTGAGCGAACTGCGCCAGATCGCAAGTATCCCGGAATCCAAGAGCGAAAACGGCATCATTTCCCCGAAACGGGAGGTTCTGGTGGAACAAATACTGGATCTGGTAGCCAATAACCACAAAATATTAGTGTTCGCCAATTATCTCAATGCTCTGGACTGTATTGCCGAGGATCTGGAAAAGGATGGGATAAAATACCTGCTGATGACAGGAGCCACCCGTGATCGAAAGCTTCTGGTGGAACAGTTTCAAGAGGATGAATCCTGCAAGGTTTTCCTCATGACCCTTAAAACCGGCGGCATCGGACTCAATCTTACCGCTGCCGATTATATTTTTATCTTCGACCCCTGGTGGAACAAAGCGGCCGAAAACCAGGCCATTGACCGGACCCACCGCATCGGACAGGACAAAACCGTCTTTGCTTATAAGCTGATCACCCGCGGAACTATCGAGGAGAAAATCCTTCAGCTCCAGGAAAAGAAAAGCGAGCTGTTCGACCGGCTGATCTCAAGCGATGGGGCCTCCATTAAATCGCTGAATGAAACGGATGTGGAGTTCGTTCTGGGAGTCTGAAAATGGCATCAATCAAGCAG
>JBAXVB010000078.1:0-14064 GCA_037129415.1 Deltaproteobacteria bacterium
GCAAAGGTTCGGAGTTCTGGTTCACGGCGCGCTTTAACAAACAAGCTGTGGGAGCACATAAAGAAAGCATCCCGCCAGCCGATTTGCACGGCGTTCGCGTGCTGATCGTGGATGACAGCGCAACCAGTTGCGAAATCCTGACCACCCGTATGGTCTCGTGGGGCATGCGTCCGACGGTTGTGAAAGATGGTCCCGATGCCATCCAGGCTCTCTACATGGCGCTGAACGAGAATGACCCTTTTTGCATCGCAGTGATTGATATGCGGATGCCAGGCATGGACGGCGAGACTCTGGGCCAGACCATCCGTGCAGACAAACGCCTAACTGATACCCGGATGCTGCTGCTGACTTCCATTGGGACGCGGGGCGATGCCCGGCGCTTCGAGCAGATCGGTTTCTCAGCCCACGCAAACAAGCCGATACGGCACCAGGAATTGAAGGCGGTTCTGTCCCTGGCGCTGGCATGGCAGGAGGGAATTGAGCCGAAGCCTATCGTTACGCGCCACTCGGCCCGCGAGAAGATGAACTTGTTCATAAATCGCAAGGCGCAAATTCTACTGGCCGAAGACGACATCACCAATCGACTGGTGGCGCTGGGCATCCTGAAGAAACTGGGCCTGCGCGCAGATGCAGTATTCAATGGCGCAGAAGCCCTCATTGCCCTGCAGTCCAAGCCCTACGACCTGGTGCTGATGGACGTTAAAATGCCCGTGATGGACGGATTTGAGGCCACAAAAAGAATCTGAAATTACGAAAAGATGATGATGGCGAAGGAAGAAAATAAAATGATGAATTACCTTCCATCATTTTCTTCCATCATTCCAATTATCGCCATGACAGCCAACGCCATGCAGGGCGACCGTGGGCTCTGTCTGGAAGCGGGTATGAATGATTACATCACCAAGCCGGTGTCGCCCCAGGCGCTGGCGGAGGTGCTGGAAAAATGGCTTCCAAAAGATGATAATAAATCATGATGAGATATTTTGAACCCCCCACCCCAACCCTCCACCGCTGGGAGAGGGAGTTTATGGAAAGTTCAAATTATGCCCGTTCGCAGTATATCATGAAAAATATCCTGAAAGCGCAGGCTTTCTGCCAGCCTATTGCAGGCTGATATGCCTGCGCTCCCGGAAATTTCCACTTGTAGCGCCAATCAGATGGATCATAAAGATTTTGTCAAACCTGCGAGTTATGTCATCAATATTGCCGGTTATTGACTTGCTCACCTGTAACATTTATACTACAAACAAGGGTGGTGTGCGCTTTCCATTAGCTCTTTCTCCCATCGGAAGAGGGTTGGGGGGTCAAAAGTTCAGATTATGACCGTTGACAGTATAAACGCTCATGGCATGGGCCGCCCCCATGAATGACCAAAATATATAAAACTGGTAGCAGACGCAAGAGCGATTCTCATGCGAAGGCGGTAAGGGCGACCGGCCGGTCGCCCCTACGTGATTCGTGTGATTCGTGGCTTAATAATATTTTCACGGTAAAGAAATCGGTATGACAAACAAAGCACCGGCGTTCCACCTGTTCAAGATCAAGGCACACGGCACTGGAGCTTTTGGCGACCACCCGGACAAAACTTCGATTTACGCAGATCGGCTCACGCAAAAAGGGAAAATGACCATGACCAACATCAAGATGGGAATAAACGGAATTGTAATTTATCTTTTGATATCCGGTTGTGTGTTGCCTGCCCTGGCCTTGGACAGCTTCACCCAAGCTGATCGCGAGCGACTAGTGCATATAGGGGCAACCCAAACAGTCTTTATGCAGCAAGTGGACAAACGCTTCGAGGAGCTGCGCACCGACACGAACAAGCGCTTCGAGGAGCTGCGCACCGACATGAATGCCCGTTTCGAGCAGGTGGACAAGCGGTTCGAGCAGGTGGACAAGCGGTTCGATGAGCAGCGCACCGACACGAACAAGCGCTTCGAGGAGTTACGCTCCGATATGAACGCCCGTTTTGAGCAGACTACCAATATGTTTTATGTACTTTCCGTCATCTTTACCACCCTGTTTGCGGCTGTATTCAGTTTTGCATGGTGGGATCGGCGCAGTGTTCTGGTAACAGCCAGAAAAACGGCTGAGGCAGTGGTTGAAGAAAAAACACAGGGTTTCGAGAAAATCAGACTTACAGGTGAGCAGGTTGTTAATGTATTGCGACAACATGCCGATAAGGCCCCTGCTTTCAAGGCTATCATGCAAAGGGTCCATTTGTTGTGAGTCATTACTTACGAGTAAGTGTTCAGACTCATCCTGGGGTGATGAAAATCATCAAAAAACTGGTTTTAAATTGATCCCATTTTTATTCCTTGTTACATAAGTGGAACAAAAATAGGATCAGTTTTCACTAAAATATATGGCAATTTTCATCAGCCCAGACGCAAGCCAGATGCACCAGATTCTTACCAACCTGATCACCAATACCTGGGAGTTCATTACTGACAATCGGGGTGCCATTGGCTGACCATCAAGACGGTTTCATATACGAATATTCCCACTTCAAAGCACTTTCCCATGGACTGGCAGCCGGTGGAAATCGACTATGCCTGCCTGCCATGCCGGAAGCGCGACAGACTGTCGCAGTGGAATTAGTGTTCTATTGGCAAGTTCAATTAGGGACGACCGGCCGGTCGCCCTTAATTGAACTTCAATGTATTAACAAACAGATATTTTGTACTTGACCCTGAACCATCAGGAAATATATAATCAAATTTGAATGATGAGTGATGAGCGATGCCAGAATATCTTTTGGTCGTCATTCGTCTTTTTTATCCTGTCTATCCTGTTCATCCATGTTAATATTTTTTAACAAAATAATTATTCAGGTTCCCATAACCGGATATTCTCAAATGTGAACGATTCACAACCACCTGCTGACAGAATTCGATTTCGTGCATTTGCCGTTGGGGTGTTTCTGGCAATTTTCATCTGCGCAGTAACGCCCTATAACAATGCATTTCTTCAGGCCACGCCGCTTGGCGGTGGTCATTTCCCTCTGGCACCCTTTGTAATCCTGGTATGGCTTACCATTTTGGTCGCCCTTCTTAACATAATTTTCCGAAAACAGGCAGGGACGAAGAATTTTTCACCTCTACTTCTAACCGGAAAGGAGCTTTTGGTTGCCTGGATTCTGATGGTGCTGGTGTCCGGGATCGCATATACGGGTCTGATGAGAACTTTTTTCATCAATCTGACGGCCCCGTTTCATTTTGCTACTGTTGAAAACCGGTGGGAGGAAACCCTTCAGCCCTTTCTTCCTCAAGCCTGGTATCCCCAGAATCCGAATGCCGTCCAACTGTTATACGATGGACTGCCCGGAGGCCGGCAGATGGCTTGGCACGAAGTCATTTCCCGAATCCCATGGGACGCCTGGATAAGACCGCTTGCAGTCTGGAGCGGATTCATTCTTCTTTGTTATGCGATGATGATCCTTATTGTAAACATCGCCAGCAGACAGTGGCTTAACCACGAGCGAATGAATCTACCGCTGCTTCAGGTTCCCCAGGTCATCGAAGATGCTTTGGATCAGCACCAGTTGGCCAGCTTTTTCGCCAACCCTTATGCCCGCGCCGGGATACTGATTCCGGTTATTCTTCATCTCCTGAATGGGCTTAATTTTTATTTCCCGTCCGTCCCCCAGATTCCTACGCTGATTCTGGCAGGCCCTTACATTCCATCGCAAGGTATTTTTTCCGGGTTTGTTAAACTGAAGATTTATATTTATCCCGCCTTCATCGGGTTTGCATTTCTAACATCCAAACAGATATCCTTTTCGTTCTGGTTTTTTTACCTGATCGGAGGCATGTTAATCGGAGTCCTTGGTATTCTTGGCTATAGTATTCCAGACGCGGCATTGGGAATAACATTTGGCCCCACCCTGTCAAGACCGGAGGAAACCCAGATGCTCGGCGCTTACGGTGTCTTTTTCGTTTTTCTTCTCTGGCTGGGCAGACAACATCTTGGTGAGGTGATCCGTCAGGCTTTTGGTTTTTCATCCGCCAGAATATCTGTTGGCCACACGAATGACGAGTGGATTTCTTTAAGAATGTCTTTTTGGGGCTTGGCGATTGGTTTTTCCGGGCTGGTTGTTTGGTGCAATTATTTCGGTATGCCTTTTTGGGTTGCTGTCCTTTTTCTTCTGGCCTGTTTCATGATAATGGTTGTCGCCACGCGTGTCATCTGCCAGGGCGGAATCGCCTATTTTACGCTGACCGCTGCACCAATTGACGGCTTGGTGGCGTTTTTCGGCCCCAAGCTTTTCAGCGGCGCCAGCATTCTGATGGCGGCGGTTATTCAGAAAGTTCTTTTTGTGGACCTTCGCGAATCCCTGATGCCATCCCTTCTCCATGCCAGAAAAATAACGAATCGGCTTAGCCATCAGCGCCTGATCATCACCGGAATCGGCTTTGTTCTTGTTGCCGGCGTAATCATGTCCTTTTTCTCAATGCTTTTTCTGTGCTATAAATACGGTATAAGGGAATTGGAACTGGACTGGGCGACCCGAACCACCCTTGGCGTTTACGAGAACGTCCAGGCATTCATGAGTACCCCTGAAACCCGATCCAACTGGGTTCTGATTTTTTCTCTAACGGGGGCTGCGGTCATGACCGGCCTGGTAATTTGTTACCATCGCATCTACTGGTGGCCGATCCATCCCATCGGTTATCTGACAGCGTACAGCTCCGCCATGCGAATTTTGTGGTTCAGTTTTTTTCTGGGATGGCTTTTTAACGCCCTCTGCATGCGTTATGGCGGTGTTTCGCTGTTCAAAAAGCTCCGGTATTTTTTTATCGGCCTGATTATCGGCGATTTTCTGATGGGCGGAATCTGGGCGGTCGTCGGCCTGTGGAGCAACGCCAGCTATCTGGTACTGCCCGATTGATCGGAAGTCAGAAATGTCGAAAGATGAAAGAAAAATCTTTGACCTTTGACCTTTGATCTCTGAGACTTGAAAGAAAGAAACCATTAATTCTGTTTATTCGTAAATTCTGTGAATTATGATCGAAGATAAAGAACTCGAAGAATACCGGAACCTTCTGATCACTCCGGATCATTTTGAAGAAGGGTTTGACTGGAAAACCGTTGTCGGTGCGATTTTTATCGGTTTTCTCATGATGCCCGGAAGCATGTACCTTCAATTAGTCATCGGAACCGGCATTGGCCCTGCGGCCCGGTGGGTGACGATCATTCTGTTCGCCGAAATAGCCAGGCGCTCCTATACCGACCTGAAACAGCAGGAGATATTTATCCTGTACTACATGGCCGGAGCCGCCTTGGCTTCGCCGTTTCAGGGGCTGTTGTGGAGTCAATATATCGTTCAATCCGATGCCGCAAAAATGCTGGGTCTTACGGAATATATCCCCTTGTGGGTTGCACCGGCAAGCGACTCGATGTCCCTGGTCGAAAGATCATTTTTTCACAGGGACTGGATGATTCCCATTCTTCTGCTGATCGGCTCTCAGGTTATCCAGAGAATTGATCATTTCGGCCTCGGATATGCCCTATATCGCATCACTTCTGATGTTGAAAAGCTGCCATTTCCAATGGCGCCGGTCGGTGCTTTGGGAACTATGGCCCTGGCTGAATCCACGGAAGACCGGCAAAAAGGCTGGAAATGGCGGGTATTTTCCATCGGCGGAGTCATCGGCCTTTTGTTTGGCGGTGTTTATGTGCTGCTGCCCACCGTTTCAGGCCTGATCTTTACCGAACCCATTCAGCTTATCCCTATCCCCTGGATCGAGTTAACAAGAAGGACCGAGGAAATTCTGCCTGCAGTCGCCACCGGCATTCAGCTTGATCTGGGACTGTTGTTTGTGGGCATGGTGCTGCCTTTCTGGGCGGTTATCGGTGGCCTGATCGGGCTGATCATCACAATTATCGCCAATCCAATTCTTTATCATCATGGAATTCTTCAACGCTGGCATCAGGGAATGGAAACCGTTGACACGATTTTCGCCAACAATTTTGATTTTTACATGAGCTTTGGCATCGGCTTGGGCTTGGCCATTGGTTTTATTGGAATCTGGCATGTGATCGGTTCCTTCCGCAAGGGGCAGGCCGGCAACCGGGGAAGTTTAAAAGACTTGTTCCACCCTCCGGAAGGCAGAGGAGATTTTAATTTCTGGATCGCAATTGGCATTTATGTGTTTTCCACACTTTCTTATGTCGGGCTCTGCACATGGCTTGTCCCCAACTTTCCATGGATATTCTTCCTGGGATACGGTTTTATCTATACTCCCTTCATCTCGTACATTACCGCACGCATGGAAGGCATTGCCGGCCAGTTTGTCAACCTGCCGATGGTTCGTGAGGCCAGCTTTATTGCCGGAGCCAAATTTTTCGGCTATCAGGGAATTGAAATCTGGTACGCACCCATCCCAATCCACAATTACGGAAAGACAACCGTCGATTTTCGGGAAATCGAATTGACCGGAACCAGCATTCGTGGCATCATCAAAGCGGAAATGGTCGTTTTTCCGGTGGTGATGATTGCAAGCCTGCTGTTTTCCCAATTTATCTGGCGGCTGGCGCCGATTCCATCCAGCAGTTATCCGTATGCCCTGAAGTTATGGCATCTTCAGGCCCTTAACACCCTTCTGATGCAGACATCCACGCTGGAAGGAAACTCCCTGTTTTACCAGGCTCTTAATGGAATATATGTTATGGCCGGGATGGGACTTGGAGTGATAACCTATATGGTTCTGTCCCTGTTTGGGCTTCCTACGCTTCTGGTGTATGGCATTGTTCGCGGACTTGGCCAAAGTTCTCCTCATGGACTGATTCTGGAACTCGTCGGCGCTTTTCTGGGTCGGTACTATTTCTTAAAACGATACGGGAAGATGTGGCGGCAATATGCTCCCGTGCTTCTGGCCGGTTTTTCCTGCGGAATGGGGTTGACAGGCATGTTCGCCATGGGATTTGCACTCATACTGAAATCACTGGGAAGGCTGGCCTATTAATGATTGAATCAGTGAGTCTCATGAATATTCAAACATTTCCAGCCTTCTTTCAGAGCCACAAAGTTGGGCTGATTTGAGAGCCAAGGTTAGAAGGCATATTGGTCTGTGACCTGAACCAGGATGCTGCGATTGCCCCACCATGAAACCTTGTTCAATCCTGCTTATTTCCGGCTGAACAATAATTCTACAAGCCGTTTTTTAATTCCCTGACGATCACCGTCCATGAAAGTGATCAGCAAGTCGCCGGATTCATGGAGCGTCAGTTCGCAGTAGTTAGCTCCACCTTTTCCGGCGGCCTTCCTGGAGGTTTATTCAGAAAATAGTTCTTCACCAAGTCCTTTAAATCTTTTTTTGTCGAAATAGCTTGGAATCTGCTAAGTATAGTGTATGCTAATATAGCTAAACGGTTTGAAAAACAATCAAATTACAGTGAAGGCTTTCCCAGTGCAAGACATGAAAAAACTCACCAGCAATATGGCGCACAAGCAGGCTGAAAAGGCGCTGCTAAAGGCGGGAGCCCTGCAGAGCGCTATTTTCAACAGCGCCAATTTTTCGAGCATCGCTACCGACGCCAAGGGTGTCATTCAGATATTCAACGTCGGCGCGGAACGCATGCTGGGCTACACGGCAGCCGAAGTGATGAACAAAATCACGCCGGCCGACATTTCCGATCCACAGGAAGTGATCGAACGCGCCGAAGCGCTTAGCGTCGAACTCGGAACCACGATTACGCCGGGCTTCGAGGCATTGGTGTTCAAGGCTTCACGAGGCATTGAGGACATTTACGAGCTGACCTACATCCGTAAGGATGGCAGCCGCTTTCCAGCAGTTGTGTCGGTCACGGCCTTGCGCGACGTTCAAAACGCCATCATCGGTTATCTGCTGATCGGCACGGATAACACCGCTCGCAAACAGGTCGAAGCAGAGCGACAGCATTTGATGGAGATTCATGAGAAGACAAACAAACAACTGCAGCAGGCCAACATCACCTTGAGAGACAGCGAGGAAAAGCTCGCAGTAACACTCAACTCCATTGGCGATGCAGTAATAACCACCGATACCGAAGCATGTGTGTCACGCCTGAATCCCCTTGCCGAACAGCTCACCGGTTGGAAGATGGCGCAAGCCTGCGGTCGCCCGGTGGGCGATGTTTTTTCCATCATCAACAAAGAAACCCGTCACCCCGTCACTATCCCTGTATTGGAAACCTTGGCGCAGGGCACGATACAGGGCTTGGCCAACCACACAGTGCTGATTGCACGCGATGGTAGCGAGTGCGATATTGCCGACAGTTGCGCACCGATTCGCGACCGCGACGGTCAGGTGATCGGTTCCGTGCTGGTGTTCCGCGATGTCACCGGGGAATATGCCGCCCAGCAGGCCTTGCGTGACAGTACTGCGCTGATCCAGACAATTCTCAATACCGTGGTGGATGGCATCGTCACCCTCCATGCCAACGGCGGCATCGTCGAGACGGTTAACCCGGCCGCTGAGCGAATGTTTGGCTATGCCGCCGAAGAATTCATCGGACAAAAATTCAGTCTGCTGATTCCCGAACTTAATCAAGACCAGCGTAATGGTTCGCTTGAGTATTACAGTGCGAGCGAAGAGGCGCGCGCTATTGGCCTCGGACGCGAAGTTGTCGGCCGGCGCAAGAATGGCAGTATTTTCCCGTTGGAGATAGCGGTAAGCGAAATGTGGCTGGGTGGCCAGCGTTACTTCACCGGCATTTTGCGTGATATTACCGCGCGCAAGCAGGCTGAAGAGGCGCTGCTCCAGGCGGGAGCCCTGCAGAGCGCTATTTTCAACAGCGCCAATTTCTCGAGTATCGCTACCGATGCAAAAGGCGTCATCCAGATATTCAACGTCGGCGCGGAACGCATGCTGGGCTACATGGCCGACGAGGTGATGAACAAGATCACGCCAGCCGACATTTCCGATCCGCAGGAAGTGATCGCGCGCGCCGAAGCGCTCAGCACTGAACTCGGAACCACAATTACGCCGGGCTTCGAGGCATTGGTGTTCAAGGCTTCACGCGGTATCGAGGACATCTACGAGCTGACCTATATCCGCAAGGACGGGAGCCGCTTTCCGGCGGTCGTGTCGGTTACAGCCCTGCGTGACGAACAGGACATCATCATCGGTTATCTGCTGATCGGCACGGACAACACCGCCCGCAAGCAGATCGAGGCAGAGCAGAAGCAGCTCGGTCAGCGCCTGCGCGACCATCAGTTCTACACGCGCTCCCTGTTCGAATCCAACATCGACGCTTTGATGACCACCGATCCGTCCGGTATCATCACCGACGTCAACAAACAGATGGAGGCGCTTACCGATTGCACGCGCGACGAATTGATCGGTGCACCGTTCAAGAAATACTTCACGGATCCGGAGCGGGCGGAGGCAAGCATCAAACTCGTGCTGAGCGAAAAAAAGGTAACCAACTACGAACTCACCGCGCGCACCCGGGACGGCAAAGAAACCGTGGTGTCCTTCAATGCCACCACCTTCTACGATCGGGACAGGAGGCTGCAGGGCGTGTTCGCCGCTGCACGCGATGTCACGGAGCGTAAACTCCTGGATCAGGTGTTGCAGGAAAAGACCACCGAGTTGGAGAACGCCAAATCCGTGGCGGAAAAAGCCAACCTTGCCAAATCGGATTTTCTCTCCAACATGAGCCACGAGATCCGCACACCGATGAACGCCATCATCGGTATGTCCCACTTGGCGCTGAAAACCGAGCTGACGCCCCGCCAGCGCGACTACATCAAAAAGATCAAGGGTTCAAGCCGACATCTGCTCAACATCATCAACGATATTCTCGACTTCTCTAAGATTGAAGAGGGTAAGCTGACAATCGAGTACACCGAGTTCGAACTGGATAAGGTGCTTGACAAAGTGGCCAACCTGATCGCCGAGAAGACCTCCGCCAAGGGGGTGGAACTGGTCTTTGACATAGACAGGAACGTGCCGCCCAACCTGATCGGCGATTCGCTGCGGCTGGAGCAAATTCTTATCAACTACAGCAACAATGCTGTCACGTTCACAGAGCATGGCGAGATCGACATCATCATCCGTCTCAAGGAGCAGACCGACGAGGATGTGCTGATCTACTGCGCCGTGCGCGATACAGGCATCGGCCTGACGGAGGAGCAAATGGGGCGGTTGTTCCAGAGATTTTCGCAGGCCGACACCTCGACCACCCGTGAATTTGGCGGCACCGGCCTCGGGCTGGGTATTTCCAAGAAGCTCGCCGAACTGATGGGCGGAGAGGTAGGTGTGAACAGCGAACCCGGCAAGGGAAGCACCTTCTGGTTCACGGCGCGTCTCGGCAAGGGAGTCGGCCAGCAGCGCAATCTGGCTCTGTCGGGTGACTTGCAGGGCAAACGCGTGCTGGTGGTTGACGACAACAAGAACGCCTGTCAGGTGCTGAGCGACCTGCTTGGCGGCATGAGCTTCAAGGTCGATCAGGTCGAGTCGGGCAATGTAGCCATCGAAGCCGTGGATCGCGCCGAGGCGCAGGGTATGCCCTACGAGATCGTGTTCCTCGACTGGCAAATGCCGGGCATGGATGGCAACGAGACTGCCAGGCAGATGAGGGCGCTTCCACTCAGTCACATGCCGCACATGGTAATGGTGACCGCTTTCGATCGCGAGGAAGTTATACAGGGCGCGGAGGAAGCAGGCATCGTGGATGTGCTGATCAAGCCGGTCAGTCCCTCGGTACTCTTCGACAGCGTGATACGCATTCTGGGAGGTGTCGTCGATGGAGCGCGCACAGCCGGGGATGCGCCGACTGACACTTTCAAGCAACTCGCCACCATCAAGGGATCCCGCATCCTGCTGGTGGAGGACAACGAGCTCAACCAGGAAGTGGCGACCGAACTGCTGCGCGATGCCGGATTTATTGTCGATTTGGCCGAGAACGGCCAGATCGCACTGGACAAGCTCAGGGCCGCCGATTACGACATCGTGCTGATGGACATGCAGTTGCCGGTGATGGACGGCGTGACTGCGACCCGAGAGATCCGCAAGGATGCGCGCTTTAAAGATCTTCCGGTAGTGGCGATGACTGCCAACGCCATGCTGGGCGATCGCGACCGCTGCATGGCGGCTGGCATGATCGATCATGTGGCCAAGCCGATCGAACCCGAAAACTTGTGGAAGGCGCTGCTGAAATGGATCAAACCGCGGCGCTCGACACCAGCAGCCGAAGAGGTGAAGCCTCAGGCGGCGCAAGATGCAGACCTGCCGTCCGACATCGAGGGATTGGACATGGTCAACGGGCTGCGCCGTGTGTTCGGCAAGAAGCCGCTCTACCTCTCAATTCTGCGCAAGTTCGTAGCCGGGCAGAAATTCGTAGTGGCGGAAATCTTCAAAGCGATAGAGTGCAACTTCCTGGACACCGCGGAGCGGCTCGCCCACACGCTAAAGGGCGTTTCCAACATCATCGGCGCCACCGGCCTTCAGCAGCAGGCGGAAAAGCTCGAAACTGCGATCAAGGAGCGCCATCCGCGCGATGAGATCGATGCTCGGCTCGACGAGTTGAAAATGCCGCTTGAATATCTTATCACCGAACTGGAACGGCTGCTGCCGGAGGAACGGGTCAAGACGGCTGTTACTGTCGCCCCGGAACAACTCAAGGCCGTCTGTAACAAGCTGGAGGCAATGCTGGCAGACGACGACGCGGAGGCGGGTGATGTGCTGGATGCGAATTCAGACATGCTTCATGCCGCCTTCCCCAACCATTATCGCAAGATTGACGACGGCATTAGATCATTCGACTTCGATGCGGCGCTCGCAGCGCTCAGGGCCGCCACCGGGCCATCGGCCTGAAAGGAAACACCATGAACGGACTTGATTTCACCAAAAGAGCCACGATACTGGTCGTCGACGACACGCCGGAAAACCTGGCCCTGATGAACAGTCTGCTCAAGGACTACTACAAGGTGAAAATTGCCAATGGCGGCGAGAAGGCGCTGAAGATCGCAGCGTCAGACTCGCCACCGGATCTGATCCTGCTTGACATCATGATGCCCGGGATGGACGGCTACGAGGTGTGTCGGCGACTCAAGAGCGACCCCAAGACGATGAACATCCCGATAATATTCCTTACCGCCAGATCTGATGCGAAGGACGAGAAAAGAGGACTGGAACTCGGCGCGGCCGACTACATCACCAAGCCGATCAGCTCGTCCATAGTCATGGCGCGCGTGAAGAACCATCTGGCGCTGAAGGCCATGTCCGACTTTATGCGGGACCAGAACACCTTTCTTGAGCTCGAGGTGGAGAAGCGCACGACTGAACTTGTCGTCGCAAAAGAAGAGGCGGAAAAAGGAAAACTAAAAGCTGAAACCGCCCTTTTTGAAATAAGAGAGTTAAAAGATCAACTGGAAGCAGAAAGAGCATATCTGCAAGAAGAAATTAAACTGGAATACAACCATGATAAAATTATCGGCCAAAGTGACGGGCTCAAATATGTACTCTATAAAGTTGAGCAAATTGCCGGCAGCGACACCACCGTATTGGTTCTGGGTGAGACAGGAACCGGTAAAGAGTTGGTCGCACGGGCCATTCACAGCCTGAGTTTGCGCAAAAATCGGGCTCTGGTAAAAGTGAATTGCGCCGCACTGCCCTCAAACCTGATCGAAAGCGAATTGTTCGGTCATGAGAAAGGGGCGTTCACCGGTTCTCATTCCAGACGCCTTGGACGATTTGAAGTCGCAAACGGCGCTACCCTTTTTCTGGATGAAATCGGCGAATTGCCGCTGGAATTACAATCAAAGCTGCTCAGAGTACTCCAGGATGGCGAGTTTGAACGATTGGGCAGCTCCCACACCGTCAAAGTCGATGTACGGATTGTTGCCGCCACAAATCGTAATCTG
This sequence comes from Deltaproteobacteria bacterium, assembly GCA_037129415.1. GTDB lineage: Bacteria > Desulfobacterota > Desulfobacteria > Desulfobacterales > Desulfatirhabdiaceae > RAAP-1. Next base: position 12,854 of record JBAXVB010000078.1, read on the forward strand.
GAAGAGGAAGTCCGCAATGGCCATTTCCGTGAAGATCTCATGTACCGGTTAAATATTTTTCCGATTACCATGCCGCCGCTCCGGAATCGCACGGAAGACATACCGCTTCTTGCGGATTTTTATGTCAAAAAGATTTCCAAGCGGATGGGCAAGACCATTGAAATCATTTCGGCGAGCGTAATGAATGCTTTACAAAATTATCACTGGCCTGGAAATGTTCGGGAGCTGGAAAACGTCCTTGAACGTGCGGTGATCAACTCGTCGGGTCCCAAGCTGCGCCTGTTTGATGAACTCAAGAAGCCGTCCAAGGGTTTAAGTATAAGCTCAAGAACTTTGGAAGCGGTTGAGCGCGACTATATTGTCCAGACACTTGAACAAACCCATTGGAAGGTCGGCGGAAAAAACAGTGCGGCTGAAATCCTTGGGCTCGACCGCAGTACCTTGCGTGCTCGTATGCGTAAACTTGACATCCAAAAACCATAAATTCTCATCCCCATGTAGCGACCTGCAAATGCAAATCAGATACAGTAGCTCCACCTGAAAAATCCCCCTCGATCCCCCTTTTCCAAAGGGGGAAGTATCATGCTACTGAGCGGCAAGTCCCAATGTCGGGTCCTGCCACAGTTCCCTATGTTCTCGCAAGCGTAAAATAGACATCCGAAAACCATAATTTTTTTACCCTTATCATTTGACACACATAACCCCAAAGAGATCGAAAAATGTCATATATGACCAATGGTTAAATATGACCTGTTTTATGCGGCTGTTAATGCCAGCCCCATAAAGCTTATTTAACTAATTATTCATAAAATTCAGAATGATGGATGACGTAACGCAGAGTGTTGGAAACCTGGCACAAAGAATGCAAACATAAAAGATGGTGAAACAATTGCATCAAAAAAAGGAGAAAAGTACCATGAAAAAAACCAGGAACGTGAACCCCAAACCAGTACACATATCAAACGAAAATTGATTGCCCAGACTATGTCAGATGAAATATTACGTCGGGCAAGAAGTGTAATCATGATTGAAGGAAAGTCTAAACCCAGAGCGCTTTTCTGGGGTTTACAGGCTAAGTTTGTCTAAGGTCCAAAAGATGACTAACAGATAATAGTTGTTATTGACAATTAGCTGGCGGTGTTTCACAGGAAAAAACCATGTGCTCAGATTATAGAAAAATAACTTTCAGGAAGTTTGCAGTCTTTGCAATG
>JBAXVB010000780.1:0-2104 GCA_037129415.1 Deltaproteobacteria bacterium
TTTTCTTCGGATGAATGGCGGATTGTCCAAAGAATGATCCATACTTCGGCCGATTTTGACTACATGAAAACCGTCCGGTTTCATCCGAATGCCATCTCTAAAGGGATTCAGGCCATCAGTGAGGGGAAAGCCATTATCACCGATACAAACATGGCCAAGAGCGGCATCAATACTGCTGGTCTTGTACGCTTTGGATGCAGCATCACCTGCCTGATTCAGGATTCCCAGGTGTGCCGGTTGGCACAGAACGCTGGCAGTACGCGGGCCGCTGCGGCAGTGGATGCCGCCCTGCCTGTGATGGAAGGCGGCATCTATGTTGTCGGAAATGCTCCGACCGCCCTTCTGCGCCTGATCGAGTTGATTAAAGAGGAGCAGGCGCGTCCGGCCCTTGTCATAGGACTTCCGGTCGGGTTTGTGAATGCTGCTGAATCCAAGGCATATCTGATGAACATGGACTATCCCAGTATTTCCAATGTTGGCAGAAAAGGCGGATCCACGGTTGCCGCCAGCGTTGTGAATGCATTAGTTAAACTAACAACTGCAAAATTGTCATCAAGGTGATAGAATGAAACAACAAACAGGCACATTATATGGTATCGGCGTGGGTCCGGGAGATCCGGAACTGCTGACAGTAAAATCAGCGCGGATTCTATCTGAAGTTGACGTTGTTTTTGCCGCAGCATCCACCAAAAATGATTACAGCCTGGCGGTCAATATCGCCGGTCAGCATATCCCCAAAGGAACAGATGTCAGGGTGCTTCAGTTTCCTATGACCAAAGACAGGGAAGAAACCTGCAAGGCATGGAAAACCCATGCTGAAACCATCATTTTGGCGTTGGAACAGGGAAAAAACGTGGCTTTTCTAACCCTTGGAGACCCCATGACATACTCTACATTTGGATATATTCTTAAAAATATTCAGGAAATCGCACCCCATATTCCAATTACTACCGTTCCAGGCATAACGTCCTACCAAGCGGCTGCAGCCTGCATCAACACATCGCTGGTCGAGGGCGAAGAATGCCTTCTGGTGGTTTCCGGTGTCAATGGCGGAGATCGTTTTCGGCAGATGACTATAAAACCTGAAAATGTCGTTTTCATGAAGGCATATCGAAATATCAAAGACATCAATGCAGCCCTTGAAAGTGCTTCCGGTTTTACCAGATGTGTTGGAATCTCTAATTGCAGTCTTCCGGATCAAAAAATTTACTCGGACATCCGGGAATTCAATGACCGCAGCCCGGAATATTGGACACTGATCATCGCAAAGCAATCCAATAACAATGCGTAAAGCCAGACCGATTCGCTATACGCCCCTTGCGGTTTCACTGTTGCTCTCAGTTACTCTGGTGATTGTCAGCATCTATGGATTTCACGCTACGAGCCGGGTTCATGTATTCTCCAAACTGGTCTGGCCGCTAATTCGATTGATGCTGGCGATCAGCGCAGGACTGGTGGCTGGAGAAATCATTGAAGCATCCGGGTGGACAAGACGTATTGCCGTCATCGCCGGACCGCTGTTTCGGTTTGGCCGTTTGGGGCAACACTGTAGCGTCGCCTTCACTACCGCCTTTATCTCTGGTGTCGCCTCCAACGCCATGCTTCAGGATTACTACAAAGATGGAAAGATCACACGAAGCCAGCTTTATCTGACTAATCTTGCTAATCAACTTCCCGCTTTTTTTGCTCATCTGCCCACCACGTTTTTCATGGTGGTTCCCATTACCAGGTGGGCTGGAACCCTGTATTTTTTACTAACCTTCATAGCAGCCATACTGCGCATGGCCTGCGTGCTGATTTACGGCCATTTTAGGTTGCCAAAGGATAGCTTTGCTTCGGATGTGGCATCTTCTGCGATTCCGCATGCAGCCAAAGAATTCAGAACCATCTTGCAGAACCTGTGGAAAAAATTCCCTGCCAGACTGATTACAATGGCGGTTTATGTCATCCCGATTTATGTCGTTGTCTTTATTCTTAATTCCATGAATGTCTTTGAAATGGCGCGGGACTGGTTGGCGCGGTTCATCACCACAACCTTTATTCCCATGGAATCTCTGTCTCTGGTTGTTTTGAGTTTTACAGCCGAGTTCGCCTCCGGATTCGC
>JBAXVB010000781.1:0-2103 GCA_037129415.1 Deltaproteobacteria bacterium
CCCGTCGCCACTTCAAAACCTTTCCGTTTGATCCGGCAATAGAATGTCCAGGCGGACGTTTTCCGCTCACCCTCCGTCCATTCTTTAAACTCTTCGATCAATCCGGAAGCCCGGACAACCGCCAGGGCCGCATCACCGTAAATACCGGGCCTACCATTTATAACAGCAATGTTCTGGACGCTCGCCATCGGAGACAGTCCGATTTCCGCGCCCATTTGCATGGCAACAAAAACAGCCTCCGGCGTCTGTATGCATTTGGGCATAAGTCCGGAAGACGACATTATTTTTGCCAGCCTGATAGCCTCGTCAATTCCCCTCGGAGTTATCCCAAAGGAGCGCTTTTGTACCATCGGTAAATTTTCTTCCATAACCACCTCCTTGATTACAGTCGTTGACCGTGAACGGTGAACGGTCAACGACTTTTATGCTTTTATGATTGCCGATTCCGATTCGTAGATTCGAATTCCCGGAATTTCCCTGATCCCGCTTTTGACGGCCTGATTTACGGCTACCTTATCAATGATATGATATTTTCCGGGGATCAGGCTGATGTCCAGAATATCCCAAACCCAGTCTTTCCGGAGATGCACGGAAGACCCGGTTTCCGAGCGAAAAACCTTTTGTACCGGGACTACTGGGGCCACCACAATCGGGGGCAATACTTCTTCCTCGATCGGCTTGACAGGTTCGCCGTTCGCCACTGCTTTCCGCGCATCGGCCTCCCGCTGGGCATTCAATGCCGCTGCCCGTGCGTCCAGTTCCCGCTGTGTTTTTGCGGCTTCAATTCGCGCACGTTCCTGGGCTTCCCTTTGCTGCATTTGTACTCTGGTTATATGTGCCTGGATGCCGGCTTTCAACTTCCGGTCAATCTCGTCAAGTGTATCCTTAAAAACCTTGACGAAATTATTCACGGTCTTTACAAACTCACCCGGCGCCTCGATAACCTCTTTGCGCTTTTTCTCGATCGCTGTTGCAAGTTTTTTTGCCTGGCCTGCCATTGTAATGGCCTCGTTTTGGCTGGCTTCATCTGTTACGATATGCGCAATGGCCAAGGCCCTCATCCGCTCGATTTCAGGTAGGTACATCTGTTTCAATACCCGGCATGCCTGAACTGAATCGTTGATGCCAATCACTTGCAGCGGAACAGGCACAGCCAGTGAGGGCGACAGACCGGTCGCCCCTTCTTCATTTATTGCCGCCATAAAATCCATAAAGTCTTACCTCCCTGTTTTAAAGTATCTGTACGCGCCGAGCGCATTTAAAAACGCAGCCCAGGGTTCTCCGTCTATATCAATCTCTGTTGTTATTGCTCGCCCGCCATTTTTCCGAAGACGAACGGCCAACCCTCGACGCACGTCATGACCATTCTTTCGAGCAAGATGCGCGTAAGCCGCTATCTGGGGATGCCACGAACGAGAAATGCTCATTGGCGTTTTGTAATCGATAATCGTCAAACCTTGGTCACCTGGGATATAAACAACAGCGTCCGGGTGCCCCATATATCCAAGGCCTGAATCGGTAAATTCTTCCTCTACCGAAACAAACTCAACTCCCGCCGTATGTACCCAATTCAGGAAGCTGTCAAAAAAGGGCCTATCGTCAGGGTAAAGTGCATAATCCGCCCAAAGCGCCTTGGCGTAAATCGCACACGCCGCATGAACCCTTGTTCCTCGTTCGGCAGCCAGTTTCAGAACTTCCGGACGGATCATCGAAAAGTCAGAAAATGGCGATAAAACTGTTGTTACTGATGGCAATTTCATGAGGTACCCACCATCCTAATTTTGAAATAATTATGAATTACGAATGAAAAGCTTGCGAAGCAATGTCACGTTAAAAAGCGAATGATGATGGTTGAATGTTTTTTTAATTCGCAATTCGTAATTCATAATTCATAATTGACAAAGCCGTAATACCTATCTCTTACGATTGTTTTATTGACCCAGAAGCACGAAACGGTAATAATTTGACCATATCTGGGTGTGAAATGACGACCGGGACACCGATTTCAAGGCAAGCCCGGACCAGTTCGGACAGAGAGCAGTCCAGTAAATTTGTTGCATTGTTGACAATCTGAAGCAACCGATCATCAATTTTGATATTCAG
>JBAXVB010000782.1:0-2103 GCA_037129415.1 Deltaproteobacteria bacterium
CTCCTTTCTGGATTTTCGGTTTTGCCTAACTATTGTTTGATTGGCCAGCCTAACGCTTCTGTTAAGCCGCGCCGCCTGGGTGATGGCAAATAGAACAACCGTTCCCGGCATCGGCTTGAATAGATTGTTAGCTGCTTAATGGTTTTTCATTAAATAAATTGAATATGAATAGCTCGCTAAACTAAAATGGCACAATGGCGATTCCGCAAAATGTTCAGGTAGTACCGCATAGTTTTTCCCAGGCGGGATTGCTTCTTTTGCTATTAGCACAATTGCAACGAAGCGTCTAAAAGGCCTATTGGGGTCGATACTCAACATTGGCACAGACCAGTCATATACAAAATCCCTCTTGTACGCAATTGGATCGCCAGCTCGCCACCAAACGTTACCATCTTCAACCTGAAGAAAAATATTCAAATAGTCTCCTTCCTTCAAATTTAACGCGGTCCCCCTCATAGTAAAAAAACATTGATTCATTGTTAATATCTCACACTGGAAAGTACCATCATGCTTGGGAGTTACGATGGTTACTTGCCGATCTTCCACTTGTTCACATCCAGCTTTATCTGAAATGTTAACAAGAATAAGTAAAATTATTGTTAACATAAAAAATATCAATCTAAAATTTACCATGCGTCAATTCTATTGATTAAAAATTTGAATGCTATTATTGAAATCAGATTTAAAGCATCCAATTTTATCATTCACAAGCATATCAAGTAAAGCGCTGTCGAATAATATAATTGATTTATCAAGTTCATCAAAAGATAAGGCTAAGGTATCAGTGTTGGCATTATGGCCATTTAGTAGTTTTTTTAATGAAATTTCAATATTAATAAAATTAAGACCTATTCTATGCGAAAGAAATTTGTTAGCATTATCGCCAAAATACCTTTTTATCATTGTGTTTGTCTTGTGAGTATTAGAATGCCATAAATTTTTGATTTCATCATATTCACGTATTCTTGAATTAATCTCATCTTTGTTTTCATTCTCATAGTAAGCATCCAATGTTCTTCTGGCTTTGTAGTACCTAGAGCCAAGGAACGACGTCACTTCTTTTATAACATTTTCTGCACTAGCTTTCTCGGATTGGAGGAGGTTAATGTCTTTCTGCTTTTGCCAATGATATGATTGTAAGGTATTTGCGATTAGCGAACCACCTATGGTAATAAAAATGAAAGTAAGAAGCAGCATTACAAGATCATTCCATTTTCCAAATAGCTTTTCTTTCTCATGCATTCTTGCAAGATTTGTTTTTGCAGTTTGCCGTCTTGCCATAATGCGACACATATTCGTCCTGCAAGAAGAGTGTAATTATTAAATAATATGGTGTTAATTGATCTCACCGTTTTTCAACTTTTGAAGATAGTGCAATGGCACACAAGACGGAAGCTAACGCCAAAATCAGCTGTGGGCGGCCTGGGAGCCAGATGAAAAAAGAACCAAGCTTCCCTGCCCGTCCGCTGCATTTTTCGTTAGACAAGAGGCCATAAGTGCTATTGGAACTTTATCTCCAACCGCCTGATCTCTAATCCCCAATCACCAGGAATAACAGTAACATTAACTTGCTTAGGAGTTCCTTTCCATTCAAGACTACCAGTGCATGATTTTCCAACGGAATCTATTCTTGAGTAATCAGAAGTATGGTACTGAGCATCAACAACCTCATCGTATGATTCTTTTTGGCCATCATTCAATAAGACTTCAATTCGGACGGATACTGAGTCTTTATGTGTGTTGCCATAGCGAGCAGCATAGAAGGAATAGGTAAGCTTATGCATATTGCAGTCTGTAATTGTCTGAGACTTTACTAATCCAGATTCGCCTGACACTTGCACCATTGTACCCTTGCCTGTTTCTGGACCTTTTGAAATAAATGTTTGCCCAAGCTTAATGATAGAAGGGCACTCTGCTCGGATGGCACCTATCAATAAGGTACAGTCCATCAAGACTACACAAAGAGCCACAAACATTAACGATTTTACCTTCATTTTCGTTTCTCCCTTTTGGTAATAAATTCGATGCATAATCCTAAACATCAATACCTACATAGTGTCTGAACGGAAAAGATAATATCCTATCATATCAATGTTTAAGAGA
>JBAXVB010000783.1:0-2100 GCA_037129415.1 Deltaproteobacteria bacterium
AAGTGTATTACAAGGGAAGCCCACGAACCAGCACTTTCAGGGAAGAAATCGGCATTCAGTTTCAGCATACGGCCCTGCTGGCTTTTTTGACGGTCCGGGAAACTTTGAAAACATTTCAGCAACTGTATCACAAGACAACCGATATTGACAGCCTTCTGGCAACATGCAATCTTCTGGACATTCAGAACCAGTACAATGACAGGATTTCCGGGGGTCAGCGACAGCGACTGCTTTTGGCCCTTGCCCTGGTGAACCAGCCGGAGCTGCTTTTTCTGGATGAGCCATCAACTGGCATGGATCCCCAGGCCAGGCGGAATTTATGGGATATTGTGCTGGATATAAAATCGCAGGAGAAAACCATAGTTCTCACCACCCATTACATGGAAGAGGCCCAGTTGCTATGTGATGAAATCGCGATTATGGACTACGGCCGCATCATTGCCAGAGGCAGCGTAGCGGATATGATCCGTACTTATTGCGGTGAAGACGCCACCGGCAAACCCTGCCAGGAGGCGAACCTGGAAAACGTTTTTATCAAATTAACCGGTCGCCAATTGCGGGAGTAACGGATGCGCTTTAAACGTTTATGGGCCATGTTTACAGCCAGAAACCTGGAGTTTTTCCGGGATCGTGCGGCATTCGGCTGGAATTTCCTGTTTCCTTTTTTGATTATTGCAGGGTTTGGCGTTGTTTTTGGCGGTAAATCCATTTCAGAATACAAAGCCGGGGTGTTTCCCGTTGAGTCTCCCATGTCCATCCATCAGCAGGTCGAAATTCCCGAAGGCTTTCAATCCTCAAGATATGTGGAATTTGTTGGCGTCCCATCTCTGGAAACCGGGCTTGCGCTTTTGAAGCACCATAAAATTGATCTTCTGATTCAGCGAGGATCAGCGCCTTATGCTTACTGGACAAACGAATCTTCCCCCAAAGGCTATATTCTGGAAAAGATGCTGATTGCATCCCTTCAGCCAAAAGATACCGGGGACTTGTTAAGCAGACAGGTGGTTCATGGAAAGGAAGTCCGCTATATTGACTGGCTGTTTCCCGGTATTCTGGGTATGAACATGATGTTCAGCGCGCTGTGGGGAGTCGGGTATGTGGTGGTCCGGTACCGGAAAAACGGTGTTTTAAAGCGTCTGAAGGCAACGCCACTCACGGCGGTGGAATATCTAAGCGCCCAGATGCTCTCGCGGATATTTTTGCTTATGTTCACCCTGATTACTGTCTGGATCGGGTCTGACGCCATTTTTTCCTTCGAAGTGGCGGGACATTATCTGGATCTGGCAGTGGTCTTTTTTTTGGGATGTCTCAGCTTGACTTCCATGGGGCTTGTCCTTGCATCCAGGGGAACCAGCGAGGAATTCACCAGCGGGGTACTGAATTTTATCTCCTGGCCCATGATGTTCTTATCCGAGGTCTGGTTTTCCATTGAAGGAGCGCCCCAATGGATCAAGTGGATTGCGGCCACCTTTCCCCTGACCCACCTTTTGACTGCAGCGCGAAAAATCATGAATGACGGGGCTGGTCTTTCCGATGTCATGCCGGAATTGGTCATTCTATCGGCGATGACGGGGGTATGTCTTGCCATTGGCGCAACACTGTTTTCCTGGAATGAATGATGAAATAAATTTATGATATTCTTTTTCTGCAACAAAAACGTAACCGATCTTGTTTGAATGCACGTCGGGAGTACGGATCAGATACAGATTGGAATTGGCATTCAAAAAAATGAAGATGGGGGATAAGTACATGGCAGATGAAATCAACATGGGTGAAATGGTCGGGCAGAAACTGCCACATGACCTGGAGATGATTGTAGCCACTTTTTTACCGAATTTGAAGTATCTGGAAAGTCGGTTTGATCGCAATGATCTAAATATCAAGGATCTGAGTATTGGAGTCAAGGATTCGAACAACCGGTTGGGGGCGCTTGAAAAGCGGTTCGACTATTTTGAAGTTCAGGTGGATAAGCGGTTCGATTTACTTACCGGTGAACTGAGAGATTTCAAAAGCGATTCAAACCGACGTTTCGATCAGATGGGGAACGAATTCAAAGATTTTAAAGTAGATGTCAAACAGCGTTTCGATGAGATGGGAAAC
>JBAXVB010000784.1:0-2098 GCA_037129415.1 Deltaproteobacteria bacterium
CAAGCCAGAGCTTTAGGTAAGCAATTTGCTCTTTGGCCAAATCCAGCTTTGACATGTGCTTCTCCGAAGTTTATAAAACAGCCTACGAAATTCAATAAGTAAAACACTCCACTGTCTCGACCACTTTCAGAAAACACCCAGTAGCACTTCGATTTGCTAACCCATCGCTTTAACCTCATGTTTCCTGTTTTTTTGGCAACAGGTACAACGAATAAGCTCACCGACGGCAATGGGACAAAGCGGAATTGCTGTCCGGTGCTGCGCCTTGTTAGGCTTTTCCTGTTCTTTCAAATAAATAGAGTCGCAATGGCGCATAGTCTCCAAAATTCTCATTCAATGCATAAGTAAAAAAATTAACGAACTCAGAATTTCTCTTAACAGGTTTTTCTTTTGTAAAAATAGGATGCAGTACTCATGTAACAAAGTAATGTGTTGAAAGAAAGTTTGGAGGAGCAATACTGGCATCTGTCACAAAGTTTTTCAATTCCGGAATATCAAAGAAATCATCTTGTAAATATAAATTGTGGTGTGCTGGGTTTATTTCCGGTAAATCAAATTCTTCCCGTGCTTCATTCAATTTTCTAAGGGATGATGAGAATGATTCAAGAAATAAAAAAGTACCACCTGAATTCCATGTGTCTGGCTTTCTCACAGTATGCACGATACTCTTTAGTGCTTTTTTCTGGTCGTTTTCATTCAATAGATTAATAATAACTCTCTGGCAAATCAGTATATCGGCAACAACGCCCTCCGAAAAATCGCTGTTTCGTATATCCCCATCTCTTATCGAAATATTTTTCGCATCTTTGAACCTTGAAATGGCTAATTCTCGCAATTCAAATGTTTTTTCTACTCCAATAAAAATTTCATTAGGATATTGGCTGGATAAGGCCTCCAACATATAACCGTTTCCGCACCCTACATCCATAATTTTGGCTGGTTGTTGATTATTTTCTGCTTTTCTATGCCTTAACGAATCACCTACAAAATCAACTATTGCACAAGTTTCCTTTTCTCATGTGATCGTATCTGCCATTGTGCTTGTTGAATTTTGCCCTTCCTGCTTCGCTACCTTTTTGTAATGTTCTGCTATTAAATCATCATAGTTCTGTTCTGTTGACATGTTTTGTCTCTTTTTTAAATTGTCAAGTACGGTTTCGTAGCCTAACAAGTAATTGTACAGTTTATGTATATCTTTCCAAAATGCAAACGATCTCAGTATGTGCAAGCGATATCTGTTTTTCAATTCTGCTCGCAGGTAATCCCCCATCTCGTTTTAATCTTTCCATACATTATAAAATAATACTTGACAAGACATATTTATCACCTTACCTGCTTCAGTATATCATGCAGTAAAAATATAACAGTTTCTGGATATTATCGATGAACAGCATTCCGTTACAGTTATAGACAGAATTTGAGGCGTTTTTGAGAAACAGGTCGATTCCAGCTGGCTTGCATCCGTTCTATAGAAAATGGTTGCGCTTCCATCTGGATTCTTGCAGAAAATACCGTTTTCCAGAAACTGAATGAAAAAGCCTGGATTATTTTCTGTTGAAATTGCAGGGAAAAAAGCAAAATGATGTACAACAACAGCAGGCTTCTCATGCAATTACGATTTATTATGAATCAGAACCACCATGATTTACACGCATACGGTTAAATGTGTAACCATCAAGGAAGCTCGCAGTCCGCTTGATTTTTAATCGTTGGTCAAGCAGAAATTTGGTGTGAATTGGAGATAACGCCAAACATGGCAGCTTCACCTTGTTGACGAATAATCCGGGCCACTACCAGCGTGTTTCTTAGATGGTCTTTGCCTTCGACCATCACCGGAATGTAATTGGAAGTCATGCCCTTTAGGTGGCTGGTAGTGTTGTCTCGCACACCTTCAACCAGGATTTCCAATTCCTTTCCGATATAGCTGCGATAAAAGCATTTTTTTTGGCCTTGCCAATCGCCCTGAGAGTACTGCACCGAGCCTTGACGATGGAATGGGGAATCTGATCCGCAAAGCTGTACGCTGGCGTTCCTTTTCTGGGCGAAAAGGGAAATACATGCAGATAGGTTATTGGAAGCGCCTCAATAAGGGAAACCG
>JBAXVB010000785.1:0-2098 GCA_037129415.1 Deltaproteobacteria bacterium
CCTGCTTGCATTTCTTTTGATCGATGTTCAATAGACTCATTATAATCTCCAAACTAATATGTTTATTGCAATACAATAATTGGCCGTCGAAGGACTTTAACATTACTTCGAAAATGGCACAGTATGCGCTGAATAGCAAAAAATATGTGAAATATTAATTATGGCCCCACATCACCAGATGGTATGAAAGAAGCTTACTGCCCCATATTCTGCTTTTATTTTGTTAGGTTGCTCCAGATGCTGAATTCAACCAGTCTTTCGGGACACCAGACTTTATAACAACCAGAGTCAAATTCAAGGTTTTTAGATTCATTGCCAAATCGCGCAGTCATTGTCCATGGATAAATGCCCATAAGGGCGGTTACGCAGATTGAATCTGATCTCTCTTTATCAATCATGGGGCCTTTCAGATAAACACAGTCTCCTTTTTTCATGAAATTGCATTCGCAATGGGTCACTTCAACTTTAACTTCCTTGTTCGGTTCCAAATCACAGTATCCTTGAGACATTCGGTTACCGGTATATCTTTTTTATCTATTACCCGATAACGAGGATCATGACCGGGCCAACGTACATCTTCTTTTTCGAGAGCAGGTGGCTTAACGGTATAACTGCGGCGCCAGATGTGAACTTGTGCTTCGCCGTATTGCTCCGCCGTCTCCGCCTTATTGAGACCCTGCAACGCCCCATAAGTTAATCATGCAAGCCAAGCCATTCAATAATTTCGTATAGAGCAGAAAACCCCAATGGAACAGAAATGGATATAAATGTAAGCCACTTGCCTGTTTTTAACGAAGAGGTTCTGTCTCCAATATCAATGTCAAGTATGTATCATGAGGATTAATGCCAGACTGATTAAAGCGACATGATATTTTTCAGAATTCCTGAAGTTTCTCTTTAAGAACCGACCCTATCCACTGTTCAACATCCCTTAACACCAACCTCCAGCCCAGTTCATTAAACACTTCATGGTAAAGTCCGGGATAAATCTTGATGGTCTTATTGACTGAACTTATCCTGTCATGGAATAACCGTGATGCATCATTTCCAACCAGTTTATCAGCACCGCCGTGAACAATCAAAACCGGCAGAGTGATCTTATCAGCTTCTGCCGTAATCCTTTGTGTCGCGCCCAATAGTTCACCAGCGAGCCTTGCAGTAACTTTCCCTGTGCATATCAAAGGATCATTAATATATTCCCTGACAACGGCGGGATCACGGCTTATGCCATCAGCCTCAATTTTAATTAGACCTAACTTCGGCATCAGTTTTGAAAATATCTTTGCAATGGTGATGGTACCGGATGAAATATGGTCCGGAATTTTGACACCGGGTCCGGAGAGAACGGCTCCGGCGAAGTCTTGTTGATGATCCAGAAGGTAAACAGCCGCAATCAAACCACCCATGCTGTGACCTATAATAAAGATCGGCTTTCCAGGTTGCCATATCTGAATCATGTCATAATAAGTCTTGATTGTGTCTGTGAAGTCCTGAAACCGTTCAACGTAAACCCTTGCACCTCCTGATTTTCCATGTCCCATGTGGTCAAATCCATAGACAGCGTATCTCAGCGGAATGAAGTGATTCACCACATTCATATATCGTCCACTGTGTTCTGCAAGTCCATGGATGATAAGCAGAACCGCCTTAGAATCGCTTTCCGGCAACCATGCCTGGTAGAAAATACGGGATTCGTTAAAAAATCCTTCCTGGTGATTCATAATGGGTCCAACAATCGTTTATTGTTCGTTATTGACGATATTGAGTTTTTTTGCATGTGCAAACCATTACTTATAAGCAGTAAAATCAACTCCGCGTAAACGTCCTCTTTCTTCAAACCAGTCCATTTCGGTAATGGGAGGCGCCGATGTGTCCTTTATGTAAATCAACACTTCCTTGACATACCTAACCGTTCCTCTTATCCTATCAGACTTAAAAAGGCTATCTCTTGTCAAAATACTGAACCAGAATATTCTTGGGGAATTCGAGTTGAGTCAAAATTTTATTAAGTTCTGGTTTCCAGTTATTCTCTGAATGGGTGTAATATTTTGGATGTCAACGGGAATGTTTTCTTCAGAAAATACCTCCCATATTATTG
>JBAXVB010000786.1:0-2094 GCA_037129415.1 Deltaproteobacteria bacterium
ATTTCATCAACTTCTAACCCACCGCTAACTCCCTTCTAACAATTTTTTCATAGTATGCGCATAACCCAACAGCTCAATTTATCCTGACTCAGGTCCGGTTTTGTGATCAGACTGGATTCCGGCGTTCGCCGGAATGAGGGATAAAATAGCTTTTCATGGTTAAGGAGAGATCAATTGGAAAATACTGACACAGTTAAGCGTCAGCCATTTCTGAACATGACATACCGTAACTGGCTTCGATTACGATGGTGGCTTGTAATACTATCGGCGCTGGTGATAATCGGGCTTCAATTCTGTCATCAGATAATTCTATCCCATCACAATGATCTTAAAAACACGATCGCGTTGTACAGCGATACCGCGATCAATCAGACTCTGATCAACTGGCTGATTGTAAGCTGCGGGATCATTCTGATTACTGGGGCCACTGCTTTTGTGTTCTTTTTTAAAATGCAAAATCGAACGATTGAATTGGTCGCGTATAATCAGAATCTGGAAACAGCAATTTTGGCCTGGCACAGGGCCGAAGAAAAATACTGCAGTATTTTTCAAAACACAGGAGCTGCAACCATTCTGATTGAAGCCGATATGACCCTATCCATGATTAATGAAAACGCCTCGCGGTTACTGGGATACACCCGGGAAGAAATCGAGGGCAAAATGAAAACCAGTGACTTCATCAAAGGCGATAGCTTTAAAATGGTTCATGAATACCACTTGGCCAGACGAAGGGGGGATAAAAATGTGCCTGTCGAATATGAAGCACAAATGATCGATAAAAATGGTGTTGTTAAAGATATCTTCTTTCGTGTGGGGATGATTCCGGAAACTCAGACCAGCATCGCATCCCTCATCGATATCACCGAAAAAAAGCGGATGGAATCGCAGTTGCGGCAAGCACAGAAAATGCAGGCCATTGGTACGCTGGCCGGAGGGATCGCACACGACTTCAACAACATTTTGGCCGGTATTATGGGGTATGCAGAACTGGCGATTCCTGATGTTGAAGATACAAAAAAAACTGTGGAACGTCTGAACCGCATTCTTTCCGCCGGGGCTCGAGCAAAGGAATTGACACGACAGATATTGATGTTCAGCCGTCAAACCGAACAAAAGCCGGAAACCGTCCAATTGAACGAGATTCTGGAAGAAACGCTGAAGCTGATTCTGGCGACTGCACCTGCAATTCGAATCGATAAAAATACATCTGCAACTACTGAGTCGATTTTGGCGGATCCGTCACAGATTCATCAAATCATCATGAACCTTTGCACCAACGCGGTTCATGCCATGGGCGGTGAAGTCGGTGTTTTGACTGCGAAACTGGAACCCGTTGAACTGGATTCCATCTCAGCCTGGGAAACCGCTGGACTCTCCCCTGGGCAATACGCTCGGCTTACGATTGGCGATACTGGCCATGGTATGACATCTGCTGTCCGTGAACGAATATTCGACCCCTTTTTTACAACCAAAAAAAATGGCGATGGTACGGGGATGGGATTGTCGGTTGTTCACGGTATTGTTACGCACCTTCATGGCGCAATCACAGTGAAAAGCGAACTGGGTAACGGAACGACATTTCAGGTATATTTCCCGATAGCTGAAAAACGACCCATCACGCCTGCCCTCCCAAAATCAGCAATACCGACCGGAACTGAAAGAATTCTGCTGATTGACGATGAGGAAACGATTGTCGATGTCGCCAGTCAAATTCTTCGAGGTCTCGGATACAGGGTGATTACGGAAACGGTCAGCCGCCATGCGCTGTGGACTTACATGAAAGATCCGTTTGCCTTTGATCTTGTGATTTCGGATCAGACGATGCCGGGAATGAAGGGCGCCGAATTGTTTAAAAAAATCCAATCGGTTCGCCCGGAGCTGCCGTTCATCCTGTGTACTGGTTTCAGCAAAAACGTGACACGGGAATCGGTTCTATCAATGGGTATTCAGGAACTGATCATGAAACCCTATACAAAAGATGAACTGGCGGCAGTAGTGAGAAATGTCCTGGATCTCCCTTTTGTAAATATCGATCATGATAAACGAGGGATGACGACCATGTAAAAACCGGAAGCAGCCATTCAAGCGCGCCCC
>JBAXVB010000787.1:0-2093 GCA_037129415.1 Deltaproteobacteria bacterium
GAATGACCTTCAATGTGCTGGCGGCCAACTGCGACGACCATACCAAAAATATCTCATTTATCCTGCGTGAAGGTAAGAAATGGGAGCTTGCCAGCGGCAACGGGAGTGTTGCGGGTACCACAAAGGGGCAGGGGAATGCCATCGGCCGCAACAGCCATTTCCGTGGGTGAATACAGACAGTAAAAGTCTACGACAGCACGACACGCGGCCTTGGCCTTTTCGATGTCCAGCAGGTTCTGTTCCGCAATCTGCTGGAGCGTGTTCATGATGTTTGTCATTTTCTCACTTTCCACTGAATTTTTACGGGATTTCCCTGGCCAGAAGCGCTGCGCCCAGAGCCCCGACCAGTTGGGGATCTTCGGGTACCAGAACGTTTCTGCCCAATGTTTCCGCCAGGAAACGCTGCATACAGGGGTTTTGGGCCACACCGCCTGTAAAGACGATATCGCCGGTGGAAGACACCCGGTTGATCATGCCTGCAGCCCGCTGAATGACGCTGGTGTGAAGGCCGCGGGCGATTTCCCGGCGGCTTTGTCCCTTGGCGATCAGGGAGGTGACTTCGGATTCGGCAAATACCGTACACATACTGGAAATAGCGAGATCTTTTTCCGCCAGAAGTGCTTCCCGGCCAAAGGTCTCGATGTCAAAACCCAGGGTTTTGGCCATAATTTCCAGAAATTTTCCGGTACCGGCGGCGCACCGGTCGTTCATTTCAAATTTTTTCACCTTGCCTGATTCAAACAGACTGATGGCCTTGCTGTCCTGGCCGCCGATATCCAGCACCGCCTGAACATCGGGGAAAAAAGCCCGCGCTCCGATGGCGTGGGCTTTAATTTCCGTAACCGTCAGCGTATCAAATGAAATCTCAAACAGATTCCGGCCGTAACCCGTGGCCATGATGCAATCATATGCCACGCCATGGATCAGGTCTTTGGCCGCCGTCATGGGATCAAAGCCGGTGTCTGTCTGAAGACTGGTCACGATTTTTCCCGAATCATCCACCACCACCAGTTCGATGGAGCGCGATCCGATATCGATTCCTGCAAAACGTTTTCGCATCCTGAACTCCTGAAAGTCTATCGCAGTTGCTCGACAAAGGCTTCAATCCGGGTTTTTAACTGGCCGATATCTTCCATGCTGTAGTCGGTTTCAATGCGCAGTGTAGGGATATTCTTTTCCTCCAGTGCTCTTTCAACGGGAATGGATTCCATGAGGTAGGGCTGGCAGAACTGCAAGCCATAATGAATCACACCGTCGGCCTTGTATGCGGCGGCCATTTCCTGAATATGTTCCAGACGCTGCGGATTAGGCGTAAATATGGCGCAATCCACCTGATAATAGCGATCCACAATGGCTTCCATCATTTCATCGACTGTTTTGCCGGATGCATCCGTCAGATTGCGGGTACCGCGTTCCCCCACGCAGGACTCTTCACCCACGATCACTGCACCCGAGGTTTCCACGATAAATGGCAGTTTCCAGTTGGGTACGGCCTGGGGACAACCGGAGATGAGAATCCGGGGCGTTTTCTCCGGGAAAACGCCATTTTTCTCGGCAATGCGTTTTTCCAGTTCATCACAGATTTTGTTCACGGAATCCGTAAACCGCGCAGGATTGTCATAAAAGAAAACCTGATTGGCCAATAGTGCATCCAGACCGGATATGGGCGCAGGGTCGGCTTTTCGCAGGGAAGACAGGCGATGGATGGCTGCGCGTTTGGCATTGACCGTCTGAATCGCCAGCATCAGCGATTCGGCTGTAATCATGACTCCGGTGAGGGCTTCAACCACGGTCCTGAACCGCTGGTATTCAGACTTTAAAAGCGCCCGGCCCTGTTCGGATTTGACCTGTGGCAGATCCATCACAAAAAGATTATTCACCAGATGTCCCAACGATTCATAGGCTTTTTTCTTGCCGTCGCAGGTATTCTCACCCACAATCATATCCGCGCTTTCCAGATAGGGACAGACCTTGCCGAGTTTAAATCCGAAAGATGACTTGATCAGGGCGCAAGTATTGCGGGGCAGGAGTTTTTCCACTTCCGACATGGCGAAATCCGCTCCGGAACACAGCCCCACCAGGGTGGCGTTGGC
>JBAXVB010000788.1:0-2091 GCA_037129415.1 Deltaproteobacteria bacterium
TTACGTTTAATCACGGCATCGGTCGTCATTCTGGAGCTGTTTATTTTTGTATGCACCATAGTTTATCAGCTCAATGAAAAAAATCATATCGAAACACCGATAACTGAAGAGATGGCCAAATTGTACATTGACCATCCGGAAAAACTCAAGGCAAATGAACGAATTGCCGTGAGTACGCGTAATAGCATGTATAACAATCAGCAGCTTTATCTTCTGATCAGCGATGAGACTATTGTTCATCTATTCCCCTGGAAAGGGTGGATTCTAATTTCAATTGGTGCACCTATTGGCCTCTTTTTCTTGGTCACACTGATTACCAAAGCCTATTTTCAAGCCATTGAACCTGACTTCAAGGAAGATGAGGAGAATGCCAATCAATGGGTTATGGCCTTGAACCGATTAAGCAAAATTAATGTTATCTGGTTTATGCTTCTTCTGGTCTGCGTACTGTTTTTAGTGTGGTATATACCAGAAGTTATTATATTTGCGGGAAGTGTTACCACCGCTTGGCTGGTGAAATTGTGGTGGATTCCCACCCTGATTTTTAGCATTGTATTTTTGGTCATCATCTGGTGGATTTATCTGCAATACAAGCTTAAAGTCAATGTCATGCACATGGAAATGGAAAAATTCAAGCTGTTGCAATTTGAGGAAAAAAAAGCATTGCTATTGCAGGATAATACTACCAGCCAAATACAACTTACTGAGTAAGAATTTCAGGCATCCTTCATATTACCCTAAAAGTAGTTGACACTTTCTGCCGAGATGCCGGTATTCCGGTCGGCATATGTGTCTTGCCATTTCGCCTGGGAGCGCCGCACCCCAGTGCGGCAATTATGATGATATGTGCATGGCCGCACTGGGGTGCGGCGCTCCCAAGCTCTTGCATTTCGGCATTAAAGTGTCAACAAAGAGATGAAGGATGCCGAATTTCACATGATACTCATACGGGCGGAGAGCCGACACGGACCATAAAAAATTCGACAGCGATCAGTTATGGGTCGCCCTGATTCTGGGCGTGGTGGTTCTATGCTTGGCAGTTTATCGGATGTGGATGCTGTAAAGCAAAGAATGCCTGTCATTAGCCGACTGCTTCTGCGATTTCATCGGCTATGCGTTTTGCGGCAGTCTGTGGATATTTGGCGTTGCGGATGGGCCTGCCGATTACAATATAGTCCGAGCCGTTCAACACAGCCTGAGCTGGGGTGGTGATCCGCTGTTGATCATCTGCAGAAACCCCGTCCCAGAGTGGGCGGATTCCGGGGGTTACCGCTATAAACTCCCTGCCAAACCGATTTTTCACAGCAGACACTTCCTGGCCGGAGCAGACAATTCCGATGCATCCCGCGGCTTTGGCCATTTCAGCCCGTTTCATAACCAGGCTTGAGAGATTATTTCCATATTCCGGGCGGAAACCGGCGTCCGTAATGTCCTGTCCGGAAACGCTGGTCAGAACTGTTACGCCCAAGACCCCGACCTTTCCGTTCCCGCCTTCCACCGCTGCTTTCAGCATGGCCGAATTTTCACCGCAGTGAACCGTGGCGAATGTTGCTCCAAGTTCGGCGACACCTGTCATGGCCTGGAAAACCGTTGCCGGAATATCGTGAAATTTCAAATCCAGAAATACGCCTGCAGTGCCTGACTCCAGAATCCGTCGCACCAGATCCGGGCCGGAGCGGACAAAAAGCTCCAGCCCCACCTTGAACATGCCGACATGATTTGAAAGCAATTGTATAAAATCCTTGGCCGCATCGACAGATGGAACATCAAGTGGGAAAATGATATAATCTTTTGCTGTTTTCATAACTATTTCCGTAAACTATCAAAATTTGTGGAACATAAACTGCACTTTTCAATTCATAGCAGAGACGCAGAGGACGCAAAGATGGTCATAATTTAATTGAATATTTTATCTGTAATCTCTGCATCTCTGCTGTGAAAAAACTCAGTCATTGACCGGCGCTCAAAGTATATAAAACCTTATCTGCTTTTATGTCCATCCGATGGCCACAACAGTTACGACTACCCCGTCACATCGGGTTTCTTTGGACAGGGATGCCAGAACAGATGCGTCATCCAGCGGAACGAATA
>JBAXVB010000789.1:0-2091 GCA_037129415.1 Deltaproteobacteria bacterium
GCGCCCACGAAATGAATCGCGCCAATCTGATTCGACTTTGCCGGGAAATGCTGGTTCGGCAGTATAAGCGGCGCAATGCTCCCCAGTCGGTGCTGGTTCAGGTTGAATCGGTTCTGGAACAGGATGTGCTTACCATAGCCTTTGCCAGACGTTTCGCCACTTACAAACGCGCCAGCCTGTTGTTTCAGGATCCCAGCCGGTTAAAGGCCATTGTCAATTCCAGCACCCACCCTATACAGTTTGTTTTCGCAGGAAAGGCCCATCCCAAAGACACCGAAGGAAAAGCATTGATCAAGCGCATCGTTGAGTTTGCGAGGGATCCTGAATTGCGTCAACGAATCGTTTTTATCGAAGATTACGACATGCGCTTCGCCAGACATCTGGTTCAGGGCGCCGATGTATGGCTCAATACGCCACGGCGTCCATTTGAGGCTTGTGGAACATCGGGCATGAAGGCCGCCGCAAACGGAGTCCTGAACCTCAGCGTTCTTGATGGGTGGTGGTGTGAAGGATGGGCGCAAGACAGGGGATGGCGAATCGGCAACGACACTGAATGCGCAGATTCATGCTATGGAGATATTGAAGACAGTCAATCCCTCTACAATATACTGGAAAACGAGGTCATTCCCTGTTTTTATGATCATCGCATCGGTCAGAGGCATACCGATATCGGAGGCATGCCAATCCGCTGGATACAGATGATGAAAGAATCCATGAAAATGGCCATGCAGGATTACTGCAGCCTCCGCATGGTCGGTGAATATGAAAAGCGTTTTTACCTGCCCATTGCCCAACGCTTTCAGGAATTGACCGAGAATAATGGGGCTATGGCCAAAGAACTCTGCATTCAGAAGGATCGGCTCAGCAGCCTGTGGAAAAATATCCGTATTGATATGCCTGCTCAGGACCGCAAAGGCCCGTACCGTGTCGGCGAGACATTCCAGGTAACCACAGACATTTATCTCGGACAACTGGGACCCGATGAGGTTGACGTGGAACTTTATACTGGCCACATGAGATCTGTGGATTCGCTGGATGCCATTCACACCGAACCCATGATTGCACAGGAAAGCCTTGAAATCGGAAGCTTTCGATATGCCTGTTCCATGACATGCCGAATTTCGGGTCGCTACGGGTTCACAGTTCGGATAACACCGCGCGGAGACGGAATGCTCAAATTTTCTCCGGGGCTGATTACCTGGTCATGACTCCAACCCTCTCCCGCTGGGAGGGGGGTATCGCCCGCTGCACCACAACCAGGCGAATCGGGTGGAATACATGCCAACCACTTGCCCTACCGGCTTATCAATACCCATCCCTCTTTTCCAAGTGATTCAATCCTGGATAGCTCATCCACCATCCGATTCGCGGCATACCATAAATCATAAGACTGCTGCATGTTCAACCATAACACGGGTCCGTTGCCGACAAACTTACCAATCCTGAGAGCCATTTCTATTGTAATCGGATGCGTGCAGGCTAAAACACGGTGCAACTGTTGGCGGGAAACACCGATGCACTTCGCAGCCTTGCTAACCGACAGTCCAAGGTTTTCAAGCACATCTTCGCGCAAAACATCACCTGGGTGTACGGGTGGTCTCTTCAAAGGTCGTTTAACCAAATATTCTCCCAACCAGGGACGATTAAATCTGTTAATGATTCCGATTTATCCAAAGCATCCAAACGTCGTAGTGACCGTGATTGTAAATCCTGCCGTACCATACGAGAGCGACCACTCTCAAATAGTTCAGCAAGCCCCTTATGGCTAAAGCTTTTTATCACACCGTGGATTGTATCAAATATTGTTACAGTGTCAACACAATTGGCGCAAAGTTTTCAAGCACAGAGCAGCCCAATCATCAATGGCGTTTGGAACGTCAATATCTTTATCAAAGGCATCCAGAAACAGATAAGGAATTTTGGACAGAAATGTTTTTTGAGGGTGTTGATCAGATGGTTAGGAGTTTTTCTGACACATGCTGAACAATATCCCCATTATCTTGTCCAACTCTTTTATATGATATTCGTCAAAATCCATATAAACCGTCTGATTCTGCAATTTTAAAAACTTCCAGTTACTTCCGGTTGTTA
>JBAXVB010000079.1:0-13992 GCA_037129415.1 Deltaproteobacteria bacterium
CACTTATATGATTGAAGTCATTGACCATTGGGAGAAGCAGTTTATGCAGAACTTTGGTACCCGGCATCAGACATTCCTCAGCACTTTTGCTATATGTCTGTTAGCGTTCACAGCCATGATTGCCGCTGGATTCATTCTGGATGGCGACTGCATGGCTTCCCCTGAAGATCGCAGTGCGAATCCAGTTCCCTCTGTCACTGAAAAACAAAAGCCGGAAGATATTTCGGGCATTGAAATCACTATAGACGCAGAAACCTTGAGTAATGAGGAACTGAAAACCAATCGCGACCTGGCTGGAACATACAAAAAATCGTTTGTTGCGGAATTGAATGGATATAGCGTTCAGTTATCGGCATACGGAAATATCCTTCTTCTACCCCAGACCACCGTGGCGGATTTGGAAAAAGCCAGGATTGACACCCTGAATACGCTAGGCGCCATTGATGGCAAACTAAAAGAAATTTCTGACAAGACTGGTCTGTTCAACCAAATGCTTAATCAGACGCTGGAACAGCTCAGCCTGAATGAAAAACAGTTGACGGATATCAGTGCTGTCAGCAAGGCCGATCCTGTAACCGCCACTTTGAAAAAAAATCTTCAAACTCTGATTGCCTTGTTGACAGTTAAACAAAAACGTATTGAAAAAATCCTTGATATCTATCAGCCGCTGGAGCTGCAACTCGAAGAAACCCGAACCGCTATTTCCGATCTATCAGAAAAACTGAACGGTCAGATTGCGCTGAAAAAGAAGGAAGCTCTCTTCCAGCGCAGCGCATCGCCTTTTTTTGCGCTGAATGTCGTGCAGGTGCAATCTGAAATATCCGCCATTTTCAACAAGACATGGAAGCTGTTAGCTGCTGATTTCTGGACATTATTTACCCGATCGTTCTGGGAGTCCGTCGGTCAGAGGTTATTGCCTGCCCTGATTTTATACGCCGGCATACTGTGGGTGATGCTTCGTGTCCGCAGATTTTGCCGCAGTTACGAGCAGAGCGGCAAGCTGGTCAAGACGCCATGGCGACATCTATCTTTCTGCATGTTGGAAAAATCCTTGATTCTTGCCGGAACAACGGCATTCATCGCCGGATACATGACCCTTCAGGCGGAATCAGCCGAGATTGCAAAGTGGGGAATCGCTCTGGATTTACTGTGGTTTTGGCTTTTGACCCAGTGGGGATTGGTAGGCATTCAGACATGGAACCGACTGCCATTGCCGGCAATTCCGTCAAAGATCAGTCATGGGCTTTGTTTTGGACTTCGAAGCATCCGTTTATTATGGATACTGTATTTGGGGCTGGAATGGTTTGTGGATGGAACCGGAAGCATCCTGTTTCTGGCGCGGATACTTTTCGGCATCGGCCTTCTTACCGGGTATATCCTTTTCTGGAAATCTGTGGAATCTTGTATTCCGGCTTTTTCCGGCGGATTTCCCCTAATCCGTCCAATCGCGGCGGGAGTCGGCTATGCCATCGCAGGTCTCGGGCCAGTTCTGGAACTGATCGGATATGGATATCTGGCTATTTACTGGTTCACCTCCTGGATCATTACCATCGTCGCCTGTTTCTGGGGCGGAATACTTATGATGGCGCTCCTGGAATGGCAGCGGGAGCTTAGAAAACGACATTTGTCTGATGCGGATAAACAAGCATCAGATCGTTACACCCTGCAGTGGTTGTCCATGAGATTGTTGTGGGCAATCTGGTTTCCGATTTTTTTCATCGCCATTATGATGGCATGGGGCGCCAAAAACGCCGTGATCATCGGGTTTTTCAGAGTCATCAATTATCCGATCCCCATAGGCGATACGCAGTTCAGCATTATGGGATTTGTCTGCTCGGCCCTGATGCTCTTACTCACCGAACTGTCCACCCGCCTGTGGCGCAAAATACTGCGGGAAAAATTTTTGGCCGGAAGCGGCATGGACACCGGACTGAAAGACTCCATTACCACCATCACCACATACCTGATCTGGGGTATCGGCATATTTATATCACTTCGAATGATCGGAGTCAGCTCAACATCCCTTACCGTGGTTTTTGGTGCTCTCAGTATCGGACTCGGTTTCGGGCTCCAGAATATTTTCAACAATTTTATCAGCGGAATTATCCTGCTTTTCGAGCGGCCCATTCAGGTTGGAGATGCTGTAGAAATCAATGGAATTTGGGGAGTTGTCCAGAAAATCAATGTTCGCTCGACTCTGGTTCAAACCTATGATAATGCCTCTTTGATTATTCCCAATTCGGAGTTTATCAGCAACAAGGTCATAAACTGGAGTTTCAAGGACCATCGCATACGAAGGGTTATTACTGTTGGAGTGGCTTATGGATCAGACACGGCATTGGTATCTAGCACCCTTACCGAGATTGCCGAAAAAGCCCAGTGGGTTTTAAAAACTCCTGAATCCGATGTTCTGTTTTCCGATTTTGGAGATAGCGCGCTGATCTTCAAGCTTCGTGTCTGGACCCTGGTTGACCAGATGGTCAAAGTGGAAACGCATATCCGGTTTGAAATTGAGCGTCTTTTTCGGGAACGTCACATCGAAATACCTTTTCCACAGCACGATGTGCACATTATCCGAGAATCAGTTGCCAAGATATAAATCAGTAAGTTAAGTTTTAAATTCTATTGAAAAGGATCGGATTCCATGACTATTCACTCTCTCTGCTGGGAACATTTCAGGTGCGAACAGAAAGACTGTCCCGTAAGGATATTTAACGAAACCGATTGTTGGACCGTACCCACCCTGAACTGTCAGGGAGAGTTATTGGAAAGCTTTCCGGAAAAGATAAAAAAATGTCTGGACTGTTCCTGGTTCCAGCAAGCCAAAACTCCGGAGATTCTTGAGGCCATGCTCAACCAACTGATCGGCCTCCACATTTCTGAAGAAAAATACCGGACGCTGGTGAACAACATTCAGGATGGAGTCTTTATCCTTCAGGACGACAGATTTCGTTTTGTTAACGAAGCCATGGCGCTCATGATGGGGTATTCAGTCGAGGAAATGATGGGTATGGAATTCTTGCCACTGATTGCTCCTGAATACCGGCAGCGCGTGGCAGATCGCTATCTTCGGCGACAGGCTGGTGAAACGGTGGAAAACGAATATGAATTTGATATTCTTCACAAGGACGGATCCACCCGGTTAACAGTCAATATGAACATTGGAGTTTTTTCCTATCGGGGGAAAACAGCCAGCTTCGGAACCATCAAGGATATTACTGATAAAAAACGGGCCGAACTTGAACGGATAAAACTGGAAAGCCAGCTCCAGCAGGTACATAAAATGGAAGCTATCGGTACGCTTGCCGGCGGTATCGCCCATGATTTCAACAATCTGCTCATGGGTATTCTCGGAAATGCCACCTTGACGCTGATGAATACTGATCCCGCTCATCCAGGGTATGAACGGCTGAAAAATATTGAAAAATATGTTCAAAGCGGCGCAGACCTCACCCGGCAGCTTCTGGGATTTGCCAGGGGAGGTAAATTCGTGGTCGAGCCAACCAATTTGAACGAGCTGATTCAGCGTACTTCCGAAATGTTCGCCCGCACGAAAAAAGAGATTACCATCAGTTCAAGCCTCCAGGAAGACTTATTGACTGTTGATGTGGATCGTGGCCAGATTGAGCAGGTGCTGCTGAATTTTTATGTGAATGCTTGGCAGGCCATGCCCGCAGGAGGAAATCTTCATCTTCAAACCGCAAATGAAACTCTTGATGACAGTTGTATCCAGGCTTTTTCTGTGATTCCTGGAAATTATGTCATTTTTTCCATAACCGACACTGGTGTGGGAATGGATTCGAATATTCGGGAACGGGTATTCGAGCCGTTTTTCACCAC
This sequence comes from Deltaproteobacteria bacterium, assembly GCA_037129415.1. Classification (GTDB taxonomy): domain Bacteria; phylum Desulfobacterota; class Desulfobacteria; order Desulfobacterales; family Desulfatirhabdiaceae; genus RAAP-1. The sequence continues at coordinate 3,841 of JBAXVB010000079.1, forward strand.
CAGGGAAAAAGGCAGGGGAACTGGCCTCAGCTTATCATCTGCTTATGGAATCATCAAAAATCACGGGGGTTTCATTAATGTTCGCAGTGAAAAAGGCAAGGGAACTTCATTTACTGTTTATCTTCCGGCATCTAAAAAGTCGGTCGGTATAGAAAAAGATATTTGCGAACCTGTCGTTAAAGGCTCTGGAATAGTTCTGCTGGTTGATGATGAGAAGATGATTCTGGATGTCGGCGGCCAGATGCTCGAAAAACTGGGCTATCAGGTACTGACAGCGCCAAATGGAAAGGAAGCCTTAAATCTCTTGGAACGCCACCATGATCAAATTGTTCTGATAATTCTGGATATGATCATGCCGGTTATGGACGGCAGCGAAACTTTTGATAAACTCAAGTCGATGCATCCAAACGTTAAAGTTATCCTGTCCAGCGGCTATGCGGTTGATGGCCAGGCAGCCGATATCATGAAACGCGGCTGCAATGGATTTATCCAGAAGCCATTCAACCTCAAACAACTGTCCAGAAAAATGGGTGAAATTCTACTTATCACATAATGAATTATAATTCATTGCATTAAACTTCATATCTTTTTAATTTTCAGGTTTCATTTTATGTGCCTTTTTTATTAACTTTATTATAAACCTGTATTCACATAATGTTTTTCCCCCACCACATCTCCGCTAATGTTTTTCTTGACATCTCAATTTATCATCTGATAAATGAATGAATACTCATTCATATTCAATCGGAATCGGGTCTTATTAACTTGGCGTTTCCATATAACAGGGGTATGAAATCAACCATTCAGGAGGCTATTATGAGCAGAAAAATCAGGACGGCTGCAGTTATTGGCTCAGGCGTCATGGGCGGCGGGATTGCGGCGCTTCTTGCCAGCGCAGGAATCAAAACGCTATTGCTGGACATTGTTCCATTTGACTTGAAAGAAGCGGAGAAAAATAACACAGTTGCCAGAAACCGGATCGTCAAAGCTGGTATGGATACGGTTCTTATGTCCAGGCCGGCCCTTCTCATGCAGCTAAAAGACGCTGATTTGATCACCATCGGAAACATGGAAGATGATTTTAAGAAGCTTTCGGACTGTGACTGGATTGTCGAGGTTGTAGTTGAAAATCTGAAAATCAAACAGGAACTCTTCAAACGAATCGAACATGTTCGTAAAAAAGGCAGCATCATTTCCTCAAACACCTCCGGAATTCCGCTGAAAGCCATGTCCGAAGGACTGAGCCAGGATTTTCGTCAGCATTTTCTGGGTACGCACTTCTTTAACCCGGTCCGCTACATGAAGCTTCTGGAAATCATTCCCGGCGAAGAAACTCTTCCGGAAGTCCTTTCCTTTATGGCGGATTATGGGGAACGGATTTTGGGTAAAGGCATCGTGTGGGCCAAGGATACCCCCAATTTTGTCGCCAACCGGATCGGTGTTCAGGGTATTGTCAAGGCCATGCAGCTTATGGTGGAAGACGGCATCAGCATTCCCGAAGTGGATGCCCTGTTCGGCCCTGTTCTTGGTCGCCCCAAAACCGCCATGTTCAAAACCACCGACCTGGTGGGTCTTGATACCATGGGGCATGTAGCCGGCAATACCTACAACCTGGTTGTAAATGATGAAGCCAGAGACAGCTTTGTGATCCCTGATTTTGTCAAAAAAATGATCGAAAAAAAGTTGCTGGGAAACAAAACCCAGGGCGGATTTTACAAAACCGAGTTGACCCCCGAATGGAAAAAAATTCGAAAAGTCATTGATCCAGCCACTCTGGAATATGTGGAATATGCACCCGCGGACTTCCCATGTCTGGCCGAAGCCAAGAAAGCCAAGACCCTCGCCGATAAAATGAAAGCAGTGCTGTACGGCGATGACAGAGGCGCCCGTTATGCGTGGAAAACCCTCTCCCACAACCTGATTTATTCGGCCAACCGGATTCCGGAGATTTCCGACACCATCGTTGAAATCGATAATGGCATGAAATGGGGCTTTAATTTCACCATGGGCCCATTTGAAGCCTGGGATGCCATTGGACTTGTCCAGTCAGTGGCCAAAATGGAAAAAGACGGACTATCAGTTCCAGCCTGCATTAAAAAAATGATCGCATCCGGCCATACCGCATTCTATAAAACTGTGGCAGGCATGGTCCAGTATTATGATTTTGCATCCGAATCCTACAAGGACGTCAAGATCAGCGATAATGTGATCTCTTTGGCATCCCTCAAAGCAGCGGGCAAGGCTGTAAAATCCTGCAAATCCGCATCCCTGGTGGACATTGGAGATGGCGTTTTCTGCTTCGAGTTCCACACCAAAATGAACGCCATCAATGGCGAGATCATTCAGTTCATGGAGGAATGCATGGGCTATGTGGATGCCAATGGCGTGGGCCTTGTCATCGGCAACCAGGCAGGTGGAATGCCCGGAGCATTTTCTGCCGGCGGAGACCTGTCCTTCATGTCCGCCCTGGCCAAAGAAGGCAAATATGCGGAAATTGACGCATTTTTGGCTCAGGCTCAGGCAGGAATGCAAAAAGCCAGATATTCAAGCTTTCCGATTGTTGCAGCGCCTTACGGCATGACCCTTGGCGGTGGATGCGAAGTGTGCATAGGAACCGCCGACAGGATTATCGCCCATGCAGAGCTTTATATGGGGTTGGTGGAAATCGGCGTGGGACTTTTGCCCGGCGGCGGAGGGTGCCTGAACCTGTGGAAAAAAATGACGGCCAATATTCCCGAAGCAGCCACAGACGTGGATTTGGCGAAATTCTTTGTTCCAACCTTTATGGCCATTGCCATGGCCAAAGTATCCACATCGGCTGCCGAAGCCCGCACAAATGGTTTTCTGGGTCCCAATGACCGGATCATTTTTAACCGGGATTATCTGATCGGCGAAGCCAAAAAAGAAGTCCTGAAAATGGTGGATGAAGGTTATGCGCCGCCCGCCAAACGCAAGCTCAAGGTTTTCGGCGAGGCAGCCCAGGGCATGATCAATGCCGAGCTATTCAACATGGAAAAAGCCAAATTCGTCAGCGAATACGATGTATTTTTAGCCAAACGCATTGCCTTTGTCATCAGCGGCGGGGATGTGCGAACCAACAGCGAAGTGGATGAAGAAACCATTCTCAAGCTGGAACGTGATGCATTTATCGATTTCTGGAAACAGGAAAAAACTGTTGCCAGAGTTGACCATCTTCTGAAAACCGGCAAACCGCTCAGAAATTAAGAATAGGAGGGTACTACCATGAGAGATGCTTATATAGTTACATCCGTCAGAACCCCGGGATGCCGGCGAAGCAAGGGGGGATTCAAGGACACGCGACCGGAAGATCTGCTGTCCTTTATTCTGAACGCAGCCGTTGAAAAGACACCGAATCTGGAAAAGAAGCATGTGGATGATATGATGATCGGCTGTTCATTTCCAGAGGCCGAACAGGGCCTGAATATAGGCCGCATCGTCTCCCAGATTGCCGGATTCCCTCCGGAAGTCTCTGGTGCAACTATCAACCGCTTCTGCTCATCCGGGCTTGAAGCCATTGCCTTGGCATCCCTGCGGGTCATGGCCGGATGGTCTGATATTGTCATCGGAGGCGGCATCGAATCCATGTCTTATGTGCCGATGGGTGGAAATCTTCCCAGACCTCATCCGGAGTACAGCAAGACGCGCGCCGATCTCTATGCCTCCATGGGCATTACAGCGGAAAACGTCGCCAACCGCTACAAGGTTTCCCGCCAGGAACAGGATGAATTTGCCTGTCAGTCCCACGCGAAAGCTGGCGAGGCGAAAGCCAAGGGACTGTTTACTGAAATCGTTCCGACACCTGCAGCAAAATTTGTCAAACAGGCGGATGGTACATACAAAAAAGAAATGGTCATTGTGTCCGATGACGATGGTATTCGGGAAACTACTACGGTGGAAGGACTTGCCAAATTGCGGCCGGTATTTGCCGCCAATGGGTCTGTTACCGCCGGAAATTCTTCCCAGACCACCGATGGAGCAGCCGTCACGATTATCGTGAGCGAGAACAAACTGAAGGAACTGGGGCTGAAACCCATCGCCAAACTCAAATGCTACACCACCATCGGATGCGAGGCGGATGAAATGGGAGTTGGCCCCCGATATGCCATTCCCAAGCTGTTGAAGCTGGCAGGACTTGACATCAAGGATATCGATCTTTTCGAGATCAACGAAGCCTTTGCATCCCAGGCCATTTACAGTGTCCGGGAACTGGGTATTGATATGGCCAAGGTCAACATTCACGGCGGCGCTATCGCCTTGGGGCATCCCCTGGGATGTACCGGCGCCAAACTCTGCGCCACGCTTCTGGCCAATATGAAACAGCGCGGTGTCAGGTACGGTATCGAGTCCATGTGCATCGGCGGCGGCATGGGTGCAGCAGCCCTGTTCGAGATGTGCGACTAAAAAATAATTATGAATGATGAGTGATGAATTATGAATTCATCACTCATCATTCATAATTTTTCGAACCCCGTTCCTGCCATTTTGACCAAATCGTATCTGTACACGCTCCATGACGGCCTGAGCTGTTTTTTCTTTCATAATATCGCAGAGAAAACTTCGCGCCTCTTCAACATTCAAGGATCGAATCGTCTGTTTGGCCAGGGGAATGGCGTTTGGATTCATGCTGAATTCCTGAATGCCAAGCCCCAACAAAATGGGAATGTGAAGAGTATCTCCTGCCATTTCCCCGCACATGAATACTTTTTTCCCCTTTGCCCGGGCTGCATCCACGGTCTGTCTAAGCAGGCGAAGAATCGCCGGGTGCAGAGGATTGTAAAGATAGGCCACCTGACGGTTTCCCCGATCAATGGCAAGTGAAAACTGAATCAGGTCGTTGGTGCCGATGCTGAAAAAATCAACGGTATCCGCCAGAATATCGGATAGAATCACCGCCGAAGGAACTTCGATCATAATACCGATTTCGATATCGCGGTTATGCGCAATTCCCTCTTTTTTCAATTCATCCGATGCTGTGTCGAGCATTGCTTTGGCTTCCTGGATTTCTTCATAACCAGATATCATGGGAAATAAAATGCGGACATTTCCATAAGCAGCAGCTCTTAAAATGGCCCGCAGTTGCGTTTTAAATATATCCGGATGTTTAAGGCAATACCGGATAGCCCTAAGCCCCAGCGCAGGATTGTCCTCAACGATTTCTACAGGCCGGTCCAGCGCCTTGTCGCCGTTGATATCCAGGGTACGTATGGTAACCGGCCTTGGTGCCATGACTTCCACAACGTCTTTGTATTTTTCAAAGAGTTCTGTCTCGCTGGGATAATCAGGCCTGCCCAAATATTGAAATTCGGTCCGGTAAAGACCAACGCCATCTCCTCCTCGATCAAGCACAGCAACGATCTCCTCAGGAAGCTCAATATTGCCCATTACCATAAACCGCTTACCATCAAGGGTAACTGCATCAAGATGACTCTGCCGGTCAAGAGCCGCCATTCGAATTTCATATTGAAGCCGGCGTTCTTCATACTCAACGAGGGTTTGCTCGGAAGGGTGAACAATGACGTTGCCGGAAATGCCATCCACGATGATCAGATCACCACTACAAATGGTTTTTGTCGCATGATCCAGCCCGGACACCGCCGGAATTCCCAGTGTTCTGGCGATAATACTGGTATGCGATGTTCCGCCGCCCTGGTCTGTGATAAAACCCTTGACTCGTTCCAGTTGAATCTGGCTTGTTTGCGCCGGGGACAAATCCGTTGCGACCAGCACCACCCTCTTATCAATGGTGGCAATATTGATTTTTTCAGATCCCACGAGATTGCTCAGGATTCTATCCGATACATGGCCAATGTCTATGGCCCGTTCCTTCAAATAAATATCGGACATATTCAGGAACATGGCTTTCAGGGAAGAAACCACTTTTTTAAGCGCCCATTCGGCATTGATAAAATCCGCTTCGATGGTTTCAATGATTTTTCCGTAAAGCAGTTTATCATTCAGCAGGATTACATGGGTTTCAAGAATATCGACATGTTCCCTGATCGCATCAGGCGTATTCTCTATGATGGAGCGAAGTTCGTTTTTGGCCTTTTTAACCGCCAGTTTAAATCGCTTGATTTCTGAATGAACATGTATCTGGGAGATATGATATTTTTCGACAATATCGACCCCTTCCATATCAACCAGGTAAGCTTTTCCAATGCAGATGCCCGGAGAAACGCCAATACCGGTAATTATGATTTCTCTAAGGTCATTGTCTGTCATGGTTAATTCTCTCCGAAACCGCTTTCAACCAAAGTTGCGAGTGCATTCAATGTCTCAATGTCCCAAGTATTTTCAACAGTAAACCGGATTGGTGATCCTTTGGGGCAATACAGGGATAAAATATCAATAATGCTTTTGGCATCGACCTGTTCCCCGTCGCTGACCATCCAGACACTGGAAATGGCTTTTGCGGCAAGCCCGGCAATCTGGGCGGCAGGCCTGGCGTGAAGTCCCATCGCATTGACAATCGTGATATCCCTTGAAATCATGGTATTTTCTATCATAAGCAAACGATTTTTCCTGAACGACCGCTTTTCCGGAAAAGCCGCCGAATCTGTTTCATTTATTATATATCACGTCAGATAACGATCTATCAACAATAGCCATATTTGTCAATCTGTGAGAACCTGTTCAACAGCTCCATCCGTTAGCCGTTTCTGTTTTTTCCGGGTTGTGACAAACGGTTATTGATGATATTGATAACGATGAACGATGAATTCAGCACTCATAAACCGTTAACCGTTGACCGTTCATGGTCAGCGGTTAACGGTCAAAATGCATCATTGAGGGACAATGACGAATTCGAATGACATTACCGCGCAAAAATTGATTCTGGCGGGATTCAGCGGCACACTGCTGACCGCATCATTTCCCAGCATCGGACTGCCATGGCTGGCCTGGATTGCCCTGGTTCCGTTGCTGATTTCGCTGAAGGGACAGTCTGTTAAAAACGGTTTCCAGTTGGGATTATTGACAGGCGGCGTACATTATCTAACTCTCTTGTACTGGCTGGTTCATACCCTGATGACCTTCGGCCATCTGCCATTTTATTTAAGCGTGCCGATTCTTTTTCTACTTGTTGCTTATATGGCGCTTTATCCTGCGCTTTTTGCAGCAGCTTTTTCATGGACGTACACCCAACCAGTCGGTTTTTTATCGACCATGCCGGCAGTATGGGTTGCCCTGGAATATCTCCGGTCGTTTTTTTTATCCGGATTCCCATGGGAATTCCTGGGATATTCTCAGTACCGTCAGATAACGCTGATTCAGGTAGCCGATATCACCGGCGTTTATGGCGTCTCTTTTGTGATTCTTTCGGTAAATGTGGCTGGTTTTCTGCTCTGGAGGTACTTTTCAGAAAGGCAGTTCTTGGGCGCCATGCAAAAACGCCGATTTGCGGCAGGCGGTGTTGCCATTTCCATCATTCTGGTGATTTATACGCTGGGTTATGGCCAGTGGCGCGTAAGCTCAGTGGATGCCCAAATATCCAAATCGCCTTCCCGGAAGATCGCCATTGTTCAGGGCAATATTGATCAGGCCATCAAATGGGATCCAGCTTTCCAAATCTCGACAACCGAGAAATACATAGCGCTTTCCAAATCGGCAATGCCATCAAACCCCGACCTGATTGTCTGGCCGGAAACCGCAGCGCCGTTTTACTTTCTCTATAATGCCGGGCAAACTGAAATGGTCATTACAGGAGTTCGGGAAACCGGAACCAGTTTTTTGATCGGCAGCCCGTCCTTTATCCGGCGGGACGACAAACATGCTGATTTTTTCAACAGCGCTTTTCTGATTGATCCGAACGGAAATGTGGCTGGAAAATACGATAAGGTTCATCTTGTGCCGTTTGGTGAATATGTTCCGCTTCAGGAATGGTTTCCTTTTATTGGAAAAATCGTCGAAGAAGTAGGCGATTTCAAGTCCGGCCAAAAAGGCCAGACCCTGATCTGGGGGGAATTTCCCCTGGGAATCCAGATATGCTATGAAATGATTTTCCCGGATCTATCCAGGGAAATGGCCAGAAACCAGGTGGCATTCTTAATTAACATGACAAACGATGCCTGGTATGGTAAGACCAGCGCTCCGTATCAGCATTTTTCCATGGCAGTTTTCAGGGCCGTTGAAAACCGCAGGTCCCTGATACGTTCCGCCAATACTGGCATAAGCGGGTTTATTGACCCAGTCGGCAGGATTGTCGCATCAACCCTGCTTTTCGAAGAAGCGGTAATCACCAGTTCTATGCCTGTACTAAAAACGGTGTCATTTTATACTCAATACGGCGATGTTTTCGCCTTAACCTGCATGGCAATCAGCATACTCCTGTTTTTATTTTGCGCCATCAGCAAAAAAAATAATTCACATGGATATACAGGATATACAGGATTAGAATGGTGAATAAATGCTTGTTAATCGTGTATTTTCCACCAGAATACAAGACCTGCCATGTTCATAATTCATAATTCATAACAAAAGGAGGCTCATCATGTCTTTGGAAATCGAACAAACCATCAAGGAATTAAATCAAAAATTAGAACCGTTCAAGGGGTATCTTTGACCTGGCTGGCAAGGAAAGACGACTGAAGGAAATCGAGTCCATGATAGCCGGCAAGTCTTTCTGGGACAACCCGGAAAAGACCACAGCCATATTAAAAGAACGCTCTCTGCTGTCCAGCAAGGTCGGCGGTTTTAATGCTCTTTACCAGGAACTGGAAGACAGCGAGATACTGCTGAACCTGGCAACGGAAGAATCCGATGCGGAATCACTTGCCGAAGTCGTGCGGCAACTCACTCAGATTGAAAAACGCATCCATGATCTCTCCTTGAGCCTGATGCTGGATGGCGAAGACGACCTGAATAACGCGATTGTATCCATTACTGCTGGCGCCGGCGGAACCGAGGCTCAGGACTGGTCAGAAATGCTGTTTCGCATGTATACCAGGTGGATCGAGCGGAAAAACTTCAAGATGGAGATCGTGGATTACCAGCCCGGTGATGAAGCCGGCCTCAAGGGTGCGACGTTTACGGTGACCGGCGAATACGCTTATGGATATCTGAAATCCGAAAACGGCATTCACCGCCTGGTCCGCATCTCGCCGTTTAACGCCAACGGCAAGCGTCAGACCTCGTTTTCATCGGTTTTTGTCTATCCGGAGCTGAGCAACGAAATCGTAGTGGATATCGATGAAAAAGATCTCCGCGTCGATGTTTTTCGAGCAAGCGGGGCTGGCGGCCAGCATGTCAATAAAACCAGCAGCGCAGTCCGGATTACCCATCTGCCTTCTGGAATCGTTGTTGCGTGCCAGCAGGAAAGATCTCAGCACCGCAACAAGGACTTGGCCATGAAGGTGCTTCGCTCCAGACTTTATCAACTGGAAAAACAGCGGCAGGACGACAAGCTTCAGGAAATGCATGACACCAAAGATGAAATCGCCTGGGGAAGGCAGATCCGTTCCTATATCCTTCATCCCTACCAAATGGTCAAGGATCACCGGATAGACTTGGACATCGGCAATGCTCAGAACGTGCTGGACGGATCTCTCGATCCGTTTATCGAAGGGGTGCTGATGGCCGGAAAGTCAAGGGGAGTCAAGTAAAATGGACCCCTTGAAGGTGATTGCTGCAAACTGTCCGCAAGGCTCTGTTGTCTATCAAATTCTGGTGGAACACAGCAGCCTTGTGGCTCAAAAAGCCCTGACTGTAGCCCGCAACCTCAGCCAGTTTAATCCGGACATGGATTTTATCTACGAAGCCGCCATGCTTCATGACATCGGCATTATCATTACCCACATGCCAGAGCTGGGCTGTACCGGTACTCTTCCCTATATATGCCACGGATATGCGGGAAGAGCTATTCTGGAGAAGGCGGAATTAGCCAGACATGCAAGGGTCTGCGAAAGCCATATCGGTGTGGGAATCACAATAGAAGATATTCAATCCGGAAAATTGCCCATCCCCCTTCGCGACATGACTCCGCAGACTCTTGAAGAACAGATCATCTGTTATGCGGATAAATTTTATTCCAAGAACGGTCACCGACATCCTGTTTTGGAAAAGTCGGTGGAAGAGATCGTTCTTGGCCTTTCCCCCTACGGCCAGGACAAGGCGGACCGCTTTTTATCCTGGCAT
>JBAXVB010000790.1:0-2090 GCA_037129415.1 Deltaproteobacteria bacterium
GTCATGATCCAGCCAAGGAAAAAGCCGTGGGCATTAAAGGCTTCCTTGCTGTAGGCCGAACAGGATGGACTCATCTGGCACCGGTTGCCGACCGCAGGAGAAATGAATCTCTGGTAAAACGCAATGGGGGAAACAAACAAGGACTCCTCCCGAAGCAACACATCTTCGCCAGGGTCCGTATCCTGTGCAAAAGCCGGCAAGGCTGGCGCAATGGTCAGACAGAAGAAAAGCAGGCATAAATGAAAGAATCTTTTCATGTTTCAGGCGATGCTCTGGGTGACACGACGTACTTCCTCAAAGGTTGTGACACCCTGCAACACCTTTTCAACGCCGTCTTCCCCAAGAGTGATCATCTGTTTTCGGAGGGCTTCCTGCTTGATGCGGCTGGAATCAAATGTTTTAAGAATAAGGTTCTTCAACCCGCTGTCCATTACCATAATCTCGAAGATGCTGGTCCTTCCGCGATATCCGGTATGAAAACAGGCAGGACAGCCTTTCGCCTGGTAAACAGGCCCCCGCAGCAGATCCAGCGTCAGCCCCATGCTGTTTAAAACCGTTTCTGTGGGAATATAAGGTGTCTTGCAATGCTCGCACAAAACCCGGATCAGTCGCTGAGCAGCCACGGCAATCACCGATGATGAAATCAGAAACGGTTCCACGCCAATATCCACCAGCCGGGTAATGGCGCTGGCCGCATCGTTGGTATGCAGGGTTGAAAACACCAGATGTCCGGTCAGAGCGGATTGCACCGCAATATCCGCGGTTTCCTTGTCCCGTATCTCGCCTACCAGAATCACGTCCGGATCCTGACGGACAATAGACCGCAACCCCCTTGCAAACGTCAGATCAATTTTGGGATTGACCTGAATCTGGCTAATGCCCTTCAACTGGTACTCCACCGGATCTTCGATGGTGATAATGTTGATGGCCGGCTTGTTTATTGCTGACAAGATGGCGTAAAGAGTCGTTGTTTTTCCGCTTCCTGTTGGCCCTGTAATTAGAAAAATGCCGTTGGGAAAGGCAGTCACTTTTTCCAGAAGCTCCCGCTGTGGCGGCGAAATGCCCAGCTCCGCCAATGTCAGCAGGGATCCGGATTTGTTCAGGAGTCTTAGCACCAACCGCTCCCCGAATGCCGTGGGAATGGTTGAAACCCGGATGTCAATTTCCTGGCTACCGAGTCGAATGGTTAGACGGCCATCCTGGGGAAGACGCTTTTCCGCAATATTGAGCCTGGACATCACCTTGATGCGGGAGATGAGCGATAGTTGCATCCACTTTGGCGGCGACAGCAGATCATAGAGAATGCCGTCCACCCGATACCTGATTTTCAGGCTGTCCTGGTAAGGCTCAATGTGAATATCGCTGGCTCTGGCTCGAATGGAGCGGGTAATGATCTGGTTCACCAGCCGAATAATTGGCGCCTCGCTGGTGTCATCCAGAAGATCCGCAGTAACTTCCAGGTCCTGTATCTGTGCAGTGGAATCGTCTTCAAGGGTCTGAACTATATCTTCGTCAGAATCCAGGTTCCGGTCGTAGCTGAGGGTAATGGCAGACAAAATCACGGCCCGCGGAGACAACACCAGCCTGAACTCGCGGATTCCCAGAAGCTTGATCAAATCGTCAATAGGCTGATAATCAGACGGGTCATGAACCGCAATCACAACCTGATGATCGAAACCCTCCGTATCCAAAGTTTTGAGCGCTGCTTCCGCCCTGAACTTCAACGGCGCCAGGACATGGTTTTTCAGAAACTGGATAGGAATCCTTCGGGAAAGAGGCTCGCCCCCAAAGAGCGTATCGTGGGAAATGGGAAGATCAGGCCATACCGGAATATCATAACACTCTCCGGCGCATTCCAGAAACTGGAGTTCTGAAAGTAGTTTTTTCTGAACGAGGATGTCGCAGATGCTGATGCCCTTGGTGTCGGCAAGTTTTTCGGCTTCCTGCCAGGCAGCCTCGGTAATACTACAGCGGCTAATGATTATCCTCTCGATGGATCGGTTCATGGGCATTTTCAGTCCTTGATTGATTCGATGCTGTCGCTCTCGGCCTTTTTTTGGATTCGGTCCATCTAATCCTTGATTGACTCG
>JBAXVB010000791.1:0-2088 GCA_037129415.1 Deltaproteobacteria bacterium
TCATGCTTGCGAAAAGTGTAAACTACTTTTTGGCTCAAATGAAGGATGCCAATAAAAGCAACACCATAACCTCTTTGATTCAGTCAGGGTAAACTTTGCGATTTGAAGGCAATGTCGGCGATCTGCTTTCCCTTAATGCCGAAACTGATCGTCGTGGCAGGTCCAAACCAAAAGAGCGATCAACATATTATGAAACCGGCCCAACAGCTATGTTTTTCTGGTTCCAGACCTTTGTTCTTGAATAGCCTTTTTGATACAGGAGCTTTGTCAGTCCGATTTTCCACTGCTTTCTTGACTTTAGGCTGCTGTTATTGTTCATGTGTTGCTGCGCTCGTTAAACTTTTCCATTGTTTAATTAAATCAAATCGTATATACAATAAACATGATTTACGAATGGGATGAAGCCAAACGTCTGGCAAACATCGAAAAGCACGGATATGATCTTTCATACGGCGATCTTGTGTACGAGTCACTCGACAAGGTTACATTTGAAAGTCATCGTCCGCATGAACACCGGTGATGCGATGTTGCCATGATTGAGGGCGAGTTCATGGCTCTGACTCTCACCTATACCGTTCGAGGCAATGCTATTCGCTTTATCTCGCTGCGTAAAGCCAGTCGCAAGGAAAGCAGATACTACTTATGGGCAAAATCGTTAGAATGACCTCTGAAGAAATCAAAGCCATGCGTGCAGCAGGCGGCGACATGACTGACTGGGAACGCGTCCGCAACTTAACCGAAGAAGAAGTTGAACGAATGGCAATGGAAGACCCTGACAACTTTCTGAAAGCTGATGAAGACTTGGCACGAATCACAGTCCATCGTCCAGGACTCCGTGGACCACAAAAAGCCCCTACAAAAACATCGTTAGCAATTCGACTTTCGCCTGATGTAGTTGAATACTTCAAGGCAACAGGAGCCGGATGGCAATCACGCATTGACTCCGCCCTTCGTGACTGGATGTCCGGGCATCCGACGAAACAGGTCTGACTCATGTAATTTCGAATGAATTATGTAGATGCGCCAACCGTTCTGCTTTCCCTGATTCCTTTGAAGACGGGCCCTTGCTTTGTATGATTCAGCATTTTGCCGAAGGTCCCCGTCCATAGCCGTCCATGGTCACCATTATGGGTACATCACGCCTTAAAGCATCGCCGAGAGTTTGAGCCATGCGGAGACTGTAATCGCCGAAAGCAGGGTACTGACCGAAACAGTAGCCACGGCAAAGTCCATATCGCCGTCAATTTCATGAGCCATAACCACGGCAATGGTTGCTGTTGGAGTGGCCAGAAGAATCAGCCCCGGCAGATAATCCTGGACGGATAGTCCCAGAAACTGGAAGCCCAAGAACCCCAGACCTGGCAGGACAATCAGTTTTATGATACTTGCAGACATAACTGACGCGATTCGAGACCGAACCAGGTCAAAAGTCAAGGATGCTCCGATGATCAGCAAAGCCATGGGAAGCGCCAGCCCGCCGATTATTTCCAGCGTTTGATCTATTACATTTGGAATGGGAATCTCCAAAAGAGATGCCAGAATCCCGGCTATGGAAGAAAGAATAACGGGATTACCCAGTATTTTCACAAGTGCAAGGCTCGATTTTCCCTTGATTGCCGCATTATCCGAGTAGTATTGCAGGATGCTTATGGCCAGAAGATTCTGAAGAATCATTACGAATCCCGCGATGATGCTAGCCCGGACCAGGCCCTCGTTTCCCAGCGCATAAAAGACTATGGCCAGCGCAATGTATCCTATGTTGCCATGAAATGCACTTTGAACAAATGTTCCCCGCTGCCCCGTCCGCGCCGCCCGGATAAAACCGGCTGCAAACCAGGTAAGGCCGAACACTATCAGAACGGCCATTAGCGTAACCAGAATCACACGGATGTCAAACTGGGTGGTGATGGTGGCCTTGGCGATTGATCGGAAGATCATGGCCGGAATCGCCAGATAAAAGACTAGCCGGTTACCAGGGCCTAAAAACGCCTGGGGAATGAATCCCATGCGATGAAACGCCCAGCCCAGCAAAATAACAAAAAAAATTGGAAGTATCGTGGAAAGAATCGTCATGACTTTATGATCATC
>JBAXVB010000792.1:0-2064 GCA_037129415.1 Deltaproteobacteria bacterium
CTCGAAGTGTTTCAATTGGGACATGGTGCTGAATCATCTCTTTTATGGCATTGGTTACCACCAGCAGTTCATGAATCCCCATTCTGCCGCGATGTCCGGACTTGTCACATGCCTCGCAGCCCACCGGCCGATAAAGCAACAGAGAATCTGTATAGGGGATATTAACATTTCGATTAAATTCATCCAATCCATACTCTCGAACCAGTTCATCGTATTCGAACCGGGAGGGATGGTAGGGCTCTTTGCATTTACGGCAAAGTGTTTTCACCAGGCGCTGCGCCAGAATGCACAAAATGGCATCTCCAAAACTGAAGGGATCCATCCCGATGTCCAGCAACCGGGCAATACTTTCCGGAGCTGTGTTGGTGTGAAGGGTTGAAAATACCAGGTGACCGGTAAGCGATGCTTCTATGCATATTTTTGCGGTCTCTTTGTCCCGCATTTCCCCCACCATGATCACATCCGGATCTGCCCGCAAAAACGCCCGCATGGCTGCGGCAAAGTCCAAGCCGATTTTATGCTTGACCTGAACCTGACGAAGTCCTTTCTGAGAAATTTCAACGGGATCCTCTACAGTCCAGATTTTAGTTTCAGATTTGTTAATATACCCCAGCGCCGAATGCAGCGTGGTTGTTTTTCCGGAACCTGTCGGTCCGCACACAACAACGAGCCCATAAGGCATTGTGATAACACGGATAAGATTTTCCATATTCTGTTTTGAAAATCCCATCAAGTCAAGAGAAACCGGCTCGTCCACCCCAAGAATACGCAGTACGACATCTTCCATTCCGCCCTGGGTTGGAATTGTCGCCACACGTATTTCAATATCCTTTCCGCTGAATTTTTTGAATTTGATTTTTCCGTCCTGAGGTTTACGGTGTTCTGAGATATCCAGATCTGACATGATCTTGATGCGCGATACAACAGCATTTCTATAAGTGTAGGGGATGGTCTGATATATCTGGCAACTGCCATCTATTCGAATTCTGACCTGTGTATTTTCTTTGCCCGGATAGGGCTCGATATGAATGTCCGATGCTCTGCGCTCAATCGCGTCAAGAATGATCTTGTTAACTAATTGCACTACAGCGCTGTCTTCTTCTCCAATGACGGGTTCCATTTCTCCCGCTTCACTTTTTTCCGCCTGAAGTCTGGAGAGAATATCCTCTATCCCTGCTGCCTGTTTTTCAGCATGGGAAAACAAGTCAATATAGCGAAAAATATCATCTTGTAGCGCCACACAGTAGTGTATGTGCTTATCTTTCTTAAAAATAGACTTGATTTCATTTATTTTCTGAAGATCGGCTGGATTGTCTATGGCAATAACAATGTGTCCTGCTTCATTTCGCAGCGGAACCCAGACATTACGGCGCATAAATGGCAGTTTAACGCGTGAAAGCAGTTCATCCGGAACAGGTGTATTGGGGTCGTATTCAATAAACGGGACTTTGAAGAACTGACTCAAGGATCTGCCAATTGTTTGTTTGGGAATTTTAAACTGGTTGTGCAACACCGATTCAATGGATTCATTGCTCTGACTCGCATCCAAAATAGCTTTTTTTAGTTCATCCCCTGTTAAAACACAGTTGTCAATGAGATAGTCGAACTTCGAATTCCGACCGCTGAACATTCTCTTCTGGTTATAAAAAGCGATGCCAAGAATCCTGCCGATTTCCTGGATGGACTGCTCATCCTTGGGAGTGAAAAAACCGCCGGAACTGCGGTTGATCAATTGAATTACTCCCAGCAAATATTTTAGATGAATTATGGGGCACGCAAGAACCTGCCGGGTTGTATAGCCAGTTTTTTGATCCCAGGTTCTGTCGAACCGTAGAGAAGGATCAATACTGGAAAGTTCCTTGTCATCATACACATTTTTAATACAAACCATTTTCTGCTTGAATGCAGAAAACCCAGCAATGCTGTTGGGGGATAGCGGAACTCGAATTTCGGCAATTTCATGACCGGATTTATATCGGGAAAACAACTCCCGTTTCAGGGGATCAATCGCGTAAATGGTGATACGTTCTGCTTCAAAAAGCTTGATAATTTCATCTTTCAGAT
>JBAXVB010000793.1:0-2064 GCA_037129415.1 Deltaproteobacteria bacterium
TTTCACTATGCTCCGACTTGAGATGCTCAATCGTATCTGATGCGTCAGCACTGGCTGAATCATCCCCGTATTGAAAACATGATAGCTTATATGGTAGGATATTTCTGGACTTGGGATATGGATGGCGCGCTAAAAACCGCCCAGGAATATCGCACCATGCTCATCTGTTATTTTGCGAGGAAAACATGAAAAATACCCTGAATGAAACCCGTCTTGACAGAATTGAACGAAATCTTGAATCGTTTTTCACGGGGATGCTGGAACTCAAAGAATCCCAGAAAAGAACCAGCAAACAGATTATGGAGCTTAAAGAATCTCAGAAAAAAACTGATGAACACATTATGGAGCTTAAAGAATCCCAGAAAAGAACCGACGAATAACTCAACCGGACAGACGCACAACTTCAAAAAACCATCAAAAAGCTGGACGATATTGGCGATCAGCTTGGAGATATGGGACTTGTGCAGGGTGAAGTGGCTGAAGAATTGTTCTACCGGAATGTATCAGGGCTCTTCCTGCCAATGGATATGAGATTTGCGCGAATACGCCGGAATGTGAAGGTAAAGGGATTCGGGGAGTATGATATTGTAGCGGATGATGAGGGCCGGGTGCTGGTGATTGAGGTCAAGAACAAATTAAGCAAACGGTTGGTGGATGAATATTTTCCGAAGACGCTTCCGTCCTTTTATTGGTCTTCTACTACATACGCTTTCTATACGTACATTGCGTGGGGCGTGAACTTCTACGACGGCTACGACAGCAACTTCCATAAGGTCAACAGTTAGGGTCATCGCGGATTAGTGGGAAAGCTCATCCTGTCATTCCGAAGCCACCTTCGTGCTTTGAGGCTGCGCTTAAAGATTCTCGCATCACTTGCAAGACGGAATGCTCTACTTTGGTGTAATTTCCCACTAATCCGCGATGAACCAGCAGTTACTACGTCCGCGCTGTTCGTGGGGGACAGCCTGGATCATTGGGGCATTTGGTTATTTCCACAACCAGCCGCTCTGTTTCAAAAGAAGCCGGCACCACTACATTCGGCGTTTCCAACACCGGAACCGGAACAATGCCGTGGACAGCCGCAGTGACTTCAGGCGGTACTTGGCTTTCGATAACCTATGGCGCCAGCGGGACGGATACAGGAACTATCACTTGCAGTTTTACGTCGAACACCGGCGCCTCAGTCCGAACCGCCACCATCCGGATAACAGCATCCGGTGCAACCTGCAGTCCTGTTGATGTGACCGTAACACAGGCAGGAGCGGGGGCAGGAGCAGGGGCAGGAGCAGAATTAATAGCAGCGAGTTTTGTCGGCTCAGGACTCTGGATATACAATTCAGGTAATGCAGCGTGGTCACAAATTAGCTCTATCAATCCTTGAGAGTATGGTTTATTCCGGTTCAACTCTCTATGCTAATTTCGGAGCATCAGGTCTCCAGAAATTCGATGGTGCTGCATGGACTCAGCTCTCAACGGCCAGCCCTGAAAACATGGTGGTCTCAGGTTCAACACTCTACGTGGACTTCGGGGCATTAGGCCTTTATAAGTGGGATGGTGCTGCATGGAGCCAACTTACCGGGTCCAATCCCGCGATAATGGCAATATCAAATTAGCAGATTTATTATACCAGGAGAAGGAAAGGAATCTGTCATTCGTCCGCTGGAAAAGCAGGATGAGTGCCTGCTGGGTCAGTTCTATGCTGAACTGCAGGATTCGGACCGGTGGTTTATGCGGGATGATGTCCTTGATTCGAAAGTGGAGTTTGGGCCATTCGGATTTCACGAATTGAAATATCGTATTACCCACTGTAGATAGCGAGGAGCCAAAAAAGAAGAGCTAAACTATACAAAATTCCAGAATCTGCTATTGAAGAGATATTGAAAAAAAATAGATTTGGCTGATGGTGAATATGAGATAATCAGAGATGTAATCGGGTTCACATTTAAAAAATAAAGGAGGACGTTATGGATGCTGTCACCACTCATCAGGCAGGTCAAATTTTAGATTTCCTGATTGAAAGAGTTATAGCAAATGCAGAACCTACAATACTTTGTAATGACAAAG
>JBAXVB010000794.1:0-2063 GCA_037129415.1 Deltaproteobacteria bacterium
CATGTTCTAATTTTGCCATTGATCTAATGTTATCATCAGATGATAACTATTGCAAACGAATTTTTCCCGTGTGCGCCAGAATTGTCCGGTTAGGTTTTTGCGTGCGGGTCTTCACCCGTTTTCCCTTGGACAAGGGCTGGCTTAGAATACATCAGTCCTGTGTGTCGTAGCTCATTTTTAATTTGATTGGGATGGAACCAATTTGTTGCCAGGGGTTTTGACAGGGAACTGCTGAGGTGGCTGGCGGGCGGGCGCTGATTACTCAAAGCTGTGCGGAACAGGCGGCGTGATTACCGAGGCACTGGCTGAACGTGTACTTGATCTGCTGCGCGATCTTTCCATGGTGCTCCGGATCCGGTATGGATTTTCGAAGGAACGATAAAAAAGAGGCGGGCAGTTTCTCGTTGCGAAACCTGAACGGTGGCTTCGAGCATTTGTGATTTCCGTTGGTTAACTATTCTGGGATGTATAATCTATTCGAGACAGAGCATCCTCAATATATTGTTTAACCAAAGGGTCTTCTTCAAACAGTTGTGCCTTCTTCAAAGCTGAAATTGCCATTTCTTTATCATTTTCACTCGCCATTGCATACGCGGCTAAAGACCTTTCTTCGGGACTAAATTCAGCATTGCCAAGATACCCAACAAACATAAAATGCGTCTGATCATCTTGGGAGTTCATAAATGAACACGAAGACAGCATGTTGGTAACATTGTCCAAAGATATGGATTGTTCTCTGGCAAGTATCATAATTCCCTTAATCGCCAAATTATTTTCAACACCGGCAAGTTCCACTATGAGTCTGCCGGCAGTTTCATTATCACCCAGCCCAAATGCATCAGCAGCCATACGTGCAATCATAACAGGATGTTTTATATCCAATAATTTCTTTTTTTCTTCTTCTGAAGCCTCAGTGTATTTCTGAGCCAGCATTTCCCCCACATCTTCATTTGGCATCAATCTTATCGCATTATTGATGGCATCAGTTATGTCCTTGGGCATTTCAGGCAGTTCGGAAGAAAAAGGAGCTTTTCCTGTCAGCACGTCTGCCAACAGATCAGCTGCTTGTACAGAATCAACACCCGCAAAAACTTGCATCAAACTGTCTTTAAGGTCATAATCTTGTTGCACATGGGCGTTACTGATCGCTTTAAGAACTGACAGAACCCCTTCCTTGGTCCCTGATTTAATCAGGGCTTTGGCACTGTCTTCTCTGGAATCGTTATCACTGGATGGATCATTAAGATTATGAATCAGTTCATTAATATCGTAATCAGGTGCGGGTGCATTTTCAGGAGGTATCTGGTCATTGACTGCTGATTTCAGATCATTTATGAATTTTTGCTTTGTTTCAGCAATAATCATCGGTTTAGTTTCAGGGTCAAAGATGTTTTGATGTTTTTCCTCAAAAGCAGGAGCAATTGTTATACTGTCAACCTTACTATCACCAACGGAGGTTGTCGTTTTTTCAACTTCTGCGCTTTTGCTTGAAGCGGCATTCTCCAAAAAGACACTTGAGTTGGAGAATCCGAGTGCTGCTATCACTAAAACAATGACAGTAACAATAAAGTATGTTTTTTTCATATTTTTCTGCTTTATAAGATACTGTGCAGGGGCGTTATTATGATTTCTGCACAAGTATACGGGAACTAACATTTAAAAAGGGACTTAATTGATACTATTTACATGATGTATGAGCAACGTTTCTTATAATCGGAGTGGGTAACCCCGACTATAAGAAACCATATCCTGCATATCTATCGCGAAACAGAAGTAGACGTAAAATCAATAGAAAAATGCTATTGCCTAACACCTGTAACATAGTACGCAACCTTTGGTGTTGTAGTAATGGCGTATTTTCCGGCTATTGACTTTGTTACTACCATAGTAGTTGTATAATCTGGTCTGAAACCGGCCTTGTTATCAGCATTGTAATCACTCACGTGGATAGCATGGGTGTATGTGACACTTTTGTCGGTATTATTTTTCGATGTCGTATCAACACGTTCTACATAGTGTCTGAACGGAAAAGATAATATCCTATCATATCAATGTTTAAGAGA
>JBAXVB010000795.1:0-2047 GCA_037129415.1 Deltaproteobacteria bacterium
AAATCAATCCCCGAAAAAAGGTCTATTTTGAAGCCATTCATGATCGCATGAAAACTTTTTCGCCGGATTCCATGGCGATTTTCGCCGTCGAGACCGCTGGCGGAATCAACATTGCCAGGGATGCTGAACCGGTTAGGGATACCAATATCGCAGCTTACGGAAAAGAACGGATTCTCTCCCACGCTTTTGATATGGATATCTATCTGGCGCAATCCGGACCCATGAATCACGTCACGGTCGATTTGATTCGCTACGAGCCGGGATTTTCTGCGATCAAGGCGGTTCAGACCCAACAGATTTATCTGATTGATGAAGTACTGGTTTCGAGGCCGACAGTGAGGCTTCTTGAAGGCATTCGAACCATTGCAAAAATTCTATATAAAGACACATAAGAGATCAGGTAGGGGCGAATCTTGTATTCGCCCTTTCGATATGGCGAATACAAGATGTGGCGAATACAAGATTCGCCCCTACAGGAGGTTGTCCGATTAAAGGAATTGTTGTTGCAGGAACACAGAGCGGGTCCGGGAAAACTACCCTCACGCTGGCCATTCTGGCCACCCTGAAGCGCCGGGGATTCCGTGTGGTATCGTTCAAGGTTGGCCCGGACTTTATTGATCCTGGCCACCATACCCGGATTACCGGTACAGCCTGCCGCAATCTGGATGGATGGATGCTTTCAAAATCCTGCAATCAGAAAATCTTTAACCGCCAAATCGAATCCGCTGATTTTGCGGTCGTTGAAGGCGTGATGGGTCTTTTTGACGGGTATGACGGAAAAAGCGAGGCAGGCTCGACCGCACAGATGGCTAAATGGCTGAACCTTCCGGTGCTTTTGGCGGTCAATGCTAAAAGTATGGCCAGAAGCGCAGCCGCTGTCGTCTATGGCTTTGAAAAATTTGATCCTGATTTACGGTTTAGCGGAGTCATCTTTAACCAGTTGGGCAGTGCGCGGCACCTGAATTATCTGAAGGATGCCATTTCTGGCCGTGTTCAAATGCCATGTCTGGGAGGAATGCTTAGAAATGAGAACATTGCTATTCCGGAAAGGCATTTGGGACTGGTTACACTTCAGGACCATCCAATGGCGCAGAGTGCTATTGACCGACTGGCTGATTTCATGGAATCTTCGGTGGATATGGATGCGCTGCTGGCATGCTTTTCGGATATCCATGCCGATCCGGAAACAGCGCTCTCAACTGTCCAGGTGGAGCCGGCATCCTGCCGGCTGCCTGAATCCGTAAAAAGCCGGCAGGATGCCGGCTCTACTGTTAAAATCGGGGTAGCCATGGATTCAGCATTTTGTTTTTATTATTCGGATAACCTGGATGCACTGACTACAGCAGGCGCTGAACTCGTTCCTTTTTCTCCAATTGCAGATTCCAGTCTGCCTGAAGGACTGAGTGGAATCTATTTTGGCGGCGGTTATCCGGAACTTCATGCGGAAAAACTGGCGGCGAATTCGCAGCTCCGATCCATGATTCTGGCATCCAGCCTGAAAGGCATGCCAATTTATGCGGAATGCGGGGGACTAATGTATCTTTGTAGAGAGCTGACGGATATGGATGGCCGGAACCATCCCATGACCGGATGCTTTTCATTTTCCACCCGGATGTTACACCGCCTGAAAACTCTGGGATATCGGCAAATTATCCTGAAAAATGATACGATTCTGGGGAAGGCAGGCCAGAAGATTCGGGGACATGAATTTCATTATTCAGAAATAATTCCCCCTGCGGAGGTTAAGGGCGTATATGCTGTGACATCCCGATTCGGCGAATCCAATGTCGAGGAAGGATTTCAAGTTAATAACACTCTTGGCAGCTACATTCATCTGCATTTCGGCAGTCAACCGGAAGCTGCTGCAACTTTTGTTCGGGCATGCTTAGAGTACTATGAATTACGAATTACGAATTATGAATTATGAATGAAAAGCAAAAGCAAAAGCGAATTGTGAAGGCTGGATGTTTTTGTTCATAATTCATAATTCTTAACTACAGGAACACCATGACACCCAATGAGATCGAAGCCCAAAGCTTTACTATCA